>NZ_JBJZOK010000005.1:0-354387 GCF_047200615.1 Nocardia sichangensis
TTCCAAGCCGAGTTACTCGCGAAAATCGTACATGACCCGGGATTCGCGTTCCGTTGATCACGGTGTGAACGTTATCGTCACCACATGAGCGAGGAAGCTTCTGCCGATGATGTGGCTTGGTTTTGCCGACAGGTGCGCGCACGGTCGCAGGAGCACGAGGAAGCCATGTCCGTCGCGGCTCAACGGACATGGTTGTCCATTGCTGTCGGGATCTTGCGCCAGGAGCTGGACTCCATGGTCCGAGTCATCTTCCTTCTGAAACAACACGATCCGCGGCTGCGGGCGCGGCTTCTACGACAAGCCGTCTCTGGGGAGATCTGGACACTGCCCACGAGCAATGGCAGGTCGAGGAGGGTGACAGACCGGGACATGGTCGATCTTGCACATACCCTTCATGATGGGTGGATTCGACTGGTGTATCGCTTCGGTTGCAGCTTCATCCACCTGTCAAATCTGCACGACTACCACTCGCGCGACCCGTTTCATGGCCTGCCGCAGGAGGAACGCGAGGACATCGCGCGGTATCTTCGGCAGTACCATGGCGGGCCAGTCTCGGCTGAGTTAACGTTCGAGGAAATTGCTGCTTACGTCCCAAAGGTCCTGGGCAAGATAGCTTCCAATCTGGAGCTGTACCTCACCGACCTCGAACGGGGGCTAGTACCGCAACGACAGTCGGTTCGGTAGCTTGCTGGTGTGGTGGTGGAGGACGTTGTTGGGGCGGAGTTGGATTCGTTGTACGCGCGGATTGGTGGCCGGTTCACGCGGTCGGAGCCGCGGGGCCGGGCCCGGGAGTATGTGACGGGGCTGGTGGCGGGTCTCGAGCGGAAGAACGGGTGGACGCTGGCCGAGCGGGCTGGTGAGGTGAGTCCGGACAGATGCAGCGGTTGTTGCGGTGGGCGGACTGGGACATCGACGGTGTCCGCGACGACGTGTGCTCGTATGTGGCCGAGCGGCTCGCCATTGGGAGACACAGCCCAGCCGAGACCACACGCTCGATCGCGATTCAGCGCAACAGCCGAACGTTCTGGGCGACAGTACAATTGCGCACCCATCAAGGTAGACGTCACGCCACCGGCTGGTACGCTCCCGAACGTCGAGAGGGGAGGCAGCACATGGATGTGCAACTTCGTGTGGCGGGCAGCCACGATCTACACCACGAACTCGTGTCACTGCGGGACTGGACAAGCCGAGAATCATTGCTGCGCGGCCACGTCCGCGCCGAGCACCAACCGATCTGCACCGGCGAAATGGGCGGATTGGAAGAGGTACTGATCGTCGCACTCGGCAGCGGTGGGGCCGCGACGGTGCTGGCGCGATCAATCGCGATGTGGCTTCAGCAGCGTCGGTCCGAACTCCGGGTTGAAGTCACCGCACCAGACGGCACTCGGGTCGAGATCACCGGCGCAGGTCCAGCGGCAGACCAGATCGCCAAGATATTCGAGGCACATAACCCTGACGAGGAGAGCAGCAATGCGGTTGCCGGACGGCCTTCGTTCCCGGGCGGTCCTGATCGGCACGAGCAATTACGATGACGTAGCCCTGCCGGGCCTGCCCGCGGTGGCCCGTAACGTGCCAGACCTGGCCGACATCCTTACCAGTGATCATGGTTTCGGACTGCCGGCCCGGAATTGCGAATCCATCGTCGATGCGACGGATACACGTGACGTCCTGTCCGCCGTGCTCTCAGCAGCGGACGAAGCCGAAGACCTGCTGCTGGTCTATTACGCCGGCCACGGCCTACTGGATCCGCGTCATCGGCTCTTCCTCAGCCTCACGAATTCGCCCCGCACACTCGACAAGTTCTGGCTAGCAATCGATATCGACGATATCCGCAACATCATGACCAAGTCCCCGGCCAGGAACCGCGTTCTGATCCTGGATTGTTGTTTCTCCGGGCGCGCCTTCGAAGCGATGGGCTCAGGCGCCGCCGAATCGGTCATCGCAACCATGGACGTGAGCGGCACATACACGCTGACGTCGACGTCGGAAAACCAGATCGCCCACGCGCCCGAAGGCGAACAGTACACCGCGTTCACCGGGGCGCTGATCGACCTGCTTGACAATGGCGCGCCCGACGGGCCGGAATACCTGACTCTCGACACAATATACGAACACATGCGCCGTGCCCTCGTCGAGCGTCGGGCGTCGGAACCAAAGCGCAAATGCGTCGACAGCACCGGCGAACTCGCGCTGATGAGGAACCGGGCATGGTACAACGACTCGACCGACGGATCCGTCCGGGCGGCCACGCCCTGGGCCCGATTCCACGAACTGTCCGCACATCCGGCATATCCAATGATTCGGCGACTCGTCGGCTGGTACATCAGCGAGTGTATCCCCGACGCGGACGCCAATCAGCGAGATCGCTGGAATGTCACCGCACTGCCGTCTACAAATCAGCCGAACGGTCGCAGGCTACTGACAATCAATTGCGGCGGCCAGGAAGTCGTGTTCATCTCCGAGGTAACACGACCCAACGGGTCACGTCAGGTTGTCGTCGTCTGTAATATCGCAGCCCCGCCCGACCGAACGACATCGGACCTGCACTTCACCAGCGAGTCCGTCCGCGGACAACCGATGACATACCAGCAGCCCGTCTGGGCATGGCAGTTCAATCTTGTCGACGATCTCTCGACTCTGCATGCGCCGATCACCACCCCCGAGTTCATAAGTCTTGCGCGCCAACTCAACGGCGAACTGATGAAGTCGAAATCACGATACGCCCGATTCCATAACGCCGATCTCGCCGAAGATCTGCTCGCCGTGGCCGCACACCTCGCCGACGAGAACCGCCTACCATTCGACTCGCTGCACCTCGTAGTCGCCCGTACCGACATCGAATCCGGCGACATCGAACCGACACTACGGGTGCTCCAACGGTTACTGAGTTCTCCCGAACACGCCCGCGACGCCCAAGGAATACTCGACCTCCGTATCGACGGATACAATGACACCGGCGACGAGCTGTTCGAAATCGAGTCCGTTCGCGCATTCATTTATGCATTGGATGAACATTTTCCCTATTGGTTGTTCTTTTCAAGCACGCACACATCGTCTCTTCAGATGATCGCACTGTGCTTTCTACCGCCCTTTCTCACCGCCGAAGGAAAGAAACGGCACTTCCCGCCTCGTCTCGCCCAACTGCTCACCAACAGGTGGATACCCGCTCTGAATGACGTAGCCGCGTATGCAGGGCTGGATGATGCCCAGCTTCGAGCGCGTTCGGACGAAGCACTGGGTTACTTCGCCGGGCCGCGCACCGAACTACCTTTCTAGTTTGCGTCTCCCAATTGACTGAGCTGCAAGGTTGGGATGGTTCGGTGGTGCGCAACATTGGGAGAAAAACCTAGCGCCATGTCCAGGCGGGTTTCGCGTTGTTGCGGTCCCTTCATCTGGTCTGTGGCGTTGACAGCCAAGTGATCTGGTCGAGGATGTGCCCGACTCCCGTTCGATGGAAGGCCCAGATGCTCGTCGATGCGGCAGTCCGCGACGGGGACCGGCGTCGAGGCCGACGAGTTGGCAGCAGCACACGTTGCCCACACGTAGAAACCCGTCGCTGGCATGCTAATGGCCCCGAAGCCGCATGTATCCGATACCCGCCTCAACACACCAGAGCAGGATCTCGGGATCCATCCGATCCGGGCCGTCGAGCAGTCCGGCACGCAACTGCTCCGCCGGTAGAGGCAGCGCGCTGTCATGTTCTGCTGCCAAGAACTGCTGCACCACACCCGGCCAATACGGCAGACCGAACCAATTCGGCTGCACCGCTCCGGAGCAGGCCTTCCCTGTGGCGAACCATTCCATGTCACGATCCGCCGGAGCGGTCAGATCCGCGTAGTAGGCACACGTGTCCGATGCGTGCTCCGCCCACCGCTCGTAGTGCTCGCCGAGCAGATCCGCAACCGTCCGGGTACCCGCCGCGATCCGATTCGGATCGACCAGCGTGTGCCGCAGCAAATCCCACTCTGCCCTGCCAGCGGGCGAGTGACCGACCGTAGTGAGGAAGTCCCGAATCACCCGAAACACGGTGACGTTGGCTGCGAACATCTCACCGTCGTGGATCCTGCTCAGACCGTCGCCAGCGTGTACGTCCTCCACGATCGTGTTCCGCCAGATCGTAAGCATCATCGAATACGCGGCCACTGGGACAGGGTCTGATCCGAAACGTCCTTCACGATAGTTCGCGAAGTTGGCGCGGGCATGGTCCAGGGTCCACAGCGACATGTCGAAAGGGCTGTTCACCGGGCGATAGATGTTGCCGTACTCCGCCGTCGCTTCGATCGTGATGTGGCCTTTTCTCTCCAGATTCGCCAGCTGACTTCGCAGAGACCTGATCCGCTTCGTGATATCCGAACCGAACTCGTCACGCGGGATCCGGCCCAGGATTTCCGCAAGACGTCGCGCCTGCACGCCCCGAGGGAACAGCTCCACCACCTCGAGCAGCCGTTGATAGTCGGCGTTCAGTCCGGCAGTGGACTTGTCTCTACGCATCACCGCTACCTCCCAGTCGCTGCCGCATGAACGACTCCGGTCGAAGTGCACATTGTGACTCGGTCGTCCCTTGAGGTCCTAGCATCCGGCGCAACCACCCTGTGCAGCCGGAAACCGCCCTGTAAAGCGTTGCAGGAAAACGGTATCGCATTCCTCGGTTCCACTAAGCCCGTCTGAGGCATTGCGATCATCAGGTCGTTCGTTTGCGATCGCGACCAGCCGTGTGGGAATCGGTGTGATCTGGAGATCCTGCTGGTCGTTGACGGCGCAAGCTACTTTCTCTCCGCTGGTGGTTGCCCTTGCCTGTCGCGCCAGGACGGTGGAGGCCGGCCGCGACAACAGGTCCTCCGGTCCCAAGCTGAAAGATCAAGTAGCACAATATGCGCCGCAGAGACTGTCTCCGGATTGGCTGCCGCGTGTGGTGTGGCGGTACCGTCGAGTTATCCAGAATCGTCAGCTGGGAATGAAGCCTCCAGAGATGATGGTCAGATGGGCAAGAACCCCGCACAACTGAACCAGAAGCAGGTTGACGTCCTCGAATGGATACTCAGTGGGTGCCCCGATGGCGTCTTCACCGACCATGAGCACCGGATAACCGCACGGGCGCTCGAACGTCGCGGGCTCATCACCATCAGTGGCAAGGGGCACGCCTGGACGGCAGCGATTACAGACGCTGGTCGGCAGTGGCATGCGGCGCCGCCCGCGGATGTGCTAGCGGACGAGTCGGAGGGGGATCGACTGATCGCGCGGGTCCTGGCTGCGGACGGACGCCTCGTCCTGGAGCAGGATCGCATGGTTGAGGAATCTCATAAGCGGCTCGTTGCTATGAGCTTGAAGTCGCCTACCCGCCCCAAGGGCAAGAAGCTGGAGATGATCTCGACCGGGCAATGGGGCAGCGGCCCGAAAGCCATCGTATTCACCGAACACTTCGATGATCTGGTCGAGGCTCGTCCCGTTGCTGTCCCCGAACACATCGCGAAGTATCATCCGGCAGTGAAGGCCTTCGTCGCGGACAAGGACTGGCAGTTCGTGAGTAGCGACCACGTTCCGCGTGCTGCGCGAATCTTGCAGGCAATCGCTACCGAGGCCGCCGCTCGCGGCATCCACGCCACGACGCCCGACGCTGCCGCGAAGGACGTGAACCAGTACCAAGCGCGTGACCTGAACAGGTGCCACCTGGCATTGCGGACACCGGCCGGAGTCTACGGCCTTCAGATCAAGGAGATCGCTGCCGGGGGCGCACCGAAAGTAGAACCGGGGCGGTGGAAAGAACGCAGGGCGATGCCTGGGTGGATCAGGACCCGGGGATGGGAGTTCATCAGCACCGGAAAGCTCGAACTCATCGTTCGCGGACCGGGAAGCAGCTACAACGGCGACCACTATCGTGACGCGAAGACCATCACTGTCGAAGACAAGCTCCCTGAGGTCTTCCGGGCATTCGAGATCCACAAGCTTCGCGCCGACTGGCAGGAGCAGGAACGTGAGCGTGAGGAGGCCGAACGCCGGCGTCGCTGGGAAGCGGCGATGGCGGTCGCGAAAGAGCGATACTTCGGGCATGCTCGGTGGGAGCATTTCAAAGATCGCTCGCGCGAGTGGGAACTCGTCAACCAGCACCGCCGGTTCCTTGTGGCGGCGAAAGAAGCCGCCGAACAGTACAACGGAGTTGACCGTGACGCGATCCTGCGGCAGCTCGACGAGGCTGAACGAAGAGTCGACGCGCTGGACCCCATCCTCCAACTGTCACGTATCGCGCCCAGCTTGTCAGAGCCGAAGCCTGAGGACCTCAAACCGTTCCTCCACGGCTGGAGCCCGCATAGTCCGGACAAATCGCTCTGGTGATGGGACCAGGCCAAGGTGATCGGAATCGGTAGGGCTCTCATGCCTATCGAAACCCGACTCCCGCACTGACAATCCTCAGGATTCGCGCTGCTCGGCTTACTCGCCTGCCTGCTGCCGGATCGGGGCTGATGCGCAGAAAGATGGCGGCCAAGTGGCTTGCCTCTGCCCCAAATGACCGATTCCGCGCACGGCCCCGCATGTCGTACCGCCTTGAAGGGCACGTCTGTGCGTACTACGTACGCACGCCAGCGGATGATGTCGACGACGCCGCTATCAGCTCCACGGCCCATGAAAAGCAGCACGCCCACGCTCGATCCGCCGAACCGAGCCCAACAACTGCGACTACCCAATCCAACATCGCGCACCACATACCATCGCGACGACACGATTCAAGGACCTTCGGCATCAACGAGGTCCACCAACGGCTTTCCGGTCCGCTCTCCGAACGTCAACTCGCCGTGCTGCGCCCATGGTGGCAAGGCGGCTACGCCACAGACCACACCGACGAGCCAGAAACCTAGATTCCCGCGACCGAGCAACAACCACCGCACTTGCCCCTGACTCCGTACACGAAGACGACGGGGCGCACCTGGGCGCCGTCTCGGCGAGCATGCATCCGGGTGCACCCACGCGCCACAATCATTGTTCACGTCACCGAATCAACCCTGGTCCTCACCCCGCCGCCGCGTGATACATCTCCCGATGCTCCGCCCACGGACGCGACCGCTCCTCCGCACTCATCGCCAACAACGCCCGCAACTTCCCCCACGCCACCTCATCGGTCGGCGTATACACCTGCATCCACGCATTCGGCACCGACGGTAACGACATACTCGTCAAAAACATCTCCAACTCCCCCACCGCCAAATTCCGCACCGCCTTCGTCCGACTCACCGGCACCGCCACATCATTCAACGCCCACAACGACGCGAAACTCTCACTCTCCGCACACAACTCCGCGATGAACTCCTCCCACCCCGGATCGCCAAGATTCTTCGCATACGCCCCACGCAAATACCCCACCATCCGCCGCAGATCATCCCAATTATGCCGATACGCGTTACAGCACTCCGGAGTCAAAAACACCCGACGCGCCACGTTCCGCTCCCCTGCCAGAAATCCCGGGCACAACGCCTCGTACGAGGAGTTGTGCGCCAACACGTCATACCTGGCACTCAACACCACCCCCGGCAACGGCTCCAGGTGATCCAAGATCACCTGCAACTCCTCGGGTAACGCCGACCCCGAATCCACCGAAGGCACCGTCGGCACATCCGCCAACCGATACAAATGCGCCTTCTCCGCCGCATCCAACGACAACGTCCGCGCCACCGAATTCAAAACCTGCACACTAACATTGATTTCGCGACCTTGTTCAAGCCAAGTGTACCAAGTTATTCCAATTCCAGATAACTGGGCTACTTCTTCGCGGCGCAATCCGGGAGTTCGCCGACGTGTTCCTGTCGGAATTCCAACATCCTCTGGCGAGATACGTGCTCGCCGGGATTTGAGGAAGGCACCCAATTCCGCGCGTCGGGCCTTCCGCACTGCCCGGACGTCGACTACATCGGTCATCCTCTGATCCTTCCGCACCATGCCACAGGTATCCAGTTGTTGTCAGTACTAGTTTCGGCCGCCACCGGCCAACGGCCGCCGGACCCGGTGTCGGCATAGGTGAGGACTCTCCTGAGACCGAGCAGGCCTAGCGGCTTTGCATCGGTCACGTTCACTATCTGGATCGATACGTGGCCCGGTCGGTGTGGCGAGGGTCGTCGCACCGGGAGCCTGAGTGGGAGTCCACGGCCGCGTCACGAGACAAGTGGCTCGATCTCGATAGTGTCCACGCCAGCGCCCACACCGAACCCGCGTCGTTTTCCCGCGGCGGACAGAATCGTCACCCGCACCAGCGACCGGATGATGTCGCGCTTCGCTTCCAACGGGGTCAGCTCCGGATCGTGCCACTTCGCCCGCGCATCCGGGCCTGCCGCGGCAGCGACGTGCGGCATGGGCAGAGCCGCTTGGGCTCTCCGCTCCGCCGCCTCGATCAGCGGCGCCTTCCTCGCTTTGTAGACGGCGATTTCCGCTGGCGACAGGTCCGCGTCAATAGCATCGTTCAACCACTTCTCATACGAGACACGCAGTTCACGTGCCTCCGTCAACGCAGCCACGGCGTCCTCGTCCGTGCGAGCCAGAGCACCGAGCAGTGCGGGATCCTCCAGCCGCCGCAGGACCACCTCTTCGACCAGGGCATCGACCAACTTCGCCTTGCGGCCAACGCAGCTGTTCTTCTTGCACACGTAGTAGCGAGTCTCGGGACCCCACTTGCGCCGCGACACAACCGGCCCGTCGCACTTCCAACACCGCAGTAGCCCCGACAGCAACCACTTCGGCGCACTCCCGTTAGAAGTCCCCCGGCGAGGATCATTGAGGATCATCTTCAGTCGCTCATGCTCCTCGACTGAGATCAGGCCTTCCCAAGCAGCCTTGATCGTCAAGCGCTCGCCGTTCTCATCGACATGAACGCGCAGTCCTGCCGCCGCTTCGCTCAACAGCACGCGCTTGACCATGTCGCTATCCCATTGCGTCGCCACGTTTTCGGGCACGGGCACGATCTCCTATCGACCTTCCGCACCACCCGACGCCCGTCCTTCACCGAGCACCGGTTGCACGGGAAAGACTTGTCGTGGCTCGGAACCTGCACCTCTTCCCTCGTCAGCCAACTCCGATCTGGTACGTCGGCTCCATGTTCAGCGCCCGCCGGGCCATCTCACGAAAGATCGGACCGTTCTGCGGGCACGGCACCCGCCGCACCGCACGGCCTCGTTGATAGACGATCTGGAAGCCGAACGCCTCCGGGCCATGCGGCTTACCCTCAGCGAAGTTCTGCGCCAGAGCACGCATCGAGTCCAGCCGGTTTCGTTCCGGCGCGTGCTCGTCCTCGACAGCATCCTGAGCGACCCGCTTGCGATCGTCGGGATCGTTCATGTCATAGAGCACGCCGCCGTAATACCAGTACACCCCGAACTCCGCACACAACTCACGCAGCTCGGCCATGTCGCCGACCTTCCGGTTGGCCCGCGACGAGGACCAGTTGACCCACACACCCCCAGGCACCTCACCCCGTTTCACCCGGCCAGCTATCGCCGCCAACTCCTGACGCAGCACCTCACGACCCGGACGATCCTTACGCGCATAACGCGTCGCCCCCACCGCACCCTCATCAATCACCTTGCACACCGACCACCCGAACTGGGCACACTCCCCCGCCCCCACGCGATCTGCTCCTTCGGGGAACGCTCGTTCTTATGCTTCCCCACCTTCGACACACGGGCCTGGATGACGGCCGCCAAACCAGGGAAATCCTTCGGACTCAGAGGCATCACCCCAGGCTAAGCAATAGATACCCCTAACTGCACTGCACGCACGTATACCAGGTCACGCCGATTCCTGATAATTGGGCGACTTCTTCGCGACGGAGCCCCGGTGTACGTCGACGCGTTCCGGTGGGGATGCCGACATCCTCGGGTGCGATACGCGCTCGCCGGGATTTGAGGAAGGCTCCTAGTTCCGCGCGGCGCGCCCTGCGCACTGCTCGCACATCGACGACTTCGGTCATTCCAGAGATCATCCCGTACCGGGACACAAGTATCCAGGTGCTGCTGGTACCAGTTTCAGCGCGGCGCGGCGCCGGTGATGTTCGGTTCGTCCCGGCTGGGTAGGACTGTGAAGTGGTGCGTTGGCGTGAAGCACTCGAAGGCGTCACCGCGTTCCTGGCCGCCGCGGTGGCCGGGCTGTTGCTGGTCGTGCCGCTCAGCTTCGGCAGGACCTGTCATTGCACGCCCTATCAGGTGAACCGATTGGTGTTGAGCGTGCCGCGGGAGGCAGCGATCGGTGTGCTGGTCGCGGCGGTCACCGCGGTGGTCGCGGTCAGCCTTGCCCGGGCGCGTACCGCGTGGTGGATCGCGCTGGCGGCGACATCGCTACTGTTGGTCACGCACACGGTCGAAGCGAACAGCGCCTCGCCCGATGTCCTGACGACCACCGCCTACCTCGACGCGATCGGCAGCGGCATCCTGCTCGGCGCGACGGGCGTGGCCGTACTCGGCCGCCGCGTGCCCGCGATGGGTTTGGTGCTGGGCGCTGTCGGCTGTTTCGTGGTCATCACGCTCTCGCAGGCGTCGGGGCTGCTGGGCAACCCGCATCGGGCGACGGCCGAGCCACATGTGTGGTCGGTGTTGGAAACGCAACCTCTGTGGTTGCTGGCGGCGGTGGCCGGGCTCATCCTGGGGTGCCAGGTGGTCACCCGGCACCGGTTCACGCCGGAACCGATCTATCCGGAGCTGCCGCTCAGCCCGGTCATCGCCGCGATCGTGCTCGTGCTGACCGAATTGGCCGTCGCGGAGTGGCGCTTCCGTCACGGCGACGGCAGTCTCGCGCTGATCATGACGGCACTGTGCACGCTGCTGGCCACGACCGTCGCCGCCTGGCTGCTACCACGCCGGGACGGGATCGCGATCTACCTCGCGGTCGGGCTCAGCGCCACAGGCAGCGCGGTGGGCAACGGTCCGCGACCGATATGGAGCGTGCCGCTCCTGCTGGGCCTGATCCTGCTCGGGTATCTGGTCGGAACCCGAATCCGACCCTCGAATCCCCTGATAGGCGCCGGTTTGCTCGCGGCCGTCGCGCTGTTCGCCTCCGTTGCCCCACCAGGTGGCACGCGCAACGTGGTCACGGCCGCGCTCGCCGTCGTCGCGGGGTATTGCGCGGTCTGCATCCAGCCACGAACGGCGGGCAGCATTCTGGCGATCGCCATCCTGTGGCGCCCCTCGACCGTGGCGCCCACCCGCACCGAGTCGTTCGACTGGACGATGGTGTCGCCGCACCATCTGCACGATTGGGGCCCGGTCACCGTGGTGTCGGGCTCGGAATGGGCGGCGTTCGCCATCGCGGTCGGCTGCGGGATCGGACTCGCTCTCCGCGCTCTTCCGAGGCGAAGAGCCCGCGTGCCGCGCCGCGCTCCGGCCGACATGGCGGCGATGCGACCCGCGATGTCCAGGGCGTCGACGGCTCGACATGGGCGCATGGAACCGAGTTAGGCGTACCCTCCGCCTTCGTCCGGCCATGCGCGGGTTGAAGACGCACTACGTCCGACAGCACCCATTGGGCGATACGTAGCGGGCACGACCATACCCCTGGTCGACGACATCGCTACCGGCGCGAATATGCGCGCCGCGCCGGAGCGGTGCGGCGACCGGGTCCGACGCGAATCGTGGTGGCCGTGCCCGCTGCTCCGAGTCCACGTGCCAGGAAGTGGGTCGCGCCTTGGAGACCGAATCGTGTGCGCGACCACCCCGCACACCGGGCGTCGCCACCGGCCGCGAGCCGAGCGGCGCAGTCACTACTTCCGAGTACGGATCGCTCACCGGTTCGACGCGCTGATTCACATCGAGGAGACCCGCGCACTGCAACCGCTCGACGGAACCTCCCGATGGGAAGCCGGGGAACTGCCCGAACCTATCCCTTCGCCGTGTGACCGGTCGCGCCGCCGTGGTGTGGCAGCGAACGACCGTCCTGATGCGGCGCCGATATCCCGCCGTGGTGCGGCACAGGTCGACCGAGCGGCATCTGCGGCACCGGCGGCGCGGGCGGAACGAATCGCAGGATTTCGGAGAAACCCCGGAATCCACCGGGAATGGGAACCTCCAGCGGGAGATCGGGTTCGCCGACGGACGACGGCTCCGCCACGGCGGGGGCGGCGGGAAGCACGGCTGCCGCGGCCGCACATACCGCGGCGATCGTCCGGGCGGCCCACGAACTATGTTGTGCGCGTTGATCAGGTCGAACATCGACGTCAGACGCCATGATGCGGTCCTCCGATCTGCGTCGGCCGGCCCGGTACGACCCATCCGGTACCACGGGGACGTCACCGAGCCTCGAATTCGTTCGAAACACCACGGTGCTTGCGGTCCACTGGATCCGGAGAGTCATGCTCCCGCACACATTCGAAGAGCTGGCGCGGGACACACGACGAAATGATCACGAAAAGACAACGAACAAGCGGCCGGTCGGTACCGGCCGCTTGTTGGCGTCCGTCAGGCTTTCGCTTGCGCCGACGAGCGAGCCGGATTTGCTTGCCCGGCCGCCTTGGGGTCGAGTTCGTCCTGTTTCGCGCGCACCCCGGCCTCGACCCGGTCGCCGAGATTCTTGTCGACATTGCGCCAGTACTCGAATGCCCGGTCCAGCACCGGCGCGCTGACGCCGTTCAGCAGGTGCCCGACGATGTTGTCCACCAGCCGCTGCCGTGCCGCGTCGTCGAGCACGTCGCGGACCATGGTGCCCGCCTGGCCCCAATCGTCGTCGTCCCGGTGCAGCGTGTAGGCCGAGCGCACGAGTTCTCCGTCGGTGTGCCACGTCGCGGGCGGACCAGCGACGGCGGGATCGGCGTGCGGGCCGCCCTTCGAGTTCGGCACGTACACCGGATCGCCCGGGTTGTGGTGACGCAGCGCGCCGTCCTTGCTGTACGAGCGGACGGTGGTGGCGTGCGGCGTATTGACCGGGAGCTCTTTGTAATTGGCGCCGATGCGGTGCCGGTGCGCGTCGGGGTAGGAGAACCAGCGGGCCATCAGCATCTTGTCCGGGCTCGGCCCGGTGCCGGGTACCGAACTGCTCGGCTCGAACGCCGCCTGCTCGATCTCGGTATGGTAATCCGCCGGATTGCGGTCGAGCGTCATCCTGCCGACGTCGATCAGCGGATAGTCGCCGTGCGGCCAGACCTTGGTCAGGTCGAAGGGGTTGAACCGGTATGACTTCGCCTCGTCGAACGGCATGATCTGCATCTTCAACGTCCAACTCGGGAAATCGCCGCCTTCGATGGATTCCCACAGATCGCGGGTGTGATAGTCGGTGTCCATCGCCGCCATCTGATCGCCTTCGTCCTGGGTGAAGAACTCGATACCTTGATCGGTCTTGAAGTGGTACTTGACCCAGAACCGTTCCCCGGAGGCGTTCACCCACATGTAGGTGTGGCTGGAGTATCCGTTCATGTGCCGCCACGTGCGCGGGATACCGCGGTCACCCATCAACCAGGTCACCTGGTGCGCGGATTCCGGCGACAGCGTCCAGAAGTCCCATTGCATGTCGTGGTCGCGCAGATTGTTGTCGGCGCGGCGCTTCTGGGAACGGATGAAGTCCTGGAACTTCATCGGGTCGCGCACGAAGAAGATCGGCGTGTTGTTGGCGACCATGTCGAAGTTGCCCTGCTCGGTGTAGAACTTCAGCGCGAACCCGCGCGGATCGCGCCAGGTGTCGGGGCTGCCGCGCTCTCCAGCGACGGTGGAGAAGCGGGCCAGCATCTCCGTCTTCTTCCCCGGTTGGAAAACCTCGGCCATGGTGTAGGCACTCACGTCGTGGGTGACCTCGAAGACGCCGAATGCGCCGCCGCCCTTCGCGTGCGGCTGGCGCTCGGGCACCCGTTCCCGATTGAACGCCGCCATCTTCTCGATCAGATACCAGTCCTGCAGCAAGATCGGCCCATCCGGGCCGACGGTCAGTGAATGCTCGTCGCTGGGGACCGGGATCCCGGCGTCATCGGTGGTGTAGTTCGGGCCAGACATCTCTCTCCTCTCCTACGAGCCGCGGGCAGGAGGCCGGCGACGAGACCGCAGAGACGAGCGGCGCGATCGCTTCACGACCGCGACGGGGTCTGCGGGTAGGCTCCCGCGCTCGACGAACGGCATCGCCGCCGCGGCCGAAGGCCGATACCCGTCCCGTCGGTCCTGTCGATCGACTTCCCAGGGGACCACTGCTCAAACTAGCGCTGACCAGGCCTTCCGCGACGACGAGCGACCGGGGCCGCGCCACCGGCGGCGCGCGATCGGTACGCGCACGACCGGCACGGGGGGCTCTTTCGCGAGGCGACCGGCGCCCGGCTAGGCTGCGTCGGCTGTCGCATGCCGAATTCCGTCCGACCACAAATTCTTTCGATGGGAAACGAAATGAAGCTCGCGCTGTGCGGGGTGCTGGTCGTCTGTACGTTGTCCGTCTCCGCGGTCGCGGCGGCGTTCATCGTCGCCGAAGCGCGGGCGCACGCGCCGCGCGGTGCCACCAAAGGCTATTTCGCCGATCTACAGCGGCTCGGGGTGCGGACCGCGGGCGACGGCGTGACCGCGGCGCTGCTCGATCTGGGCTACGCGGTGTGCCGGGAATTGGCGGCGGGAACGCCCGAAGCCGACATCGTCGTGCAGGTGAGCGCGCACCAATCGGTGGACGAGGCCGCCGCAGTGGTGGTGGCCGCCGAGCGGAATCTGTGCTGAACCAGCACGATCGGCGAGCGAGGCGACCCGGTCCGCGGACGTCTCCGGCCGCGAAACGGCGTGCGATGCGGGCTGACCGGAAATTCGGCTCTCCTTGGGTAGATTCCCCCGCGATGTCCAGAATCCCTGCTACATCGAGTGCGAACGACGCGGCCGACGCCGCGGTGCCCGCCGCTATGGTCGGGCGCCGGTATCGCAGCAGCGATCACTACGAGGTCGCCCGCGAGAAGATCCGTGAGTACGCCCGCGCGGTGCGCAATCAGCACCCGGCGCACTGGTCGGAGGACGCCGCTGCCGACCTCGGCTACGGCAACCTGGTCGCTCCGCCGACCTTCGGCGCGGTGCCCGGGTATCTCGCCTATGCCGAGGTGTTCGACACGATCCTGCCCGGCTACGACCTGAGCCGTACCATCCAGACCGACCAGATGATCGAATTCCACCGTCCGCTCCTGGCCGGCGACCGGATCTGTTTCGAGATGTCCCTGGACTCGTTCCGGCACGCGTTCGGCGGCGACCTCATCGTCCTGCGCCAGACCATCCTGGACCAGGATGATCGGCCGGTCCTCACGTCTCGGACCAGCTTGGTCGGGCGGGCCGACGAGGCCTTGCCTGCCTGGTTGGACGCTGTGGTGATGCACGGAGTACGCCCGGAGGCCCGGCAGCAGCGCCGTGTCCCCGACCCGCGCCGCGTGGGGAACGGCAGCGAGCCCGCCCGCGAGACGCCCGTCACATCGGCGAACCCGCGGGGACGACGGTTCGAAGCCGTGCGTACGGGAGCGGAACTTCCCCCACGCACACTCACGGTCAGCCAAGGCGATCTGGTCAATTACGCCGGAGTGGCGGGCGACCCGAACCCCATCCATTGGAGCACCGAGGCGGCGGCCAAGATGGGAATGGGAACGGTTGTCGCGCAGGGCATGTTCACCATCGGGCTCAGTGTGGATTTGCTCACTTCGTGGCTGGGCGACCCCGGGGCCCTGCGCTCCTACAACGTCCGGCTGACCAATCCGGTGCACGTCGGCGCGACCGGAGGCCGGATCGAGTTCTCGGGCCGGGTGAAACACCTGGACGCGGACACGCGCACCGCCACCGTCGCGATCACCGCCGAGCACGACGGCCACAAGATCTTCGGTCGCGCGACGGCCGAGGTCGTCCTCGCGTGATCGCGCGACCCGTTCGCGCCGCCGCATCGGTGCGTTTGGTCCGGAGCGACGCGGGCACGTTGGAGGCGGAGCACGCGCCCGCCGGGATCGGTGGACGCGAACTCGGCACTCGATCGAGCGGGCAACCGGCCCGCTCGCACCCGAAAGGACCGGTATCTGTCGTGGTTGTGCTTCTTGCTGTGATCGGCTCGGCTTCCCTTGCCGTCATCGCGGTCCATGCCACGGTCGTCGCACGCAGCTTGGCGGAAGTCCGCTCCCCGCGCCGCGACGGCGCGACCAGGGACGACGAGCGGAGCACCGCACGACTGACGGGCACCATGGTCTGATCTTCCGGCTCCCTCCGCGCCCAGCCTCCGCTTCTGCCCAGGTGAACACCGTCATGTCTCGGTCGGGTAGCGGATCGGATACGATCTTGCCTGCCTCTCGGTCCAGCAAACGGCCGCAGAGACAGTAGGCGTGCGCTGGTGCCGCCCTTGGGGATCGGAGGCCGGGTTGTCGGTGTTCGCCGACGACGGCATCAGTGCTGTCAGTCGTTCCGTCGCAACCGGACCCACGACCGGCGGTGTCCGTGCGGCGTGACGGGACAGACGACGATCCCGAGGTGATGGTCGGCGCGGATTGGCCATGGCAGCAACCTTCGGTGCTGTTGATCGAGGACGATCCAGGGGATGCGCTGCTGGTGGAGGAACTGGTCGTGGACGGCGCGCCGGGCCTGCGACTGGACTGGGTCCGGTCGCTGGCGGAGGCCGCCGAGCACCTCGCCTCCGCCGAGCCCGACTGTGTGCTGCTGGACCTGCATCTGCCCGATGCGAAGGGGCTCGAGGCGGTGGAGCGCATCCGCAGGCACACCGACCAGGTCGCGATCGTGGTGATGACCGGGCTCGATCAGGAGCAGACCGGGTTGGCCGCGGTCGCGGCGGGAGCCCAGGACTATCTGGTCAAAGGCCGGGTCGAGCCGGAGCTGTTCGGGCGCGCCGTGCGGTACGCGATCCAGCGCAAGCAGGCCGAGCGCACCAGCGCGGCCCTGCAGGCGAGCAATATGCGCGCGCAGGAGAACGCGCGGCTGGAGCGCGGCCTGCTGCCCACCCCGCTGTTGCGGGGACAGCGGGTCGTCGACATCGTGGCGCGCTACCGTCCCGGCCGGGCCCATTCACTGCTCGGCGGCGATTTCTACGACGTCGTGCAGGACGCGGACGGCACGGTGCACGCCGTCATCGGTGACGTGTCGGGCCACGGCCCGGACGAGGCGGCGACCGGCGTGGCCCTGCGCCTGGCCTGGCGCACCCTGGTGCTGAGCGGCGTCACCGGCGCACGGCAACTGCGGCTGCTCGAGCAAGTGTTGCTGGCCGAACGCACCGGCAAGCAGACTTTCGCGACGGTCACGAGCCTGGTGTTGTATCCCGGCGACCGCCGCGCCCAGGTGCTGCGGGCCGGGCACCCGGGGATGCTGCTGCGCTCGGCTTCCGGATTGACCTGGGTCGAGGTCCCCGGCGGGCCCGCCCTCGGCTTTCTGCCCGGTCGCGCCGAGTGGCCCGTCCACGATCTGGAGCTGCCGCTGGGCTCCGGGCTGATGGTGTTCACCGACGGCCTGTTCGAAGGGTACGCCGGGACCGACCGGGAACGACTCGGTGAGCAAGGGCTGATGGAGGTCGCACGCGCCGTGCGAGCCGCGGATCCCGACTGGTTCGTCGACGAGCTGATCGGTCGCGTGGAGGCGCTGGCGGGTGCGTCCGGCGGATTGGACGACGATGTCGCCATTCTGTATCTGGGATGGAACGGCGACGGGCAAGGACAGGACCGATGACGATGACGACCGGTCGAGCGCCGCTCAGCGCACGATTGACCGCCCAGGCCTGGTTCCAACTGGTACTGGCCGCGATGGTGCTGGTGGTGATCATCGGCACCGTGGCAGGAGCCCAGGTGATCGCGCAGGCCAACCGCGTGACCGATCGGCTCGTCGACAGGACGTTGCCCGCGGCGGCCGAAGCCTACCGGTTACAGAGTGCCCTGTTCAACCAGGAGACCGGTCTGCGCGGCTACCGGATCACCGCCGACCCGCAGTTCCTCCAGCCCTACCGGGACGGCACCCGGGACGAGGCGCAGTCGGCGACCCGCCTACGCGAGCTGCTGGCCGATCGAGAGCCGCTGCTCGACGAGCTCGACGCCGTGGAGCAGGCCGCACAGCGGTGGCGCGGCGAGTACGCGGAGCCGCTGGTCGCGGGGTTGGCCTCTGGATCACCCCTCGGCACCGACCCCACCACGCCGGTCCGCGGTAAACCGCTGTTCGACGACCTCCGGACACGTTTCGACACCCAGAACAGCAGTCTCGCGGCGACCATCGCGCACGACGAAGACGAGCTGACCCACACTCGCGCGGTCCGGGACGCCGTGCTGGCCGGGATGGTCGTGGCGTTCCTGTTGACCGGTGTCCTGCTGACCGTGCTGATCCGGCGCTTGATCGTCCGTCCCCTCGGGTCCTTGACGGATGCGTCGCTGCGGGTGGCGGGCGGCGACTTCGATCATCACATCGACGCCCACGGCCCCGCAGACCTGGTGACCGTCGCGAACGCGGTGGAGAGCATGCGCCGCCGCATCGTCGCCGAGCTGGATTCCTCCCGCGCCAAGGAAGCGGTGCTCGCGGAGCAGAAGACGGATCTGGACCTGCAGGCCGTGGAACTGCGCCGGTCCAACGCCGAGCTGGAGCAGTTCGCCTATGTCGCCTCGCACGACCTGCAGGAGCCGCTGCGCAAGGTTGCGTCGTTCTGCCAGTTGCTGGAGAAGCGCTACGGCGACAAGCTCGACGAGCGCGGCAAGCAGTACATCGACTTCGCCGTCGACGGCGCCAAGCGGATGCAGGTGCTGATCAACGACCTGCTCACCTTCTCCCGCGTCGGCCGCGTCACCGACCGCACCGAACCCACCGGCCTCGGCCCGGCCTTGGACAAGGCCCTGACCAATCTCTCCGCGGTGATCGACGACACCACCGCGAGCATCCAGCGGCCCGACGAGCTGCCCGAGATCATCGGCGATCCGACCCTGCTGACCATGCTGTGGCAGAACCTGATCGCCAACGCCATCAAGTTCCGCGAGCCCGACCGCGTACCGCGGATCGAGATCACCTGCGAACCGGCCGAGAACGGCAGCGGCTGGCTGCTGTCGATCTCGGACAACGGCATCGGTATCGCGCCCGAATTCGCCGAGAAGGTGTTCGTCATCTTCCAGCGGCTGCACAATCGTGAGGAGTACAGCGGAACCGGTATCGGGCTGGCTGTCTGCAAGAAGATCGTGGAGTATCACGGCGGCCGGATCTGGATCGACACCGAGTACACCGCGGGCGCTCGCTTCTACTTCACCCTGCGCACCGCCGAAGCCGACCTCACCGTCCGCACCGCCGACGTACCCGCCCCTGAAGGAGCCACCGCATGACCGATCCCGGCCAGCCCATCGACATCCTGCTCGTGGAAGACGACCCGGGCGACGAGCTGATGACGCGAGAAGCCTTCGAGGACAACAAGATCGGCAACACCTTGCACGTCGCCAGGGACGGCGAGGAGGCGCTCGAATTCCTCTATCGCCAGGGACGGCACGCCGACGCTCCGCGGCCTGATCTGATCCTGCTCGACCTGAACCTGCCCAAGTACGACGGCAGGCAGGTGCTGGAGAAAATCAAAGCCGACCCTGATCTGTCGCACATCCCGGTGGTCGTGCTCACCACCTCCGCGGCCGAGGAGGACATACTGCGCAGTTACCGGCTGCACGCGAACGCGTACGTCACCAAGCCGGTGGACCTCGACCAGTTCGTCGCCGCCATCAAACAGATCGACGAGTTCTTCGTCCAGGTCGTCCGACTGCCGCGCCAAATGCTGTGATGACGTTCGCCGCGGTGCCCGTGCCGGTGGCTCTGACCGACGGGACCGCGGCCTTGCTTGGGGAATGATCAACTGGGTATAGCTTCGGGGAGAACGGCACATCCACGGCGAACACGACAGCCGAGCTCGACGGCGGTCCACGTGCTCGGCGTGGCGAGTACAGCGCACCGATCCCCGATAGGGAGGTAACGAGGTGACGGCGCATCGACGCTATCGGCGAGGCACGGCGACGGGAAAACCGGGCCGCGACAGACCCACTGCGATCCCGGCGGCTGGTACGCGCTCGTGAGCGCGGGCGAGCGGGTTCCCCTACCCAACGCCGTGACGCCACTGGAGCTGGACTTCCCCGCCGAGGCGGTGCAATTGGCTACCGTCCGGCATACCTTGCAGGATTGGCTCACCCAGTGCGGCATGGCCGCGGCCCCGGCCTACGACGTGCTGCTCGCCGTCGGTGAGGCGTGTACCAACGCCGTCGAGCACGGCCATGAAGGCGACGGCGGCGTGGTCCGCTTGCGCGCGTCGGTCGACGGCGACGAACTCCGGGTGACCATTTCCGACAGCGGCCGATGGAAACAACCTGATCCGCAAGCGGATTCGCTGCGGGGTCGGGGCATGCCACTGATCCGCGCACTCATTCCAGAGGTCACCGTGACCGCCGGCGATACCGGCACGGTGGTCGATCTGCGCACACCCTTTTCGGCATAGCCCCGGAACCTACGCGCCACCGGGCCGATGGTTCCGCGCGTCTCGCAGCCGGACGTTGTCGGCCTGCAACCGGTCGTTGTCCGCGTGCAGCCGGTCGTTGTCCGCGTGCAGGTCGGCGTTCGCGTCCTCCAAGTCGAGGATGCGGCGGATGCCGGCCAGGTTCGCTCCCGTGGCGACCAAGTCGGTGATTCGCCGCAGCCGGGCCAGATCGTCGCCGCTGTAGCGGCGTGTGCCCCCGTCGCTGCGCGCAGGGGTCAGCAATCCGTGACGCTCGTAGAGCCGGAGCGTCTGCACCCCGATTCCAGCCAGTTCGGCAGCGACCGAAATCCCGTACACCGCTCGGTCGGGATCCGGCAGATGCACCGAGTCGCCCCTCTCCTGCGCCATCCATCCTCACTTCACTTCGGCCGACAGATTTCCTAGTTTAGCGCCTTGCGCTCAACTTTCTCTGGTGGTACAAAAAATCTATGCCAGACAACAGAGGTTATCTGGTCCCTACTATGGAGAATGGAGTGAGTTGGAGGTGGCGACCATGCTGATGCGCACCGATCCGTTCCGCGATCTGGACCGTCTGACGCAGCAGGTGTTCGGCACGAAGGCGCACCCCGCGGTGATGCCGATGGATGCCTGGCGCGCCGGCGAGGAGTTCGTCGTGGAGTTCGACCTGCCCGGTATCGATCCCGAATCCCTGGACCTGGACATCGAGCGCAATGTGGTGACGGTACGCGCGCGTCGTCCCGAACTGGACTCGGGCCGGGAGATGATCGCCGCGGAACGCTCTCGCGGCGTGTTCAGCCGTCAGCTGTTCCTGGGCGAGAACCTCGACACCGACAAGATTCGCGCCGACTACACCGACGGCGTTCTCCGCCTCACGATTCCCGTGGCAGAGAAGGCCAAGCCACGCAAGATCGAAATCGGCCGCGGTAACGGGCACAAGGCGATCGACGTCTGAGAAGCCGCGTAAACCGCAAGATTCCCGCACAATCGAAAGCGAGGTGATGTCGCAGCCAGTGATATCGGAGTCAAATCTGCGAAGAGTGTCATTCCCGCTTTTTCGGGCGGGCCCGGAATACCGGGCCCGCCTCTCGCCGAAATATGGAAGATGTTGTCGCACAAGCGTTTTTGTGCGAATGGAGCGTACTCGATGGAGCATCCGATTATGGCAGCCACCGATCCACCCGACCCCATGCTCACCGCGACCGAGACCGGAGCCGGGATCTCCTCCGACGCCGCGATCGTCTGGCCCGACCCCAGTCCGCTGGACGCTTGGTGGCGGCGGATCATGCATTCCGATCCGGTGCGCCGCAGCGCCGCGTGATCCGGCCTCTATCCTTGACTTTCGTGACCGAACAGCCCTACCGCCCCCGTGCCGCGGCGGAATACTGGCGCCGCGGCACGGTGGTCTGGTTCAACATCGAGAAGGGCTTCGGGTTTCTACAGCCCGAAGATGATCCCACGCCGGTTTTCGTCGAGTACACCAGCATCGAGACCACTGGATACAAAGCGCTGTACGCGGGTCAGCCAGTGGTGTTCACCGCCGCCATGCGCAAGCGCGGCCCCGAGGCCACGGCGGTGCGCCCGGTGCTGCCCGACGCTTGACCACGGCCCTGGGCCCGGCGGCAACGGTCAGATGACCGTGCCGACGTCATCGGCCACCAAGGTGTCCAAAGCGCGCTCGGCAACAGCGGCAATCGTCATCGACGGGTTGCACGCCGCGGTGTTCCCGGGCATAAGAGCACCGTCGAGCACGTACAGGCCCCGCTGGCCGTGCACCCGGCCCTCCAGATCACAGACGGCTCCCATACTCGCACCACCCAAGGGGTGCCAGGTCGACGGGAACAGGAGGTTGGTGTCGGTGAGAATGCCCGCCGGACCGGCGATCCGGTGGGCCGCGGGACCGATGTAGTTGTCCTGGATGTAGCTGTCACCGTCCTGCGGCCACTGCAGAATCGCGTCGTCGCGGGCCGCGTCGTAGACGAAGTGCCCACGACCGTCGCTGACGCCGTACCCGACCATCATGGTGCTGTTGGCATCGGCGCCCATGGGCGGGATGGACGCCTGGATCAGGGTGTGAGCGGAGTGCGGGTCGGACCAGTTCTTGCTGCCGTAGATCACTGGGCCCCCCTGCTCCGCACCGAAACTCGCGGTCGGATCGGTCCACAGGTAGATGCGGTCGGCGTTGGTGCCCCAGCCTTGGCCGAGTCCGTCGGGCATATCGGGGATCAGGCCTTTCGCCGAGGCGCGCACCAGCAGTCTTGTGGTGTTGAGGCTTCCGGCAGCCAGCACCAGCGCACCGGCGGTGATGATCTTGTTCTCCAGTACGGCGCCGCTGGTGTCCAGGCGCTCGACGTGGACGATCCACTTGCCGTCGGCGGCACGCTCGACATCGGTGACCTGGTGCAGCGGCTCGACCGTCACCAGGCCGGTCGCCTCGGCGGCGGCGATGTAGGTGACGTCGACCGAATGCTTGCCACCGTTGTTCACCCCCATGGCGCCGTCGCCGTTGGTGTAGGAGGGCTTCATCTCGCCCCGCAGTTCGGCCAGGGCGAAGTTCCAGTCGATGGGCATCGGGATCTTCGCCAGCGGAAGCCCGGCGCGGCGCACACGGTCGGCGAAGGCCCGCGCGGCCGCGTAGTTGGGACTGGCGATCAACTCGTCCGGGGCGACGGCCAAGCCGAGCATGCGTGCCACCCGCGGATAGTGCACCCTATCCATCGTCGCCCAGTCCAAGTCCTCGGGGAAGTGGGTATCGAACACCTCCCGCGTCGGTTGCAGGGACATCCCTTGATAGACCAGCGATCCCCCACCCACGCCCGCCGCGCACAGCGCGGTCATATTGGTACCGGGCACCGCCTCGACGAGTCCGGTGTACGGCTCGAAGACCATCGGCTTGCCGAACAATACGGGGCTGGACTTGTACCAGAGCACCCGCTTGTCCAGCGCCGAAGCGCGCGGGAAGGTCTCCGCGTTCGGGCCCGTCCGCCAGCGCAGACCACGTTCGAGCACCACGACCCGAACTCCGGCCTCGGCCAGGCGCAGGGCGGTGACACCACCGCCGAACCCCGATCCGATGACGACCACCCGATGCTCCTCGCGGGTGAGCGGAACGCTGTTCACCCGCGCGGCGATCGGACTCGTCGTGTTCGCGTAGCGGGAGGCGACCACGAGACCGCCCGCCGCGGCTGCTCCGGTCAACAGTGACCGGCGCGAAATTGCTGACATCACACACCCTCGAAGATCAGACGCGAGCTCGGATCTCGCGCGGCCCACCATGGCCGCTACGGGACAGTAATATAACCGGACATGCATGTCCGGTAGTGGCATGATCTGTAGCAGAGGTCACAATCGCTTCGGAGGTGGTCGGGTGCTCGATGAAGTTCCGGATGCGGCTGCGGTCCTCGCGCAGGTACCGCTGGATATTGGGTTCCTCCTGCGGTCCTCGACGTACGCGGAGAACTCGGTGTAATCGCGACGTTCCGTTCAACCAGGTCGAAAACGGCCGATGACCCGCGCGAATCGAGTAGTCGGCTACCCGTGCTCCGATGGCCGACGCCCGCGACCATTCAGCCATGTCAGACAACATCTACGCCGGCGCGTCGGTTCAGGTCTACCCGCAGGACGCCCCACTGAGTCACCCGCACGCCTGCGTCAACGGCTTCCTCGACTACGTCGCGAAGTTCAACACGATCAATTTCCACGCCAAGGACGACGACGTCCGGGAATGGCGTTACGACAAGGAGTACGACAACTGGCAGGATCGCCTCGGCATGGACTCGGTGAAGGTCTTCTATCACTACGCGCACAGCACGACCATGGACGACGGCGTGTTCCTCACCGCGATGGGCCGGACCTGGGACGACACCATCTACGCGTGGTCGGATCGAATGAGTTTCGGTGACCAGCGGTTGCGCTACTTGTTCCTCCACGGATGCGAGTCGTTGCGAATGCACGACGGGCACAGCCCATTTCGCACCTGGCATACGCCGAACCTGGGCGCACGGATGCTGTTCGGGTTCGACAGCCTCACCTTCGACACCGATCAGCAGGGAACGCGGTTCTTCAAGGAGTGGAACACCGGCAAGTCGTTCAGCCAGGCCTGGCAGGACGCGGCGCTGTCGATCTTCCACAACGATCACCGGGTGTCCTCGGCGGCATGTGGCGCCACCGACCGGGAGGCACAGGACCGGCTGTGGAACGAGCGTCTCTTCTTCGGCGAGCCGGTGTCGGACAATTGGTACTGGTGGCGATGGGCTGGCCAAGTCCCCATCGAGGTCGACCTCGGCCTTCACGTTCCTCGCCGGCCGCGGGCGCTGCGCTTGTCGCGCCGTCGCGCCGACGCGGATACCGCCGCCGAACTCGCCGAACGGTTCGGTCTGCGGGCCGTGCTCGCCGAGCCTGCGTCACCCACAGCCGAGGAATATTCTGCCCCGGTCGAATTCGAACCGCGACTGGTCATGCATCCGGACGGCGCGTACCACGTTTTCTACGCCGAGCCGGACCGCACTGCCGACAGCATCGCACCACAGGAGGTTCGGGATATCGCCGATCGCGCGGTCCGGCAGCTCGACCTCGGCCACGACCTGGCGTTGGCCGGCATGTCGGCCACCTTCCACGGCGGTGGCAGCCGCGACGGCGACGAGGTAGCGGCATCGGTGGCCGAGTACACCCTGCACTACCGCCAGGTCCACGACGGCGTCGCCGCGGTGGCAGGCGGCGATGGTCAACTGAGCGTGACGCTCGACCCGGCCGGTCGGCTCTGCTCGATATCGGACACGACAGTCCCGATCGCGGGCGCCGACGAGACCCGCCCGCCATCGGGCGACGATTTCGACGCCATGGCGGCTCTGGACGCGGCGACCAGCGCGCGGGCCGAATGCCTGCGCGACGGAGCGCGCTCGAGCGTCGTGCCCGATTCGCTCGAGGTCGGCTACCGCTTCGATCGCGACGCCGCGATCGTGGTCGCCCGGCAGGCGGTCGAGATCACCTCCGGTGACCGCTTCCGGATCCGCGACGTCGTCGAGATCACCGCCTGAGCCGGGCCGGCGCCCTCTTCCCGCGCATTCCGGGTCTCAGCCCTGGATGGTTTGTCGACCAGAACGAACCACCCACCCTCACCTACGTCGACAGGCGCGGATTCATCCCGGACCCGGCGGAGTCAGAGCGCGCAGGCATAAGGCCGTGATGCGCTCGGCGTCGCCGGGAGCGGGCTCGCCGCGTCGGCGCAACCGCTCGGCGAGCGTGCCGGTAATCGCGTAAGCGTCGCGTCGGAATCCGTTGCGGCGCTTACCAACTCCGCGAGCGTGTCGCGCAGTGGCCCGGCAGGCGCGGTGTCCACCACATCAGGTCAGGCCGTCAACCCCAGGCCCGGCCCAGCGGCGGTCCAGAGCACGGCCAGTGTCGCGGCCGCGGTCCGCTCTTCGGCCTGCGCCAGGATCGCCGCGACCCAGCGCCCGACGCGCGCACGCGGGTCGCCTTCCTTGGCCATCGAGTGGGCCACACAGCCGGTCAACCGCTCCGCTCCGCCCTCCAGCAGGGCTGGCCACCAGCGCGTCCTTGGACGGGAAGTGCCGATAGCACGCGTCGTTGGACAGCCCGGCGGCGGCCACGATGTCCGTTACCCGTGGACGTCCGGTGGTACCGGCCGCGCTGATCACCGTCAGCGCGGCGTCCACCAATTTGCGCACCATCGCGTACTCGGCGCCGCGTTTGACCAACGTCCGCCGGGCGCTCCAGTCCAGCGAGTTGCGGCAGCTGGCCGCGAAGCGGCTGGCCGGCTAGCGCCCCTATCCGATGCGCCGCGACTCGCGTCGACACCGGACTTCACACCGCTGCTCCGAGCTGCTATACATTAGGGGAGGCTTACCTCGTTAGTCGAGGCTAACCTCAGCGATAAAGTGACCTGGTTGTGAGGCTTCATGTATGTCTGCATCTGTAACGCGATGTCCGAAGGTGACGTGCACACCTGCGTTTCGGCGGGCGCTGACAGCATCCGCCAGGTGAAGAACGCCTGCGGATGGAAGCCCGGTTGCGGCAGCTGCACGGCGCGGTTGGCCGAGGTGATCGGCCGCGCGCGGGCATCCACCGGAGCGCAACCCTCGGCCGCCTGAGCCGACACACCAGGCGGTCTGTCCGCAGCTGCGCGCATTTTGTGCCACGATCGCTGCTATGGACGGCGACAAGGACATCGTTGCGCTGCTCAACGAGCAGCTGACGGCCGAACTCACGGCGATCAACCAGTACTTCCTGCACGCCAAGATGCAGGAGAACTGGGGCTTTACCAAGCTGGCCCGGCACACCCGGCACGAGTCCATCGATGAGATGAAACATGCCGAGATCCTCACCGACCGGATCCTCTTCCTGGAGGGCCTGCCGAACTACCAGAAGCTCAACCCGCTGCGCATCGGGCAGAGCGTGCCCGAGCAGCTGCGGGCCGATCTGCAGATCGAGATGGAGGCGGTCGAACGGCTGCGCCGTGGCATCGAGTTGATGCGTTCACGCGGCGACGTCACCTCCGCTCGTATCTTCGAGCAGATCCTGGAAGACGAAGAACAGCACGTCGACTACCTGGAAACCGAACTCGATCTGGTGGAGAAACTCGGCGAGCCGCTGTACCTCCAGCGCTTCACCGAGACTCCGGACGACTGATCTGCCCTCGCGGTGCGCCTCGGAGCGGCCGACCGGCGTTACGCTCCGGCGCTCGTCACGCCGAGGCGTATCGCCGGGCCAGCCGCCTCCGGTGCTCCGCGGGCGTACCGAACAGGGACCGATCGAGCGCGGAACTCGGCGCGGGCCGGGTGCCGGCCATCCGGTCCCGTCAGGTCGAAACGCCGGCCGCCGGGCTGCCGCTCCGATGGGCGTCGCCTTGGGCCCGGACGGAACCGTTCTGGTCTCCAAAACCGGTGTGGGGCGGACCGTTTCGGTGCGCGGCGCCGGGATCGACACGGTGGTGGACGGGGCGAAGTGGTTCGGGAATCCGTGCGACAGGATGCCGTGCACCGTGCGGAATCCTTTGTCCCAGTGACTTAGAGGGACCGACGTCTCCAGTCCACAGCGGCGCCGGGCGTGGAGCGACGGGACACGCCCGCCCGATCAGCCGGCGGTCGCCACGGCTCGGTCAGCCTTCGGGCCAGACGTCCTTCAGCAGCAGCGCGGCATCGGCAGACTGGCGCACGCCCGCCGCATACGCGGGAGCAAGCGCCGCCGAGTCGAACACGTCGATTCCGAACGCGGCGACGCCTTCCTCGTCGGGGACAATGGAAACCTCTGTCGCCGAGCCCAACTCGCGATCGCTGGGGATGCGCGGGAACATGTGCGCCAAGGGTTCGAGGATCACCACGACATCCGCGCCCGCAGCCAGGTCCGCGTTGACCGGCGAGCGCAACCCGCCGTCGAAGTAGTGGCGGCCGTCGATCGGGATCGGCGGGAAGACACCGGGCACCGCCGTGCTGGACGCCAGCGCTTCGGGCAACGACGCCGCGCCGGCCTTGGTCCATGCGCGCAATTCACCAGTGGTGATGTCGATCGCGGTCACGACGAGATCGCGCGCCGGCCACTGCGCCACACCGGCCAGCCCGCCGATACGCGCGATGTGCTCGTCCGGATCACCGGCCTGCGCGGCCAGCGCCAGCTCCCCCGCCCGGCGGCGTGCCTGGGCCGGATCCTGGCCGGGGGCGCGCAGCACGGCGAATATCTCCGCGATTCGCGCCGGATCCGCCCGCACCGGCGCCGCCGACGTGGACGGCGGCCGCAACAAGCGCGCCGGATCGCCACCGTCGGCCAGGACCGCACCGACCACCGAGCCGGCGGAGGTCCCCACGAACCGGTCGGCCAGCGTCAAGTCGATCCCGTTGTCCCGCAGCCCCGTGGCCAGTCCCGCCAACCACGTCAGACCGACCGGACCACCCCCGCCCAGCACCAGCGCGACCGAGAAACCCTTGGATGACACCGTGTCCGACATGACGCCAGCCTATCCGCACCGGCCCGGCCGACCGCTTGCTCATTCGGCCGACTCGTCGACCTGGCTCGCGATCTCTCAACGGTGATAGATCTCCACGACGGCGTTGCCGACCACCCCGACGAGACCGGGACCCCAGTTCATGCACCCTGTCGTCGTACGCTGCCCGTTCGGCGTGAAGGGATAACTGAGCTGGACGTAGGAACCGACCGCGTACAGCGGGAACGGCCCCGAGCTGTAGATGCCTACGCATTCCAGGGCAAGATGTATTCGGCTCCCTCGAGTTCGTCGGGTTGGCAGACCGCCGAAGCGCTGAACAGATCCCGCTCGACGACGCAATCCCGCGGCGTCGCCTGAGCCGGGCCCGAACCGGCGACCGCCACGAAGGCCGGCACCGGAATCCCGACGACGCCGAGCCGCGCGAGTACGGCGACAGTTCTTTTCATCGAAGCTCCACATCATCTCGCCACGGGGCACGCCCGGTAGCCGGTCAGCTTTGTTTGCGCTGCCGCTCTCGCAACACGTGGGAACGCAATCGTGAGAATCCCTTGACCCGCACGCTGCGCAGATGGCGCAAGAGGAATTGGTCGTCGTCATCCAGAGCCGCGGCGGCGCCGTCGTCGAGGAGGACGGTCCCAGGGCGGGCCACGCCGGTGAGCCGAGCGGCGACGTTGACCACCGTGCCGTAGAGGTCGCCGAAGCGGGTGAGGACGGGCCCGTACGCCAGGCCCACCCGGATCTGGGGCATTTCCGGAACGGTTTGCGCCGCTCGGGCGACCGCCGCGTGCATCGCCAGGGCGATTCGCGCACCGTCGCGGGCATTCTCGGCGGCGAACATCACCTCGTCGCCCACGTTCTTAATCACCCAGCCGCCGTAGGCGGTGACCGCTTCGGTGGTGGTGGTCTCGAATGTCTCCAGCAGATCCGTCAACTCGTCGAGGTCGAGGTGACGGGAGAGCCGGGTGTAGCCGACCATATCGGCGAAGCCGACGAGCAGTTGGCGTGTGGCGCCATCGGATTCGAGTGAGCGGCTCAGCGCCGCGGCGAGATGTCGTTGCCACGCGTACTGCTGCAGATCGGTGAGCACCGCGATGGTCCGGGCAGTGGCCTGGCGGTTCGATTCGGACATCGACTGCCCGCCTTCGGCGGCGATGCGGCTGCCGATCTCACGGGCGATCAGATCCGCCTGCCACTCGGCCAGTCGCGCCATCGCCTGACCGACACTGCGGGCGGCGGCGATCTGACTCTGCTCGCTCGCCCCCGCGACCGGGTCCATCGCGGTGAAGTGGCGCACCGCGGCGATGTCGGCATCGGTGAACACCACGTCGTCGTCACTCGCCGTGGCGGGGAAGCCGAGCGCCACCCACAGCTTCTTGGCACGTTCGACAGACACTCCGGAAAGCTCGGCCACCTGGGCGCGCGTGTACCGTCGTGGGCCGCCGAGCAACGACTGCTCGACCACAGCGTCGACCACGTCGGTCACCGCACCGGATTCGATCACCCCGCCAGTACAGCACATGCGGCGGCGACCGGCGCCCGATGATTCATGCCCAGATTCGCGACAGCGCCGAACGGGAGTACGTCTGCTGGGGCGTCACGGTGATCAGGTCGCAAACCTCGACGAGTTCGCCCGGCACCGCATTGCCGAAGTGGTGCAGACCCGGTGCGATCACGGCGTCGACGCCGAAGGTGCGGACGACGTCGACGAGGCGATCCACCGGTGCGTCGGTGCCGGCGCCGAAGGTCACCGTCTTACACAACTCGTAACCCAGGCGTTTGGCCAGACTCCGCATCTGCGCTTCGTCCCAATCCTGGGACACACCCGAGACGTCCTTGCGGAGATATCCCAGTGCGGGTGGTTTGGCCCTCATCGGTACTCCCTTGCCGCGTTGCCGAAGTAGTCGAAGCGCCTGCACTCCTGCGGCTCGGGCGGTGTCGGCGCATCGAATTGCAGGCTGAGCAAGTTATTGACATCATATGTTGTCAACAGCAGTCGATGTCAACATGTGAGGCGTTCGACAAAGCGACTTTCCGGCATCGCCCGCACCGAGCGTACCGCCGAAGGGCGAGCTGCGCCGGTTGCGCCGCCTGGCGATGGGATTCGTTGAACCACAACACTTTTCGGTAACAGACCGGACACGGGGTGGTGTCGGAACACAGCCTTCGAACCGGCGGTCCATTCCCATGGACGACGCGGCCGATGCGTCGGCTATTCCAGAATTCCGGTCTGCCTGCCCGCGCCGGGCGCCTGGGTCAGTGGCCGCCGCGCCAAGACCGCACCGAGGGCGATCATGCCCGCGCCGAGCACGAAATGCAGCCAATTGTCGGCCGTATCGAGCGGCACGAAGTTCGCGTCGCTGCCGGGGTTCACGACGAGTCCGTACAGCCACAACACGAGATAGAGGGCGCCGCCGCCGAGGAGGAACGCGCGCGCCGACGGAGCCGTGCGGGCGGCCAGCACTCCGGCGAGGCCGAAAGCCAGATGGACCGCGTTGTGCAGCACCGACACGCTGAACAGACCGAGCAACTGGGCCTGCGAGTGATGTCCCGCCCAATCGAGTTCGCCGTAATCGGTCGTGATCCCCGGAATGAACCCCAGGATACCGACCAGGAGGAACGCGGCTCCCACCGCCATGGCGGCGACCTGAAGAGGAGACCGCCGATCCGTTGTCGCGCCCGGTGTGGAATTGGACATCGCCGAACCAGCCCTTTCGGTGTGGGTGGACCTCCGTCCCCACCGTGCTACCCGGGCGACAACGAGGCAAACAACGACAGCCCAGCCCGGCGGGACGACATCGCCCCGCAGCGAGCGGCCGAGTCCGCGCACCACTCATCGCGACGAACGAGCGAGACATGGTCGTGCTGAGACGCCACCCACATACTTTGCGACAGAGGCACTTTCGTGATTAGCATCTCCTCCGTTCGGCGCACCGAAAGCCACGGCGGCAAAAGCATCGGCGTTCGCGCTGGTTATTCCGTTCGCAGCGGGGTCGGTCGCGGCTTTCGGACACGATTGCGGAGGCATCGGCCCCGCGCCGCGGACTCGCGCGCGCCATCCGGTCGGTGAATACTGTTGACGACTCGAAAACAACTGTCCGCCTTGGTAAGCCGACGCAGTCTGTCAACCGGATAGTGATGCCAGGGAGGCAAGGACCGTGTTGGTCTGGTGTGTTGTGACGATGATCGTGGTCGTTCTGCTGGGAGGAGCGGCGTCGGCGATGGCATGGGATCCGCGGGGGCGTCGCCGCTCGGCCGCCGCTACGCCGGTTCCGGTGTCGGTGACCTCGGAGTCCACCGTGCCGAACCAGGGCGAGTGGCCGCGCACACGGTGAACGCGATGTCCGGCCCGCAAGAGGGATACCCGGACGAGTGCACGGGCGCGGTAGCGACGATGCGCCGGCCGCTGTCGCCGGAGGCGCGTTTGCGGCCGCATTGCTCGCTCTAGCACCTTCCGTCATCAGCGGCATACTCGGAATCTCTCGGGCGCATTCTGTTCGCACGAAGGTGCGGTCGTAGCCTTCCTCCGGATCGGGATCGCACCGGCGGCAAGATCGTCCGCACCACCGCCGAACTTTTGCCGGGAAGCATCGTCGTCCCCGCAGTTTCCGATCACGCTGATCGAGTCCATTGCTGCCGATCCACGATCCGAGGCACGGTTGTCCAGGGCAGGCAGGCGGTTGGAGGCGTGGTGGCGAACGGATCAGCCCGGACATTCCGGTGTCCGGGGTCATGAGCTACGGGAGAGGCGCACTGCTCGCCGCGGCCGCCGACAGCGAGGCCGGGCAGGACCCCCGCACCCTGCGCAGCGGGCTGGCGATCATGCTGCGCGGGTGCGGGCGGGCACAGGGCGCCGCCGCGGTCGCGATCGGCTCCGGCCTGGTGAACGCGTGCTGCATGGTGCTCGCCGCGAGAGCCGTCGGATGGAGTACGGAGCACGTGGTGGTCGCGAGCTTCGCCGAGGGCCGTTTCCTCGCGGGCGCCGCCGCGACCGGTGCGGCCTTCGTGCTGGCGGTCTCGCTGCTGCGCATCGCGACGATCATCCTGCGCGGTGTGGCGACCGGCACGGTGCAATACCGCAACGAGGCCCAGACCCGCAAAGCCGTGGTCGCGCAATACCTGCGGCTGGGCATCGCCTGGCATCGCCGCAGGCCGGCCGGGCAACTGGTCTCCCGCGCGATCTCCGACGTGGAGACGGCCTGGGATCCCATGCAGCACTTCCCTTTCGCGGTCGGTATGACCGCCATGCTGCTGTTGGTCATGGTCGACCTCGCGCTCGCCGACCTCTGGCTCGCTCTGATCGCGCTGGTGCTCATCCCGCTGGTGCTGGCCGCGAATCTGCTCTACCAACGGGTGCTCGCACCGCGGGCCCGGGCGGCTCAGCAGCAGCGAGCACTGGTCAGCGGGCTCGCGCACGAGGCCATCGCCGGACGGCAGGTGGTGCGCACCCTCGGCATCTGCGATCGGGAGATCGATCGTTTCGCGGCGGCCGCCGACGCCTCCCGCGCGGCGAACCGGCACATGGGCAACGCGAGCGCCGTCTTCGACCCCGCGATCGAGCTGATGCCGCCCCTGGCGGCGCTGGCCATCCTGGCCGTCGGCGTGGCACGGGTCGACGCCGGGCTGCTCGGGGTCGGCGCCCTGGTGGAGGTGATCTACCTGCTCATCACCACCGCGATTCCGCTCAACGTCATCGCCCGCTTCCTCGGCGTGCTACCGCTGGGCGTGGCGGGGCAGACCCGAGTCGACCACGTACTCACCGCCGCCGACCGCCCGGCGCACGGGCAGCTCCCACTCGGTGCGCACGATCGCGGCGTCGCCGTGCAGCTCGCCGGAGCCGGTTACGGCTACACCGGCGACACCCGCGCGGTGCGCGACCTGACCGTACGGGTACGTCCCGGCGCCGTGCTGGCGGTGGTCGGCGCGACCGGCGCGGGCAAGAGCACGCTGCTCGCCCTGCTGGCGCATCTGCTCGAGGCCGACCGGGGCGCCGTCGCGCTCACCGGGGTCGACACCCGGCGCCTCGCACCGGACGCGGTGCGCCGCCGGACCGCGCTGGTCACCCAGAACGCCTTCTTGTTCGCCGACACCGCTCGCGCCAACATCACCCTCGGCGCCGCGGCCTCGGACGAAGAGATCGAGCGCGCGCTGCGCATCGCCGACGCCGCGGGGTTCGTCGGCCGCCTTCCCGACGGCCTGGACACCTACCTCAGCGACACCGTGCAACTCTCCGGTGGTCAACGTCAGCGGTTGGCGCTGGCGCGCGCCGTCTTCCGCCGCCCCGGCCTGCTCCTGCTCGACGACGCCACCTCCGCGCTGGACCCCCTGGTGGAGCGGACCGTGGTGGAGGCGCTGCGCGCCGAGTACGCGGGCGACGACCGCCGCACCACGGTGGTGCTGGTCGGGCATCGCGCCGCGACGGTCGGTCTCGCCGACACCGTGGTTTTCCTCGCCGGTGGACACATCGTCGCGCAGGGACGGCACGAGGACCTTCTCGCTACCGAACCGGCGTATCGCGCGCTGCTCGGCGCATACCACGCGTCCGAGCAGACCGACACCATGGAGCCGGCGTGGTGAACACGAGTCCAACCGAGCCGACGGGACCCGACTACCGAACCACCGGTCTACTGCGCCGGGTGCGCCGCGACACCGTGCTGTCCCGCCGCACTCTCGCGGTGATCTTGCTACTGGCCGTCGTCGCGGCCTCCGGCCGGATCGTCATCCCCGTCACCATCCAATACGCCCTCGACCACGCGCTGCTCGGTGCGATCGACCAGGCCACCCGCGCACGCGTCGTGACCGGCGCCGTGTTCGCCGGAGTACTCGCGGTACTGCTGGCGATGCTCGCTTCCGCGTTGATGAACCACCGGGTCATCCGCACCGTCGAGCAGGCACTGCTGGATCTGCGGGTGGCCGCCTTCGCCCGCATCCTGCGCCTTTCCCCCGCCGATCCCCGCGCGGATTCCGCAGGCGCTCTCGTCGCGCGCGTCACCAACGACGTCGACGTGGTCACGCTGTACGCCCAGTCCGGCGGAATCACACTGGTGCAGAACATCTCTCAGATGCTGCTGGCGCTCGTGGTGATGCTGGTCTACTCGTGGCCGCTCGCGCTGCTCGTGCTATTGATCGGCATCGGCGTCCCGGTCGCGGGCCACACGTTGCAGCAGTGGGTGGCGCGCCGCTTCGATGCCGTGCGCCGAAGCATCGGCGAACTCTACGGCGGCCTGCTGGAAGTGCTCGTCGGCATCGACACCATCCGCGGTTACGGCATCGAGGAACGGATGCGCGCCCGCGCCGACGCGCAGATCGACGCCGTTCTCGACGCCCAGCGGCGCACCCTGTGGCCGATGGGATTCAACGTCTCCATCGGCGAGGTCGCCAGTGGGCTCATCACCACCTCGGTGGTGGTGGCGGGCACCGCGGCCGGAATGGGCGTGCTGGGACCGGAACTCGGGCTCAGCGCGGGCGACATCGTCGCCTTCCTGTTCCTGGTGACCTTCTTCGTCCGACCCATGCAGTTCGCCGTCAGCAGCCTCGCCGACGCCCGCAATGCCGAGGCCGGCCTGCGGCGCGTGGTCGAAATCCTGGACATCCCCGAGGAATCCACGGCGGCTCGGCGCACAACGCTGCCATCCGGCCCGGCCATCGTGGAACTGCGCGGCGTCGGCTTCCACTACTCCCCCGACCGGCCCGCGTTACGCGGCCTGGACGTGCGTATCGCGCCCGGCGAGCACGTCGCCGTCGTCGGCGAGACCGGCTCCGGCAAGAGCACTTTCGCGAAACTCGTGACCCGGCAGCTGCTGCCGACCAGCGGCACGCTCACCCTGTGGGGTGTCGACCTCACCGAGATCGCCGACGAAGCACTCACCCGGCGGGTCGCGATCGTCCCGCAGGACGCCTTCCTCTTCGATCGCACCGTCGGCGAGAACATCGCGCTCGGTCGCGCGGGCGATTCCCGCGACGCCGTGCTCGACGTCCTGGCCCGGCTCGGGTTGCGGGACTGGGTGCGGACTCTGCCGCAGGGACTGGAGACTCCGGTCGGCCAGCGCGGCGAGGCCTTGTCGGCGGGTGAACGCCAGCTCGTGGCCTTGGCCAGGACCGCACTGGTCGATCCGGATCTGCTCGTCCTCGACGAGGCCACCAGCGGCGTCGACGCAGGCACCGACGTGCGGGTGCAACACGCGCTGGCGCGCCTCACCCGCGGCCGCACCACCCTCACGATCGCGCATCGGATGCACACGGCCGAGACCGCCGATCGGGTGCTGCTCTTCCACGAGGGCCGGATCACCGAGGACGGCACCCACACCGAACTGCTCGAACGCGGCGGGCGCTACGCGCGCCTCCACGCGGTGTGGGCACGCGACACCGTGTCGCCCTCACAACGGATTCCCACCGACGTCGGCGGGTGATCCGGGGCGCGGCAGGCGATCACGGAAACGGCCGAGGCGGTCGCACCACACCGACGAAGTTCGTGCGATGGGTGACGCCACGCCTCGGCCGCCATTGCGACGAGCGGCTCAGCTGACGGAGACGCTGCCGCCCTTGGGCAGATACCCGATCTTCTCCACGGGCAGCTCGCCGACCACGGAACCGGTGCAGTCCCTTCCGGAGTACAGCGTGACGGCACGATCGGTGCTGTTGACGACGGTGATCTGGAACGTGGTGTAGAAAAGTCCGTCGGTGTTCAGGCAGCCCACCGGATCCGCGTGCAGTTCGCCGTTGATCCCCAGCGTGCCGACCGCGGCCTGCGCCGTCCCCGCCGACAGCATGGCCGCGGCCCCCGCCAGGGCCAGCGCACCGACAAACCCAGCAGTACGAATCATTCGTGCCTCCAGTTCTTTTCGATGTCGACCAACCCCGAAGCCGACTTCTGGTGAAAATGCGCCTGTGATTCTGTCACGAGTTCCAGCAGGAGGGAACCGCGCTGGTCAGGCGCACGCGAACACGGCACCGCCCGGCCGGGCACCGGTGGCGCCCCGCCGAGCGGGCTCGTGATCAGGCGACAGCGCCCTCGGCGCGAAGGGCTTTGACCTCCCGGCGCACCCCGAACGCCACGATGATCTCCATGAGGCCGACGATGATCAGCCACACTCCGGCCAGGACGGCCAGCGTGGCCACCGACCGCACCGGCCAGACGATCAGCACGACACCGGCCGCCGCGGTGACGACCCCGAAGAGGACCTGCCACCAGCGTCCCGGCATCTCCGGTTCGGAGATGCCGGCCACCAGCAGCGCGATCCCGCGAAACAGCCAGCCGATGCCGATCCACAACCCGAGCAGCAGCAACGAGGCCAGTTCGTCGCGGAAGCAGAACACGCCGATCACGATGGACAGCACGCCGATGATGAACGCCAGCACCCGCAGGCCGGTGCTCGCCGGTGCGCCGAAGGCGGCGACCAGCTGCAGGAAGCCGGTGACCACCAGGTAGATGCCGAAGACGATGCCCGCCGCCGCCAGAGTGATGTCGGGCCAGACCAGGATCAGGATGCCGAGGATCACCGCGAAAACGCCGGTAAGCAGGATGGTTTGCCACGCACGGCGGGCAAGAGACTGCAGTGGACCCTCTACCACGCTGTTTGTCGTCATTCACTGATGCTATAGCCGCTCCACATGAGTTCTCTGGACATTTGCTGAGTGGGATTCCTCGCGGTTTTCCGGTAGGCGCGACAACGTTGCGCGGTGTTCACGTTTCGCTGTTCGAACGTCCGGGTAGTTATCCCTTAGTGACTCTTCCTTGGCGCCCCTGGGCTGAACGGGTGGGTCGGGGTTCGGTGAGACTCGGGTGGCTAGGAGAAGAGGGTGGCGGTTCTGCTCGTGTTGCAGGCGCGTGGGCTGGGTGATCTACTCACCGCGGTCCCGGCTCTACGTGCGCTGCGCCGGGCCAAACCGCACGATCGCATCGTTTTGGCGGCACCGCTGCGACTCAAACCGATCGTCGACCTGATCGCCTCGGTCGACGCCTTGATGCCGACCGCCGATCCGAGCGGCTTCCGCTGGGACGCGCCTCCCCCCGAGTTGGCGGTCAACCTGCACGGCTCGAGCGCCGAAAGTATCGTCACGCTGTCCAAGACCCGGGCCGAGCGCATACTCACCTTCCGCAATCCCGCGTTCCCCGAGTTGTCCGGCCCGGAGTGGGAACCGGACATGCACCAGGTGGACCGCTGGTGTCACCTGCTGGAGTACGACGGCATCGGCGCGGATCGCCGCAACCTCGGACTGGTTCCGCCGGTGTCGACAACCAGCCGCCGCGACTGCGTGGTCGTGCACGTCGGCGCGGGCGCACCGGCTCGCCGCTGGCCGGCGGACCGGTTCGCCGCCGTCGTCCGGCACCTGCTCGCCCTCGGGCGAGAGGTGGTTCTCACCGGGGACGAATACGAACGCCAACTCGCGCTGGGCATCGCCGCGCGGGCAGGGCTGCCCGTGGGCCGGGTGCTCGCCGGGCAGCAGAACCTCATCGATCTGGCCGCCACCGTCGCCGAGGCGGCCCTGGTGATCTGCGGAGACACCGGCGTGGCGCATCTGGCCACGGCGTTCGGCACCCGCACCGTCCTGTTGTTCGGCCCGACGCCGCCGCGGTGGGCGGGTCCGCCCGCGCACCTGCTCGGCAGGCACGCCGTGCTGTGGACCGGCCACGTCGGCGATCCGGACGCCGACACCCCCGACCCCGGTCTGTTGCAGATCGGCGTCACCGAGGTGATCAACGCCGTCGACAAGCAGCTGAGCAAGCGCAATTGGCCCGGCACGGGTACCGACCGCCGTAAGACGGCGTATCGACGCGTGGGATGACAGGGTTCGGTGCGGTCGCGCCGCCGCGGTCAAGCGTTCGCCGTCGCGGCGGTTTCGAGGGCCGCGGAATAGGCGGCGATCGCACTCGGCCAGAACTGCTCGAGGTAGTCGCGGGCGTCGGCGAGACCGCGCGGGTCGAGGGAATACAGCCTGCGGTTGCCGTCCGGCCGCATCATCACCAACCGCGCCTCGCGCAGCACACGCAGATGCTGTGAGACCGCCGAGCTGGTCACTCCGAGTTCTCGAGCGAGTTCGCCGACCGAGCGCGCGGCCTGCGGCAGGGCCTCGAAGATCGCGCGGCGGGTCGGGTCCGCCAGCGCCGTGATGGCACGAACTCCATTAGTCGCCACTCACACAGTCTGCGCACCCAGCTTTTCTCCGGTCAACTATCGACACGGCATCGTCTTCCCAGCTCGCATGGGAATCCGGCGCCTTTCGTCACCTTTCTGTGACCGGCGAGCTGGGTTTTTGCCCGGCGGTGACGGTTGCCACAGGATTGCGGATACCCAAGACGGCTGCCGTACGTTCGACGCATGCCCGTGACCTTTCCGTTACCGATCCGTCGCGCCGCGACGCGGTTGCGCCGTGATCGCGCCGCCGCCCGCGTCGTCGCCGCCTCCGCGGTCGTCACCGCCTCCTTCGGCATCCTCGCCGCGGCGCAGCAGGACGAGGACACCGACGCGTCCGCCCGTCTCGTCGCGGGGAAGATCGCCTCGGGCGAGATCCGCCCGGCCGAGGGCATGGCTCGATTCGCCGTCTTCACCCCGCCGACCGGTCCGGCGCCGCAGGCCGCCCCGATGCCCGCGCCCTCGGACGTGAACCGCATCGCGCAGAACTTCGCGCGCCCCATGACCGTCCGGCCCGCAGCGGGCGTGCTCACCTCGAATTTCGGCACGCGCTGGGGCGCGATGCACGCGGGCCTGGATTTCGGTGACCCGCTCGGAGCTCCGATCGCCGCGGTCACCGACGGCGTGGTGATCGAGGCCGGTCCCGCTTCGGGCTTCGGCCTGTGGGTGCGCGTGCAGCAGGACGACGGCACCATCGGCGTCTACGGCCACGTGAACGACATCCTCGCCACCGTCGGCCAGCAGGTCCGCGCGGGCGACGTCATCGCGACGGTCGGCAATCGTGGCTACTCCACCGGCCCGCATCTGCACTACGAGGTCCGTCTGCCCGACGGCACGCCGATCGATCCGCGGCCCTGGCTGGCCGGACGCGGCATCGACGTCGGGTATGCGCAGGAGGACTGATCTCGCGAACGGACCCGGCGACAGCGCCGTCGCCCGCGAGGGGCCGCGAACGCAACGACGCGTTCGCGGCCCGCTTCGTCTCTCCAGGCGGGCCGGGCACGACGGGCACGACGGCCCGCGATCTCGCCGCGGGATCACATCGTGTGAGCCGACCGGACGAGCTGTGACAGCGAGCCGGGGCACGAGCTATGCGGCAGCATGTGCGTCTGCGGTACCGACCGATCGTGTCGCCCGATACCCGGGTACTAGGCGCGAATAGCGCCGCGGCGGGACGCCCTCCGGCGTCCGTGATTTCTACGTTCGGTCCATGTCCACAACATATTTCGCCACCGCGCCCGAAGACGGGTCGCGGGCGAGCGCGAAGACGGCGACGCGCGGGCGACTGCATCGGCCACTGCTGGGCACGGTCGCCGCGATGACGGCGCTCGTCCTGTTCTCCCTCGCGGCGATGCCGATCGACGACCGCACGCTGCTCGGCGAATCGGTCTGGCTCAAGCCGATGAAATTCGGCCTGGCGTTCGCGCTCTACAGCCTCACCCTGGCGTGGCTGCTGTCGTTGCCGCACAAGGGCAGCCGGGTCACCTGGTGGCTGGGCTCGGTGTTCGCGGTGACCGGATTCATCGATGTGGGATTCATCGTGCTGCAGGCCGCACGCGGCACGTTCAGCCACTTCAATACCGAGGACGACCCGGTGAACTCGATCGGGCAGATGGTCTTCGCCTCCGGCGTGCCCGGCCTGTTCCTGGCCAACCTGCTCATCGTGCTGATCTTGTCCTGGCAGCGTTTGGTGGACCGCCCGACCGCACGCGCTGTCCACGCCGGACTGGCACTGGCCGTGGCGGGCATGGCGCTGGGCTACCTGATGGGCTTCACCGGCAAGCAACTCGTCCGCGACAGTGACGGACGAATCGTCGAATTGGCCGCCGGGCACACGGTGCTGTCCGGCGCGGGCGATCTCGCCGCGCGCGACGCCATGCGCGGCATGCCGATCACGCACTGGAGCACGGTCGGCGGTGACCTGCGCGTTCCGCACTTCGTCGGGCTGCACGGCATCCAGGTGCTGCTGCTGGTGGCCGTCGCGCTCGCCTGGCTCGCTCCCCGGTACCGCTGGTTGCGCCCCGAACGCGCCCGCGCGGCCGTCGTGGGTGTGCTCGCGGCGGGCTACGCCGGCCTGCTGGCGCTGGTCTTCTGGCAGGCGATGCGCGGCCAGTCGCTGGTCCACCCGGACACCGCCACCTGGTCGGCGGGCTGCGGACTCGCCGCGACCGTCGTCGCGCTGCTCGCCGCGGTGTATCTACGCCACCGCGACCGCGCCGCACACGCGAACCCGGCGGACCCGGTCAGCGCAGACGTTCCGCGTCACGGGTGAGCGCGACCAGCGTCTTGCCGAGCACGGCCAGCTCATCGGGCGTCGCCCCCTCCGCGATGGCGGTGGCGACGTCCTCGGCGGCGCAGCGGGCAGCGAACCAGCGATCGGCCAAGTCGGCGGCCTCCTGGGCACTGAGTACCACCGCGTCGTCGGGAATCCCCGTTCCCTTCAGACTGTTGCGGTGTTCGTAGGCGCGTTGGCGACAGGACTGGCGGCAGTACCGGCGACGGCGGCCGGCCTCCGATTCCACGATCTCCCGCCCACACCACTGGCAGGACAAGCGGCGCGACATGACGCAGAACACTAATAGCTCGCCATCCGCGGTCCACTCAGCGACCCCCGGCGAATCACCCGCCATCGGGCGCGACGAGTCCTGTGCGCCGCGGGCACTACAATGGAACGGTTCACCGCGGCCGCGTCGGGAACTATCGGCGCAGGCCCGATCGTTGTACATCAGGTCCGGCGGGTGCCCCGCGCACTCGCGCGGACACGGTCGCAGCGCACGAAGACTCGAGCACACAGGGAGAGGCACACCATGGCAGATCGCGTACTCCGAGGCAGTCGGCTCGGAGCGGTGAGCTACGAGACCGATCGCGACCACGACCTGGCTCCGCGTCGGATCGCCCGGTACCGGACCGACAACGGCGAGGAATTCGACGTTCCCTTCGCCGACGACGCCGAGATCCCGCCGACCTGGCTGTGCCGCAACGGCCAGGAGGGCGTGCTGGTCGAAGGCACCAGCCAGGAGACCAAGAAGGTCAAGCCGCCGCGCACGCACTGGGACATGCTGCTGGAACGCCGCAGCAAGGAGGAGCTCGAGGAGTTGCTCAAGGAGCGCTTGGAGCTGCTCAAGACCCGCCGCCGCGCCTGACGGTTCGCGAATACTGAAACGGCCGCCGCATCGTCCGGATGCGGCGGCCGTTCGCTGTTCGCGTGGTCGTGCGGGTCAGTGACTGGCCACCTTGCGGTAGCGCAGCAGCGCCAGCGGCACGGCCACCACGAGGATCGCCACCGAGCAGGCTGCCGCGTATTCGACGCTGTGGTCGGCGGCCCAGCCGCTGGGCGGGACGAAGGTGGGCGGCGAGTCGTTGTCGAACAGCTTTCGTCCCGCCGCCGAGACCGCGGTGATCGGATTCCACTCGGCGATCGTGCGCAGCGGACCCGGCAGCGTCTCGGCCGAGATGAACGCCGAGGAGATGAACGTCAGCGGGAACAGCCAGATCAGTCCGGCGCTCTGTGCCACTTCGACGGTCGGCGACATCAGGCCCGTCAGCGCGCCGACCCAGGACATCGCGAAGGCGAACAGCAGGATCACCGCGAACGCCAGCACGGCGTCGGAGACGCTGCCGTGGATGCGCCAGCCCACGATGTACCCGCACCCGACCATCACCGCCAAACTCAGGATGTTGACCACCAGGTCCGACAGCGTGCGGCCCATCAGCACGGCCAGCCGCGACATCGGCAGCGCGCGCATCCGGTCGATGATGCCCTTCTGCAGGTCCCCGGCCAGGCCGACCGTGGTGAACGCGGCGTTGAACGCCACCGTCTGGGTGAAGATGCCCGCGAGCAGGAATTCGCGGTATTGGCCGCCGCCCAGCGAGGCGCCGAAGATGTAGGCGAACAAGAACACGAACATCAGCGGTTGGATCGTGGCCGTCACCAGCAGCGTCGGCACGCGCAGAATGGTGAGCAGATTGCGGTGCGCGACGATCGCGCTGTCCCGGAACAACCGCAGCCGCGGGGCGGAATTCGGTTGCGTCATGGCCTTTTTCGGCTCCTGTTCCGCCTTCGCGGCGGCCTCCCCAACGATTGCCGTGCTCACGACATGATCTCCTCTTGTACGTCGTCGGTCTCCGGTTCCGTGACGGTCGCTCCGCTCGGTTTGCCGGTGAGGGAAAGGAATACGTCATCGAGGCTCGGCCGGTGCACGTTGGCGTCGACCACGCAGACGCCCGCGTCATCCAGCCTGCGCAGCGCCTCCACCATCGTGCGCGAACCGTCGCCGACCACCACCGATACCTCGTCGGTGCCCGCCTCGTGGCCGGGCTCGCCGACGCCGACCTGCGCCAGCACGGCCAGCGCGGGCGCGGCGGCCTGTCCGGCGGCCAAGGTGACGGTGAGCCGGTCGCCGCCGATCGAGGTCTTCAGTTCGTCGGCCGAGCCGCGCGCGATGACCTGCCCGTGATCGATGACGGTGATGCGGTCGGCCAGCAGGTCGGCCTCTTCCAGATACTGCGTGGTGAGCAGCACCGTGGTGCCGTCGTCGACCAGGTCGCCGATCACCCCCCACATGTCCAGTCTGCCGCGCGGGTCCAGACCGGTGGTCGGCTCGTCCAGCACCACCACGGTGGGCCGGGCGACCAGCGCGCCCGCGAGGTCCAGCCGCCGGGCCATGCCGCCGGAGTAGGTTCCCGCTCTGCGGTGCGCGGCGTAGTCGAGCCCGAGGGCGCCGAGCAGTTCGGTGGCCCTGGCGGTCGCCTGCCGCGGCGACATCCCGTACAGCCTGGCCACCATGCGCAGGTTCTCGTAGCCGGACAGATTGGCGTCGACGGCGGCGTACTGACCGGACAGGCCGATCCGTTTGCGCGCCGCCGCGGGGTCGCGCAGTACGTCGACGCCCGCCACGCGCACCGACCCGGCGGACGGCTTCAGCAGCGTGGTGACGATCCGCACGGTCGTCGTCTTGCCCGCGCCGTTGGGGCCGAGCAGACCCATCACGGTGCCCGTGGGAATCCGTAGGTCGATCTCGTCCAGCACGCGGACCCGGCCGTAGTTCTTCACCAGGCCGGTCACTTCCACCGCGAAACTCACCTGTGCGTCTCCTTCGTCTCCAGCCACCTCCGCAGCACCGGCCCGATCACCGCCAGTGCCTCCGGGGTGGTCATCGCGGAGTGCGCGCAGCGCAGCTCGTGGTCGTGGACGGCGCCGGTGACGTACGGCTCCCAGGCGTCGGCGCGCCGGTCGGGATCGGCCCGGTTGATCGGGTCGTCGCCCGCGCTGAAGAACAGCAGGTCGCCGTCGAAGGGGCGGGGCCGGAAGCTGTGTGCGAGCACGGCGCCGTTGTCGTAGCCCGCGTAGAGCCGCTCCAGATGCTCGACGGTCAGCGCCGCGAACGGTCCGGACCGGGCGCGCAGCAGTTCGGCCGCCTCCCGCAGACTCATGCCGGGATCGATCTCCGCACCGAGTTCGTCGCTGCCGAACTCCCCGACGATCTCGGCGACGCTCGGCGTCGCCTGGTCGAGCAGTTCGTCGGACAGGCGGTAGCTGTCCATCATCGACAGCAGCGCGACTTCGTCGCCCGCCTCTTGCAACTGCACGGCCATCTCCTGTGCGATCAATCCGCCGAGCGACCAGCCGAGCAGGTGGTAGGGCCCCTCGGGCTGGATCTCCTTGATCGCGGCCACGTAGTGGCTCGCGGCCTCGTCGATCGACGCGTAGCCGTCCTGCCCGGCGGCGTGCGGCGCCTGCAACCCGTACACCGGCCGGTCCCCCGGCAGGTGCGCGAGCAATCCCGAGTAGCACCAAGCCAGACCGATCGCCGGATGCACACAGAACAGCGGCGCCCGGCTCGCCGCGGTACCCGGCCGGATCGGCAGCACCGGCGCCAGCATCGCCGCCACCGCGGCGCCCGCGGTCGCGCCCGCGTCGTCCAGCCGCGCCGCGATGGCGGCGGGCGTCGCGTCGCCGAACATCAACTGCACCGGCAGGTCGATGCCCGTCTCCCGCACGTGCGCGACGACTTTCGTGGCCAGCAGCGAGTTGCCGCCGAGTTCGAAGAAACCGTCGTCCGCGCCCACCGACTCCACGCCGAGCACCTCGGCGAAGGCCGCGCACAGCGCCTCCTCCGTCGGGGTGGACGGGGCCCGATAGCCCTCACCTGTGGTGAACACCGGTTCCGGCAGCTTCGCCCGATCCAGCTTGCCCACGGGGCTCAGTGGAACCTCGTCGAGCAGCATGATCGATTGCGGCACCATGTAATTCGGTACCAGTCCGGCCACATGCCCGGTCAGCTCGGCCGCGGTGAGCGACACTCCGTCGCGCGCCTTCACGTACGACACCAGCGCTGTCGCGCCTGCCGGGGTGCGATGCCCGATGGTGGTGGAGAACGCCACCCCGCCGTGGCGCGCGAGCGCGGCGTCGATCTCGCCGAGTTCGATACGGAAGCCGCGGATCTTGACCTGATGGTCGGTACGGCCCACGTACTGGATCTCCGGCGCGGCGTCCGCCGACGACCCGTGCTCGCGCGACCCGGCCCACCAGCGCACCAGGTCGCCGGTGCGGTACATCCGCTCCCCCGGTTTGCCGAACGGGTTGGCGACGAACCGCTGCGCGGTCAGACCAGGACGGTTCAGGTAACCGCGGGCCAGCGCGTCTCCGGACAGGTGCAGCTCGCCGGTCACCCCCAGCGGAGCCGGATGCAGCCGCGCGTCCAGGACCGCCGCGTTGACGCCGCGAATGGGTCCGCCGATGGTGATCGGCTCGCCGGGCGTCATCGGCTGCGACATCACCGTGACGATGGTGGTCTCGGTCGGGCCGTAGACGTTGTACAGATTGCGGCCCGGCGCCCACCGGGTCACCAGGTCCGGCGGCAGCGCCTCACCGCCGACCAGCACGTGCTGCAACTCCGCGAGGCCATGCGGGTCGACCGTGCCGAGCGCCGAGGTGGTGATGAACGCGTGGGTGATTCCCTCCGCGGCGAAGACCTGCCGCAGTTCGTCGCCGCCGACCACGCCGCTGGGCGTGATCACCAGGGTCGCCGCGCCGCCGAGGGACAGCAGCAGATCGAGCATCGCGGCGTCGAAGCTCGGCGTGGCGAAATGCAGCACCCGGCACCCCGGCTGGACGTCGAACCGGTGGGCGGTCTCGGCGGCGAAGTTCGACAATCCACCGTGGGTGACCATCACGCCCTTCGGCGTGCCGGTGGAGCCGGACGTGTAGATCACGTACGCGGGATTGTCGATTCGCAGCGGGGCGAGGCGCTCCGCGTCGGCGATCGGCGCGTCCGGCGCGGCGAGCACCAGGCGGCGGAACGCCGGGTCGTCGAGCACGATCCACTCCGCGCCGTCGGGCAGCTCGCCGCGGTAGCCCGCCAGCGTGATGCCCAGTGACGCACCGGAATCCGACAGCATGTGCGCGATGCGCTGCCGCGGGTACAGCGGGTCGACCGGCACGAACGCCGCTCCGGCCTTGGCCACCGCGAGCACCGTCGCCACCGACTCGATCGACCGCGGGATGCCGAGTGCCACTAGTGTTTCCGGGCCGACGCCACGGGCGATGAGTACGCGCGCCAGCCGGTTGGTCCAGCGATCCAGGGCGTCGTAGGTCACCTCGGTGCCGTCGGCCACCAGGGCGATGCCGGCCCGGTCGACGCTCGCCGCCAGCTCGAACACTTCGGGGAAGGTGATCGGCCGGTCCGGTTTGGCCCCGCGCACCGGAGCCAGCCCCGACCACTCGGCGGGATCGAGCACCTCCAGATCGCCCACCGCGGTGGTCGGGTTCGCGGCGATCGCGGCCAGCAAGCGGGCCAGGCGCTTGCCCAGCCGCTGCGCGGTCGGCTCGTCGAACAGGTCACTCGCGTAGTTCACCGCCACCGTGATGCCGGCCGGATCACGTTGCGGGGTCTGCGTTTCGGTCAGGGTGAATTGGAGATCGAACTTTGCTATCCCGGTGTCGATGTCGGCCGCCTCGATGCGCAGCCCCGGCAGGTCCAAACCGCCGACCGGCTCGTTGCGGACCGAGAGCATCACCTGGAACATCGGATGGTGCGCCTGGGACCTGGCCGGGTTGAGCACCTCCACCAGACGTTCGAACGGCAGGTCCGCGTGGGCGAAGGCGTCCAGGTCGGTTTCGCGCACGGCGTGCAGCAGGTCGGTGAACCGGGCGCCCGGGTCGATCCGCGTGCGCAGCACCAGCGTGTTGACGAACATGCCGACCAGGCGGTCCAGCGCGGGATGACCGCGACCCGCGATCGGGGTGCCGACGGTGATGTCGTCGGTGGCGGTCATCCGGTGCAGCAGCACCGCGAGCGCGGCGTGCAGGACCATGAAGAGGCTGACGTTGTTGCTACCGGCGATCATCTGCAACTCGCGGTGCGTGACCGGGTCCACCGCGCACTCCACGGTGCCGCCCCGATAGGACGGGGCGGGCGGACGCGGCCGGTCGGCGGGCACGGTCAGCAACTCCGGGATGCCGTCCAGGGTGCGCCGCCAGTACTCCAGCTGCCTGGTTACCGCCGAGTCCGGGTCGTCCTCGCTGCCGAGCACCTCCTGCTGCCACAGGGTGTAGTCGGCGTATTGGACCTCGGGCTCCGCCCACTCCGCCGCGCCGCCACCGCAGGCGGCGCGGTAGGCGACGGCGACGTCGGCGGCCATCGGTTCGAGCGACCAGCCGTCCATCGCGATGTGATGCACCACGACGACGAGCACGTGCTCCGCGGCCTCTCCGGTCTGCACCGAGACCAACGCCGCGCGGATCGGAACGGTGGTGGCCAGATCGAATCCCGGTGCGGCGAAACGACGCACGGCGGTCTCGACCTCGTCCGGGCGCACCGTCATCCGCGACAGCGAGATGGCCGCCTCGGCCGGGTCGAGCACGACCTGCGCGGGTGCGCCGTCGGTCTCCGGGAACACCGTGCGCAGGGTTTCGTGTCTGGCTTGCACCGCGTGCAGTGCGGAGACCAGCGCGCCGACATCGAGGGCACCGGTCATCCGAAGCACGAGCGGGACGTTGTAGGCGCCCGACGACTGCCCGGCGCCCGACCCGGCGTTGAACCGGTTGAGGAACCACAGCCGCCGCTGAGCGGCCGACAGCGGGATGCGCTCGGGGCGCTCCCGGCGCACCAGCGCCGGGCGGTCCGCATCGGACGCCGCGCCCGCGTCCAGCAGCTCGGCGAGCCCGGCGACCGTCGGCGTGGCGAACACGGTGCGCACGGCGAGCCGTACGTTCGTCGCCGCGGCCAGCCGCGCGACGAGCTGGGTCGCCAGCAAGGAGTTGCCGCCGATGTCGAAGAAGCTGTCCTCGGCACGCACGCCGTCGGCCCCGATCAACTCACCCATCACCGCGGCCACCAAGCGCTCCGCGTCGGTCCGCGGCGCACGGCCGGGCGAATCCCCGAGCAACTGCGGTTCGGGCAGTGCGCTGACGTCCAGCTTGCCGACCGGAGTCAGCGGAATGGCGTCCAGCACGGTGAGCCCGGAGGGCACCATGTGCGTGGGCAGCCTGCCCGCGACGAAGGCGCGCACCTCCTCGGTGTCCACCCCGGCCGCCCGGTCGGCGGGCTGTACGAACGCGACGATCCGGTCGGCGCCGGCGATGCGGCGCACCTCGGTGTGCGCGAACCGCACCGACGGGTGTTCGCCGAGCACGGTGGTGATCTCGCCGAGTTCGACCCGGAACCCGCGCAGCTTCACCTGGTGGTCGCTGCGCCCGAGGTAGACCAGCTCGCCGGCGGCGTTCCAGCGCACCACGTCACCGGTCCGGTACATCCTGGCGCCCGCGGGCCCGCACGGGTCGGCCACGAAACGCGTTGCGGTGAGCCCGAACCGGTCGAAGTACCCGCGCGCGAGGCCGTGCCCCGCGAGGTACAGCTCGCCGGGAACACCGACCGGCACCGGGCGCAGTCGCTCATCGAGCACCAACGCCCTGGCTCCGCGCACCAGGCTGCCGATCGTAATCGGATCGCCGAAGCGGATCGGGCGGGAGATCGTGATGACCACGGTGGTCTCGGTCGGTCCGTACACATCGCACAGCACACGTCCCGGCGCCCAGCGCGCCACCAGATCCGGCGCAACCGCCTCGCCGCCGACCATGAGCGCACGCAGGTGCGGCAGCGGCCAGCGTTCGTGGTCGATCGTGGCGAGCGCGGCCGGGGTCATGAAGCCGTGGGAGACGCGCTCGCGTTCCAGCAGCGCGGCCAGCTCGTCACCGCCGTAGATGTCGGCCGGGCAGATCACCATCGTCGCGCCCGCGCCCAGCGCGATGAGCAGATCCAGGATCGCCGCGTCGAAACTCGGCGTCGCGAAGTGCAGTGTGCGGGAACGCTCGTCGACGCCGATGCGGTCGCGGATCTCGTCGGCCAGGTTGGACAGACCGCCGTGGGTCACCGCGACGCCCTTGGGCGTTCCGGTCGATCCGGAGGTGTAGACCAGGTAGGCCAGGTCGGCCACCTGGTTGGCGCGCGAGCGTTCGTGGTCGTGGATCGGCGCGTCGTCGTGGCCGTCGAGTTCCGCGGCGAATTCGGGACGATCCAGTAACAACCACTCGATCTCCCGCCCGGCCGGGGAGCCCGCGCGCAGCTGCTCCGCGTGCGCGGTGATCGTGACGCCGGTCGCGCAACCGGAGTCGGCGAGCATGTGCCGGATGCGCTCGGCGGGGTACTTGGGGTCGACCGGGACGAACGTCGCGCCTGCCTTCGTCGCCGCCAGCAGCGCCACCACCGAATCGATCGAGCGGATGAGCCCCAGCGCCACCCGCGTTCCCGGGCCGAGTCCGCGCGCGATGAGTGCCCGCGCCAAGCGGTTGGAGCGCCGGTCGAGCTCGGCATAGGTCAGTGAGGTCGTCCCCGCGCACAGCGCCGTGTTGTGCGGGAACCGCTGCGCGGTGGCGGTGAAGTATGCGGCCAGCGTGCACGGCTCGGCCGCCTTCCCGCCCCGCGCCGGGGCGAGTGTGCGGCGCTCGTGGTCGGTACGCGCGTCGACGTCGCGGATCGGCACGCGCGGGTCGGCGGTGACGGCGGTGAGCACGCGCAGGAATCGGTCCGCCAACGTCTCGATCGTCGTCGCGTCGAAAAGTTCTGCGGCGTAGACGAACTCGTAGACGCTGTCGGTTTCGTCCGCGGCGGATCCCGGTGCGCCGGTGTCGTTCGCGACCCGCAGCTCCAGGTCGAACTTCGCCAGCGCGATGTCCAACGGCTCCGCGCGCAACGCGAGGCCGGGCAGTTCCAGCGCGGGCACCGGACCGTCCTGCACGCTCAGCGCAACCTGGAACAGCGGATGACGGCCCGTGGCGCGGGCCTCGGCGCCGAGTTCGTCCACGATGCGCTCGAACGGGATGTCGGCGTGCGCCAGCGCGGCCAGCTCGGTATCCCGGTCGGCGCGCAGCAGGTCGGTGAAGTTGCGGTCCGGGTCGACGTCGGAGCGCAGCACCAACGTGTTCACGAACATGCCGACCAGTTCGTCGAGCTTGGTGTCGGTACGCCCCGCCACCGGGGTGCCGATCACGATGTCCCGACCGCCGGTGACACAGCGCAACAGCACCGCGAACGCCGAACGCAGCACCATGAACTTGCTGACACCTCGATCGCGAGCCAGCGCGGCGAGCCCGCGCCGCACCTGCTCCGGCACCGTGAAACGCACCGTTCCCGCCTGCTGCGTCGGCTCCTCCGGCCGCGGCCGGTCATAAGGCAGCGGCAACTGGTCGGGAATGTCGGCCAGCGCGGTGCGCCAGTACTCCAGTTGGGTCGCCGCGATGCTGTCCGGATCGCCTTCCGAGCCGAGGCAGGCACGCTGCCAGAGCCCGAAGTCGGCGTACTGCACCGGAAGCGGCGTCCACGACGGCGCCGCACCCTCGTGCCGCGCCGCGTAGGCGGCGGCCAAGTCCTTGGTCAGCGGACCGAGCGACCAGCCGTCGGCGGCGATATGGTGCAGCACGACGCCGAGCAGGTAACGCTCCGGGGAGGTGCGCAACAGCGACAGACGCAGCGGCGGCTGCCTGGTGAGATCGAAACCGCTGTGCGCCAGAGCTTCCAGCGCGGCCTTCGCGCCGGAGTCATCGATGTCGGTGACCACCACCTCGGGCACCGCCCGCTCGACCGGCAGCACCACCTGCTGCGCGCCGTCGGCGTCCTCGGGGAAGACGGTGCGCAGCACTTCGTGCCGCCCCACCACGTCGGTGATCGCCTCGCGTAGCGCGGGCACGTCCAGATCGCCGGCCACGCGGATCACGAAAGCGATGTTGTACGCACTCGATTCGGGCGCGAATCGGTTGATGAACCACAAACGCTGCTGCGGCAGCGACAATGGAATGCGTCCCGGACGCGGCGTCTGCACCGCCAGCGCCTGCCGCTGCGTCCGGGGCGCTCGGTCCAGTTGCTCGGCGACTCCCGCGACCGTCGGTGCCTCGAAGATCGACCGCACCGGCAGCTCCACACCGAACTCCGCGTGCAGCGCGGCGGCGAGCCGGGTGGCCAGCAGCGAGTTGCCGCCGAGATCGAAGAAGCTGTCCTCGGCTCCGGTCACCGGGCGACCGAGCACCCCGCCGAACACGCCCGCCACACCCAACTCCAGTGCGGTGCTCGGCGGACGGGACGTCGCCGCGGCCTCGAACACGGGCTGCGGCAACGCCTTTCGGTTCAGCTTGCCCGCGGGCGTCACCGGGATCTCGTCCAGCACCGCCACCGACGCGGGCACCATGTAGCCGGGCAGCCGCTGCCGCGCGGTCTCCAGCACGGCCCGCGCCTCGACCGGCCGATCGGCCGTCACATACGACGCCAGCCGTACCTGGCCCTGCTCGTCGGTGTGCACCACGGTGAGCGCGAACCGGATGCCGGGATGCAGGCGCAGCACGTTGTCGATCTCGCGCAGTTCGATACGGAAGCCGCGGATCTTGATCTGATCGTCGGCGCGCCCGAGGAACCGCAGCTGTCCGGACCGCTCCATGACGACCAAGTCGCCGGTGCGGTACATCCGCTCCCCACGCCTGCCGTGCGGGTTGGGCACGAATCGCTGCGCGGTCAGGCCGAAACGGCCGTGGTAGCCGCGGGCGACGCCGGGACCCGACACGTACAGCTCGCCCGGCGTGCCCGGCGGCACCGGATGCAGGCGACTGTCCAGCACGAACAGACGCATGCCACGCACCGGCGCACCGAGCGGCACGGGCCGGCCCGGCCGCATGGGCCCGCTAGCGGTCGCCGCGACGGTGGCCTCCGACGGACCGTACATGTTGTGCATGCGATGCCCGGCGGTCCAGGTCTCGACGAGTTCCTCCGAGCAGGCGTCACCGCCGACGATGACCGTCTCCAGCTCGTCGAGCCCCTCGCTCGGCACGGTGGCCAGCGCGGCCGGTGTGACGAAGGCGTGGGTGACCCGCTCCTCGCGCAGCAGCGCGGCCAGCTCGGCGCCGCCGTACATGCCCGGCGGGGCGATCACCATTGTCGCGCCCGCGGCGAAGCCGAGCAGCAGCTCCAGCACCGAGGCGTCGAAGCTGGGCGAGGAGAAGTGCAGCGTGCGCGCCGCGTCCGAGATGCCGAACAGGTAGTTCTGCTCGCCGGCGAGGGAGGCGATACCGGCGTGGGTCACGACGACCGCCTTCGGCGTGCCGGTGGACCCGGAGGTGTAGATGAGATAGGCCGGGTGGCTCACCCGCATCGGGTGGTGCCGCTCGTCGTCGGTGATCGGATCCGCCGAGTGGCCCGCCAGCTCGGCGGTCAGTTCACCCGAGCCGAGGACCAGCCAGTCGACCTGGGTCTTGCGGTGCCTGCCCCGCGTCGCGGGCAGGGCGGGCATGGCGTCGAGGCATTCGGGGTCGGTGATGCCGAGCGTCGCCCCGGAGTCACCGATCATGTGCGCGATCCGCTCGCCCGGGTAGCTGGGATCGATCGGCACATAGGCCGCACCGGTTTTGGCGACGGACCACACCGCGGTGATCGCGTCGAGCCCGCGCGGCAGCGCGATCGCGACGACCGTCTCGGGACCGGCCCCGTGCTCGATGAGCACGCGCGCCAGCGTGTTCGATCGCTCGTCGAGTTCGCGGTAGGTGGTGTCGGCGCCGAGATAACGAACCGCCACCGCGTCCGGCAGCCTGCGCGCGGTGCCGGACAGCAAGGCGGCCAGCGTGATCGACGGCTCGGCGGGCGCGCCCCCGATGGGCACCAGATTCTCGGACTCCCTGCGGTCGAGGATCGGCAGGTCGCCGACCGGCAGCTCGGGAGCGGCCACGCCGCCCGCCAGCACGGCGATGAACCTGCGGGCGAACGACTGCACAGTGGAGTGGTCGAAAACGTCCGTCGTATAGCCGAATTCGGCCGACAGCGGTCCGTCGCCGGAGTCGTCGTGGACGACCAACTGCAAGTCGAACTTGGCGACGTCCGAGGCGATCGGCAGCACCGCGGCGCGGACCCCGGGCAGCTCGATCCGCAGATCCGGCGCGTGGTCGTAGGACAGCATCACCTGGAACAACGGATGCCGCGACGGAGAACGCTCCGGGTTGACCACCTCGACCAGCCGCTCGAACGGTACGTCGGCGTTGGCGAAGGCGTTGAGGTCGGTCTCGCGCACCACGTCGAGCATCCGGTCGAACCCGGCCGCCGGGTCGACCGCGGTGCGCAGGACGAGGGTGTTGACGAACATGCCGACCAGGTCGTCGAGCGCCGGATCGGAACGACCCGCGATCGGGGTGCCGATCGCGATGTCGCCGCTCGCGCACAGCCGCGACAGCAGGGTCGCCAGCGCCGCGTGCAGCACCATGAACATGCTCACGCCCCGGCCGGCCGCGAGTTCGACCGCCGCGCGGCGGATCTCGGCCGGAATGGTGAACTCGACCCGGCCGCCCACGGTCGACCTGCGCAGTGGGCGCGGGCGGTCCAGCGGCAGATCGAGTTGCTCGGGGAGCCCGGCCAGCGCCGTGCGCCAGTGCGTGAGCTGACGGCTGAGCGCGCTGGCCGGATCGGACTCGTCGCCGAGCAGCTCGCGCTGCCAGAGGGCGAAGTCGGCGTACTGCACCGGCAACTGCGTCCACTGCGGTTCCACGCCGTTCGCGCGCGCGGCCACCGCCGTCATCAGGTCCTTGGCCAGCGGTGCGATGGACCAACCGTCACCGCAGATGTGATGCAGCACGACGAGGAAGACGTGGCGCTGCGGGCCGGTGCGGTAGAGCGCCACCCGGATCGGGGCTTGGCTGCGCAGATCGAAGCCGTACCCGGCATACTCGGTCGCCAGGTCCGCCACGTCGGCCGCTGTGACATCGATCGGGTCGAGCGTCAGCGGGATCGCCTCGGCCGAGTGGATCAGTTGGTAGGGCCCCTCCGGCGACTCCGGGAAGGTGGTGCGCAGGCTCTCGTGCCGTTCGATGACGTCCACCAGGCCCGCACGCAACGCGGCCACGTCCAGTGGGCCTTCCACCTCCACCGCGAGCGGCATGTTGTACGCGGCGGCGTGTTCGGAGAACCGGTTCAGGATCCACAGCCGCTGCTGCGCCTGCGACAGCGGGATCCGCTCCGGTCGTTCGGCGGGCGTCAGCCGCGGCGAGGCGACGTCGGTGGTCTGCATGGCAAATCGCCGGGTGAGCGCCTCGATCGTCCCGGACTCGAACAGGTCACGGATGGTCAGCGCGGTGCCGAGGGCGGCGTTGATCCTGGATACCGCCCGCGCGGCGATGAGCGAGTTGCCGCCGAGATCGAAGAAGTTGTCCTCGATGCCGACCTCGGTGTCGAGCACCTCGGCGAAGATGCCCGCGAGCACCCGCTCGACCTCGGTGCGGGGTTCGGCGATCGGCCGGATCGACCGCGTGCCCGGCGTGGGCACGGGCAGCGCCTTCCGATCGATCTTGCCGTTGGCGCTCAGCGGCAGCTCGTCGAGTTCCATCAGCGCGGACGGCACCATGTAGCTGGGCAGCGTGCGCCGCAGCGCGGTCAACAGCGCGGCCGTGTCCAGCGGGGCATCGTCGTCGTCCTGCTTCGCCGCGACCACGTAGGCGACCAACTCGTCGCCCGCGCGTCCGGTGTGCGCCACGCATACCGCGCGAGCCACCTTCGCGTCCTCGAGCAGTGCGGCCTCGACCTCACCGAGCTCGATGCGCAGGCCACGGATCTTGACCTGGAAGTCGCTGCGGCCCAGGTATTCCAGCACGCCTGGCTCGGCACCGGAGCGGCCGATCTGCCAGCGTGCCAGGTCACCGGTGCGATACATCCGCGCGCCGGGAGTGAAGGGGTCGGCAACGAATCGGTCGGCGGTCAGCCGCGGCTGTCTCAGGTAGCCGCGGGCCAGCTGGACTCCGGCGAGATACAGTTCGCCGACCACGCCGGGCGGAACGGGCTGCAAGCGGTCGTCCAGCACGTAGGTCTGGGTGTTCCACACCGGCGAGCCGATCGGCACGGCGGCGGCATCGGGTGGGCACGCCCAGTAGGTGACGTCCACGGCGGCCTCCGTCGGGCCGTAGAGGTTGTGCAGTTCGGCGGCGGGCAGCGCCGCGTAGAACTCCCGCACGGCGGCGGCAGGCAGCGCCTCACCACTGCAGAACACCCGGTGCAGGCAGGCGCAACCGCGTAGATCCGCCTCGGTGACGAACACCGATAGCATGGACGGCACGAAATGCGCTGTGGTGATGCCTTTTTCGGCGATGACCCAGGCGAGGTACGTCGGGTCGCGGTGCCCGTCGGGGGCGGCGATCACCAAGCGCGCGCCGACCTGCAAGGGCCAGAAGAACTCCCACACCGAGACGTCGAAGGTAGCCGGGGTCTTCTGCAGCACCGCGTCGTCGGGGCCGAGCGGATACTCGTGCTGCATCCAGCGCAGCCGGTTGACGATGGCGGCATGGGTCACGCCGACGCCTTTGGGCTTTCCGGTCGATCCGGAGGTGAAGATGACGTAGGCGAGGTGGTCGGGGCGCAGCGCGCCAGTGCGGTCGGCGTCGGTGACCGGCGCGTCGTCGAATCCGGAGAGCCGCGCGGTGTCGATGTCCAGCCGGGTGACCGTCGCGGGCAGCTCCACGTCGTCCCGGCTGGCGGTGAGCACGCACAACGGCTCGGCCTGACGCACGATCTGCGCGATCCGCTCGGCCGGGTGCTCGGTGTCCAGCGGCAGGTACGCCGCGCCCGCTTTCACGATCGCGTACATGCCGACCACCAGGTCGAGGCTGCGGCGCAGGCACAGGGCGACCGTCGTATCGGGCCCGGCGCCGCGCGCGATCAAAAGCCTGGCCAGGCGGTTGGCGCGGCCGTCGAGTTCGGCGTAGGTCAGCGACTCGTCGCCGAACTCGAGTGCGATGGCGTCCGGATCGGACCCGACGCGTTCGGCGAAGAGGCTCGCGAGGGTGCCCTCCTGCCGGGGCGCGGCGGTGGCGTTCCACTCGTGCAGGACCTGCTCGCGCTCGGCGTGGGTGATCGCGCCGAGCGACTCGGCGGGCACCGTGGGATCGGCGGCCAGGAAACGGCCGAGGAAGTCCAGATAGCGTGCGTGGTGCACGCCGACTTCGGCCTCGCCGTAGAGGCGGGGATTGGCTTCGAAGTCGATGTGCAGGCGGCCACCCGCGCCGTTGTAGACGTTGACCGAGAGGTCTTCCACCGGGCCGGTGGCCAGCACGTGCATGGAGCCGAGCAGACTGCCGAAACGCAGCTCGTCGTGGAACAGCATCAGATTGACCATCGGGCCGAAGAATCCGCGCGCGTCGCGGGAGTAGCCGCTGTCGCGCCGAATGTCGTCGTGCCGGTAGCGCTGATGCCGCAAGGCGCCGGTGATCTGCAGCTCGGCCGCCTTCACCAGGTCGCCGATCGTGGTCGCCTCGTCGAAACGCAGCCGGATCGGCACGACGTTGGAGATCACGCCCGCCGAGCGGCGCAGCGACACCGTGGTGCGCGCCGAGACCGGCAGGCTCAGCACCACGTCCGCGTTGCCCGTCACCGAACGCACGTAGGTGGCCAACGCCGCGACGAACACCGCCGAGTCGGTGGTGTTCCACGCGCTGGTCGCCGCGTCGATCGCGGCATGCTGCTCGTCGTCGAGCACGGCGGTGGCCAGCCTGCGGCCCGCGTCGTGGGTGGCGGCGCCGAGCCGGGCGCCGCCGAGGCTCACCGGCTCGCCCACGCCCGACAGCTGCCCGGCCCAGTACTCGCGGTCACTCTGGAAACGGCTGGAATCGTGGTAGCGCGCCTCGTCGGCGTAGATCTCGGCCAGCGGCGTCGCCCGCGACGCGACCGGCTCGGTCCGGCTCTCCAGCGCGGTGTAGATCTCCGCGGTACGGGTGAGCGCGTTCATCGCACCGTAGCCGTCGATGACGATGTGGTGGGCGAACGAGTACCAGATGTAATGGGAGTCCCCGATCCGCAGAACCGCGTTGGAGGTCAGCGGATCGCGTTCCAGATCGATCGGCGAGCTCGTGTGTTCGTGCATCCAGCGCAGCGCCGCGGCGCGCGGGTCGGCCTCGCCGCGCAGATCGATACGGCGCCAGCCGGGCCGTGTCACCGGGTCGACGATCTGATACGGAGTGCCATCTATTTCCAACAGGCGCACTTGACCCACCTGGGTCTCGGCGCCGAAACGCTCGATCGCGTACAGCAGCCGCCCCTCGTCCAAGTCGCCGTGGATCTCGACGTACTGAGAGATCGTGAGCGGTACGTCGGGGCGAATCCGCTGCGCGTACCAGAGAGCTGTCTGCGCGGGTGACAGAGCAAACGGTTGGGCCGAGAATTCGCCGGATGAACATTGGTCGACGCGATCCGTGGCCAATGAACTCATCAATCACTCCGTTCTGCCGCTGTTGACGCAACTCCCCGAGCACCGCCCCAGCAAGCGCACGCGCGCCAGCCGTAGGACGTAATCCACGCCCTATGATTCGGAGCGTCGCATCAGCCGGATTGCCGACGTTTTGGATTTGTTTCACATCCAACGTCCTTGGCAGAAGGCCACTTTGGTTGGTTACATTTCCGCAAACATTGCGACTCAACTAGGTCGAACCGAAGCAAAACGGGCCCTGACCAGACTGTTCGATGCTACTCCGCAGATCGCTTCAGTTGTCTGGCGAACGGCGCGCAACTTTACTACGCACCTTCGTTTTCGGGGCGGTAGGGGCGAGAACAAACCGAGTGTTCGGTAAAAGCTGGTTCGACAGGATCTATCGGTCGTCGACGGCTCGACGACCGGTTCGCTCGTCCACGCGGGTAACAGATCGCCGCCGGAGGGCCGCGGCCAGCGCGGCGGCAGCCGTCAGGATAACGAAAACTCGCTCCGGCGCGGGCCCGATTCGTGTTGCGAGAGTGGTGTCGTTGCGCAACGGAAGCTCGGAGACCAGAGCCGCGGGCACGAACAACGCCGATTCCTGCCGCACACTGCCGTCGGCGGCGATGATGGCGCTGACACCCGACGTGGCCGCGACGACCAGCGCTCTGCCGTGTTCGACGGCGCGAACGCGGGACATGGCCAGCTGCTGATAGGTCATCTCGCTGTCGCCGAAGGTCGCGTTGTTCGTCGGCACGGTGAGCAGTTGGGCGCCCGCGCGCATCGCGTCCTCGAACGAGCGATCGAAAGCGACCTCGTAGCACGTCGCCACGCCGATGTCTATACCCGCCGCGTGCACAACTCCGTCACCATTTCCCGGTACGAAATACCCCGCCCGATCGGCGTATTCGGAGAAATGCCGGAAGAAACTCCGCATCGGCAGATACTCGCCGAAAGGCTGGATGATCTTCTTGTCGTGCCGGTCTCCCGGACCCGCCGCGCCGTTCCACACCATCACCGAGTTGGTCGTCGTCCGGTCCGGGTTGATCAGCACGGCGCCGACCAGAATGGGTGCGCCGATGCGCTCGGAGGCGGCGGTGATCAGGGCGGCGGCGTCGGCGTTGCGCAAAGGATCGATGTCGGAGGAGTTCTCCGGCCAGATCACCACATCCGGGCGCGGCGCGCGGCCCGCCGCCACCTCGTCGGCCAGTTCTTCGGTGCGCCGGACGTGATTGTCCAGCACGGCCCGCCGCTGTTCGTTGAAGTCCAGTCCGAGGCGGGGCACGCTGCCCTGGATCGCCGCGACCGTGACCGTTCGGTCGCCCGCGTCCGGATCCGGCAGCGCCGACCGGAGCAGCAGACCGCTGAGCGGCATGATCAAGACGGCGAAAGCCACAGCGGCGTATCCCAGTCGGGTCGCCGGGACGGGTCCGCTCACGGCGGTCGACTCGGGCGCACCGTTCTCGGAGACCATGGTTTCGCGCCCGTCATCCGTGGTACACACCGACCACAACACGGAGCCCAACGCGGCCAGCCCGGTTCCGGTGAGCGCGACGGCGAACCCGACCAGCGGGGCGCCGCCGATCGCCGCCAGTGACAGGAACCAGCCGTCGGCCTGACCGAAGGCCAAACGGCCCCAGGGAAAACCACCGAACGGGAAGCTGGACCTGCCCCACTCCGCCGCGGCCCAGGCCAGTGCCACCCACAGCGGCCAGCCGGGCAACGCGCCGACCAACCGCCCGAGCACGCCGAAGACGCCGAGGTAGACCGCGCAGGCGGTGGACAGCGCCAGCCACGGCAGCGGTCCGACGTAGATGCCGGTCCACGGCAGCAGCGGGACGAAAAACGCCAGCCCGGCCAGAAATCCGTAGCCGAAGCCCGCCCGCAGGCGGCCCTCGCCGCGTACGGTGAGCGTGAGCACCGCCACGCCCAAAGGGGCGAGAAACCACCACGGCCTGGGCGGGAAGCTGCCGAACAGCAACAAGCCCGCGACGACCGCCGCCACCGACCGCGTCGCCACCGGATGATTGCGCGCCACCGCGGACGCCTGCCGCACCGACGCGAGCATTCGCTCTCGCACCATCACTCGGCCACCGTCCGCCACCGCGCGGGCCCTCGCCAGTCGGCGGTCGACAACCGAGCCGTCCATCGGTCCGAGTCCGTCCCACGCCGCTCGACAAACCTCGACCCAGCAATGGACGTGATGTTTATCACACGGAATATCAAGTCCGCCATGCTTCGAGTGCGCGCACGCGACTCGCCAAACCGATCGACCCGCCCGGGGGCGTATTCACACCACACGGCCGACCGCCCGAAGGCGAGGCCCGGAAAACGGCGGATACGCGAGTCATCGGGTGTCCATCTTTTCATCGCCGGGCCCCGCTGAATCGTTAGCCGCCGTGCACGCGATATAGGTTCTCCGCTCGCGCTCCGTCGAACAGACCGCAGCGTTCCAGCCGCCGCAGGCGAAATCGCGAGCCGCCACGCTGGGTTGTGCGGCCGATTCACGCACCGATCCGCGGTGGCGCCACGGCTCACCGGAGAGCGTCCGGCAAACGGCGAAGATGGAGGACTGGCACCCAGTGCCACATCGGACCACCGCGGACGAACAGAGTGCGCGCGGCAGGGGGTGTTGTCGGCCCGGCCCGAGCCGAGCCGCTCACGAGCCGCCCCGCGCACCCGGACGCCGGGCACGAGACGGCCGGGAGCCGTCGCGGACTCCACCATCGCGCGCTCACTTCGCATAGATAGTCACTCCCCGGTGCACGGTGCGCAGGCACGTGGGCAGCGGCGCGCCCGGCTCCAGCGCGGGCAACCCAGGGACGCGCGACCGCGGGTCGGTGGACCAGCGCTGCACCGAGTCGGCGGCCGCGCTGACGACCAGTTCGCCGGCATCCCAGATCGCATAGGAGGCGGGCGCCCCGGGGACCAGTGTGCCCGCCACCCCGTCGCGAACTCCGCCCGCGCGCCACGCGCCGCGCGTTGCCGCGGCGAAGGCGGCCCGCGGGGACAGGGCGTGGCCGGGCGTGCGGTGCCCGGCGGCGGCACGCACCGCCGCCCACGGATCGAGCGCGGTGACCGGGGCGTCGGAACCGATCGCCAGGGCCACGCCCGCGGAGGCCATGGCGGCGAACGGGTTCAGCGCCGCGGCGCGCTCCGCGCCGAGCCGAGCCGCGTACATGCCGTCGGTTCCACCCCACGCGGCGTCGAATCCCGGCTGCACACTGGCGATCACGCCCCAGCGGGCCAGGCGGGAGATGTGCTCGGCATCGACGAGCTCGGCGTGTTCGACGCGATGCCCCAGCGCCGCGACGGCGGGACCGCCGAGTTCGGCGACCACCCGTTCGACACCGGCGACCACGGCATCCATGGCGGCGTCGCCGATCACGTGGAATCCGGCCTGGATGCCGGCGACGGTGCAGGCGCGGACGTGATTCGCGATCGCCTCGACATCGAGATAGCTTCGGCCGCAGCCGGATTCGTCGGAGTAGGGCGCGCGCAGCCACGCGGTGCGCGATCCGAAGGAGCCGTCGACGAACAGGTCGCCGCCGAGTGCGTGCACGCCGAGTTCGCCGATCAGGGCGCGAGCCTGCTCGGCGCTGCGCACCGCCTCGCCCCAGTAGGCCCGCACCTGGACGCCGTGCTCGAATTCGAGCAGTTCGCGGACGTCGTCACGGCCCGCGATCTCCGGCCCCGCGCATTCGTGGACCGCGACGACACCGCGCGCGGCGGCATGGTCCAGTGCTGCGGCGCGCGCTCGATCCCGTTGTGCCCGAGTCAATCCGGCGAGCGCGGCGGCGCGCACCAAGTGGTGGGCGGCGGCACGCGCGGGCTCGCCTCGGGTGAATCCGTCGGTCGCCGCCAGCCCGGGCAGCGCGTTCAGCAACGCCGAGGACGCCACCGCGGAGTGCGCGTCCACGCGCGAGAGATAGACCTGCCTGCCCGCACCCGCCGCCGCGTCGATCTCCTCGACGGTGGGCGGCCGTCCCTCCGGCCAGGTGGTCTCGTCCCAGCCGTCACCCAGTACCGCGCCGTCGGGGTGCGCCTCGGCGAACTCCCGCAGCAGCCGCAGGCAGTGTTCGAGCGACCGGGCGGCCGACAGGTCGAGCCCGGTCAGCTTCAGGCCCAGCGCGGTGACGTGCACATGCGGATCGACGAACGCGGGCGCGACGAAGGCGCCGTGGAGGTCGACGATCTCGGCATCCGGATGCAGCGCCCGTCCGGGTTGCTCGGCGCCCAGCCAGACGACGGTTCCGTCGCTCACCGCCATCGCCGTGGCGTCGGGTGAACTGGCACTGTAGAAACGGCCGCCGATCAGCAACTGGGTACTCACGAGGCACCAGTCTGCCCCATGCCCGATTCGGCGGTTTCGGTCAGGCGTTCAGCACGGAGTGGCGGTCCAGATCCTCCGGTTGCGCGAGCACCGCCATCACCTCCGCGTATTCCGGCGGCGTACCGGCGGTTCTCCCGGCCGCCGCGGGCAGGCAGCCCGCCTCCACGGCGATCAGCTCCAGCCGCAGGGCCGCGGCCGTGAATCCGGAAATCGACTGTCCCGCAGCGGCGGCCGCTCGTTTCACCGCGGCGGCCAGCTCTTCGCTCACCGTCACGGTGAGTTGCTCGGTGGTCATCGCGTCACGATAGCCCTTCGCGGCGCGACACGGAACCGGGTGCGGCGAGTTCACTCAGGACGAGGGGATCGCGCGGCGCGCGTTGCCCTGACCGTCGTCGTACCACTGCCCTACGACGACGCCGTCCACCACGTCACCACCGTCGACGACCACCCCACGGTAAGGCGCGGTCGCGACCAGCTTGCCGAAGCGCCGTGCGGCGAAGGCCGCCAGCACCGGACGCGCCAGGAACCGCGTGGGCGGCAGCAGCAGGAGCAGACCCAACAGCGAGGTGACCAGTCCGGGTACGAACATCAGCACACCGCCCGCCGCGACCAGGGCGCCGTCCGCCACGGCGGTCCCTGGCGCCACTTCCCCGCGCGCGGCCCGGCGGAACTGCTCGAACACCCGCCGTCCCTGCGAACCGACCAGCAGCATGCCCGCTCCCGATCCGGCGATCAGCAGCAGAATGGTCGGCAACGCGCCGATCAGCTGACCGACCGTGACCAGCGCGGCGATTTCCACGACGACGTACAGCACGAACAACAAGGCGGGCATGGCGATCCTTTCGGACGATCTACCCCGGTCAACGTCTCGCGCCCAGTTTTTTCTCCCTGATTCGCCTGATAGGTCGCTGAGAGCCCGCGCCGTCATCCGCCCGGCCGCACCAGCCCGGTCTCGTAGGCGAGCACGACTGCCTGAACCCGATCGCGCAGACCGAGTTTGGTCAGCACCCGGCCCACGTGTGTCTTGACCGTGGCCTCCGAGAGGTACAACTGCTCGGCGATCTCCGCGTTGGAGCGGCCTGCCGCGATCTGCTCGAGCACTTCACGTTCGCGGGCGGTGAGCACGTCGAGCACGCCCGGGTCGCGGGTGCGCGCCGGGTTCTCCGCGATGAGCCGGTCCAGCAGACGTTTGGTGACCTTCGGCGACACCACGGCGTCACCGGCGGCGACGCTGCGGATGGCCGAGACGAGATCCTCCGGCGGGGTGTCCTTCAACAGGAATCCGCTCGCCCCCGCCCGCAGCGCGCCGAGCGCGTGCTCGTCGAGATCGAAGGTCGTCATGACGAGCACCCGGCTGCCGTGCCCGGCCTCCACGATGCGGGTCGTGGCGACGACCCCGTCCACCACGGGCATCCGCACGTCCATCAGCACCACGTCGGGACGCAGTTCCGCCGCTGTGGTTACCGCGGCCGCGCCGTTGGCCGCCTCGCCGATCACTTCGATGTCCGGGTGCGCGCCGAGCACCATCTTCAATCCCATCCGCATGAGTTCCTGGTCATCGACGACGAGCACGGTGATCGGCACGTTCCCCAATGTAACGTGGCCGCTTCGCCGCGCCGGGCGGCAGCTGCGGCGCCGGTCTCGCCTACCGGTCGACATGGGACGAATTGCACTGCTGCTCATTACTTTTCACGCAACAAGCGGCTGGCGGCTCGTTCAGTCCGCCGGGTCGGAACGCAGCGGGATGCTGGCGTGCACCCGCCAGGCTCCGTCCGCGTGGCGGCCCGCGTCCAGGCTGCCGCCGAGCACGGCGACGCGTTCACGCATCCCCACCAAGCCGAGACCGCTGCCCTGGATGCGCGCGCCCGGTTCCGTCGGCGACGCCCCACCGGTGTCCGTGACGTCGATCAGCACGTCGGCATCGGTGCGGCGCACCCGCACCCACGCCTTCGGATGCGGACCGGCATGCCGCAGCGTGTTGGTCAGCGATTCCTGCACGATACGGTGCACGCCGAGACTGACCTCCGGCGCGATGTCGTCGAGTTCGCCGGTCAATTCCAGCTCGACGGCCAGGCCGGTGCCGCGCATCATCTCCACGACCTTGGCGATGCCCGCGGTGCCGTGCTGGGGCAACTGGTCGGGCGCGTGCTCCGTGCGCAGCAGGGCCACGGTTCTGCGCAGTTCGCGCAGCGCCTCCCGGCCGGTGCTCGCGATGGTTGCGAGCGCTTGCTCGGCCGCGTCCGGGTCGCGGCGCAGCGCGTACTTCGCCCCGTCGGCCTGCACGATGATCACACTCACCGCGTGGGCGACCACGTCGTGCAGTTCCCGCGCGATGCGGGTGCGTTCGGCCGCGACGGCGTCGTGCGCGCGACGTTCCTTGTCGTAGTCGGCGACCGCGAGCCGGGCCGCCACCTCGGCGTCGTAGGCGTGCCGCGCGCCGATGAACTCCGCGAGCGTCCAGCACAAGGCGTAGAACATGGCGGTGAACACGCTGTCGGACCCGGACGGCTTGCCGATCGCGACGATCGAGAGCACGAGATCCACCACCAGACCGAGCCCGTACCACAGTCCGTCCCGCCTGCCGACGTATGCGACCAGCGTGTACAGCATGATGCCGTGGGACAGCTGCGCGACGTGGTCCGCGTCGTCCTGGACCAGGAAGCCGACCAGCGACTCGGTCAGCGACAACGCCAAGGTCGCCGCAGCCATGGCCCGGGGATACACCCGCCGCAGGGCGATCGGCAGCGGAAGCAGCACCCCGATGGCCAGGTAGGCCAGCTTGTTGTGCGCGTTCCCCACCCCGATGATCTCGAGCAGCACGAAGATCGCCGCCAGCGCCGAGTCGGCCACGACGGGCTTGCCCCGGAGCCACAGACTGAAACGACGCACCGGATCAGAGTAGGTGGCCTCGGCACGCGGGCGACCCGGCCCAGCCGACGACTGCCCGTCCCCGGCACCGGGCAGGGTCCGGATCCGCGGTCTGGTTGTCTGACCGGGTGGAGATCGGAGACTGGGCGGTTTTGTTGACCGCGGCGACGGCGGCCGGCTGGGTGGACGCGGTGGTGGGCGGCGGCGGGCTGATCGTGCTGCCGACGTTGTTCGTGGTGGCCCCATGGATCGCGCCGCAGACCGCGCTGGGCACCAACAAGCTCGCCGCGGTCGCGGGGACCAGCGCCTCGGTGCTGACCTTCGCTCGCAAGGTGCCGATGCGCTGGCGGGTGCTGCTGCCCGCGGCGGTGATCGCCGCGGGGGCGGCGGCACTGGGCGCGGCCGCGGTCTCGCTGATCGACCGGGAACTGTTCATTCCGATCGTCATGGTGGTGCTGGTCGGTGTCGCGGTGGTGGTCACGCTGCGTCCGTCGATCGGCGTCACCCTGGCCACGCATCCACCCACCAGGCGGAAGGTCGTCCTCACGGTGGCGTTGGCGGCCGGGTTGATCGGCTTCTATGACGGCTTGCTCGGGCCCGGCACCGGGACGTTCTTGATCATCACCTTCGCGACCCTGCTCGGGACCGAGTTCGTGCGGGCCGCCGCGATGGCGAAGGTGATCAACTGCGGCTCCAACCTCGGCGCTCTGCTCTTCTTCGGGGCGACCGGGCACATCCTCTTGGCACTCGGCGCGGGGATGGCCGTCGCGAATGTCCTCGGTGCCGTGGTCGGCGCGCGCATGGCGCTGCGGAAGGGCGCCGAGTTCGTCCGCGTCGTGCTGCTGGTGGTGGTGATCGGGATGGTGATCCGCTTGGGCTGGCAGCAGTTCGGCTGATCAGCCCACCGGTTGGGGGTGCTGGGTGGCCAGCCACGGTTGCAGCACCCGCGAGGTGGTCTCGTGGATCTCGCGCTGCAGGCGCTCGCCGTCCTCGACTCCCGCCACCGGTCGCTGGAACAGCACCGTCAACGCACCCGACACCGCACCGACGACCGCGCCGACCAACGCGGCGGCGCCGACCTCGTCGAGCTCGGCGGGGAACGCCTTGTGCAACTGCCTGGCGATCTCGCGTTGAGTGACCAGCTGGGCGTGCGCGGCGCGGCCGCTCACCGCGGGCACCGTCCGCGACACCTGGGCGCGCAGCGCCCCGATCCGGGCATGGAGGTCGTCGACGAGGTGCTCGCCGGGGTTGTCACCCGCCGCGCGCAGCCCGCGCAGCACGACCTCCACCGGCCGTTCGCCCGGACGTCTGCTGGCGATGGCCGCCACCGCGGCGCGCACCCGCTCGTCGGATTCCGGGAAGAGCAGCTCTTCCTTGCTCGCGAAATAGTTGAAGAACGTGCGTGTGCCGACGTCCGCCGCCGCGGCGATGTCGGCCACCGTGGTCTCCTCGTAGCCGCTCGTCTCGAACAGCTCGGCTGCGGCTTCCAGAATGGCTCGGCGGGTACGTTCGCGTTTACGGTCACGGAGGGCGGATGGCGGCACGCGGGCACAGTACGGCATCCGGCGAGCAACACGCGGCAAAGCCCGAGTGTCGCGCGCGCCGTTCACCCGGCGCCACTACGCATCGCGCGCGAATCGGCACCCGATGCGCTGTCGCACGGCGTGTGATCACCGCGCACCCGCGGCGAGACCGACTAGGTTGGTGCGGGTGAGCATCGCGACTTCCAGAGACGTGGACGCCGAGTTCCTCGGCCTGCCACTGGCCGCGCTCGCCGACGCCGCACTGGCCGCGGCCACGGCGGCCGGCGCCGAGCACGCCGACCTGCGGGTGCACCGCCTGGTGACCCAATCGATCCGGTTGCGCGACGGGCGCGTGGAGGCCGTCACCGACAGCGCCGAACTCGGCTTCGCCGTGCGGGTGATCGTCGACGGCACATGGGGTTTCGCGTCGCACGCCGCGCTCTCGCCCGGTACCGCCGCCGAAGTGGCGCGCACCGCCGTCACGGTCGCGACCACGCTGCGGGCACTCAACCGCGAACGCGTCGAGCTGGCCGACGAGCCGCGTTACGCCGACGCGCGCTGGGTGTCGGCCTACGATGTCGACCCGTTCGCCGTCCCGACCGGCGAGAAGGTCGCGCTGCTGCAGGACTATTCGGAGCGCCTGTCGCACGCCGACGGAGTGGATCACGTCACCGCGAGCGTGTTGCAGGTCAAGGAGCAGACCTTCTACGCCGACACCGCGGGCTCCTCGATCGTCCAGCAACGGGTGCGGCTGCACCCGAGCCTCGAAGCGATCACCGTGGACGCGTCGGCAGGTGTGTTCGAGACCATGCGCACGCTCGCCGCACCGGTCGGCCGCGGATGGGAGTACGTCACCGGGGCCGACGGCATGTGGGACTGGGACGGCGAACTGGCCCGGATTCCGGAGTGGCTGGCCGAGAAGGTGAAGGCGCCCAGCGTGCAGGCCGGGCCGACCGACCTCGTCATCGATCCGACCAACCTGTGGCTGACCATCCACGAATCCATCGGCCACGCCACCGAGTACGACCGCGCCATCGGCTACGAGTCCGCTTACGCGGGAACCTCGTTCGCCACTCCGGACCAGCTCGGGTCACTGCGCTACGGCACGCCGATCATGCACGTGACCGGTGACCGCACCGAGTCGCACGGGCTGGCCACGGTCGGCTACGACGACGAGGGCGTCGCCGGGCAGCGCTGGGATCTGGTCCGCGACGGCATCCTGGTCGGCTATCAACTGGACCGGGTGTTCGCGCCGCGCCTCGGCCTGGAGCGGTCCAACGGCTGCTCGTACGCGGATTCGGCGCATCACGTGCCGATCCAGCGCATGGCCAACGTGTCACTGCAACCGGATCCCGACCGCGATACCAGCACCGAGGAACTCATCTCCCGGGTGGACGACGGCCTCTACATCGTCGGCGACCGGTCCTGGTCGATCGACATGCAGCGCTACAACTTCCAGTTCACCGGCCAGCGGTTCTTCCGCATCCGCGGCGGCAAGCTCGACGGCCAGGTGCGCGATGTCGCCTACCAGGCCACCACCACCGACTTCTGGGGCGCGATGGAAGCGGTCGGCGGGCCGTCGACCTGGCAGCTCGGTGGCGCGTTCAACTGCGGGAAAGCGCAGCCGGGCCAGGTCGCCGCGGTCAGCCACGGCTGCCCGTCGGTCCTGGTGCGCGGCGTCAACATTCTCAACACCCGGACGGAGGCAGGCCAGTGAGCGACGATCTGTTCCCCGCCGGCGTGACCGTGGAGCGCGCGCTGGCGCTGTCGCGCGCCGACGAGGCCATGGTGATCGTCCGTGACGAGCACGAGGCGTCACTGCGCTGGGCGGGCAACTCCATGACCACCAACGGGTCGTCGGTGTCGCGCAAATGGGCGGTGATCTCGGTGTTCCGCGAGGGGCCCACGCTGGCCCGCGTCGGCACCATCGCCTCGTCCAGCGTCGACCCCGACGACATCGAGGCCGTCGTGCGCGCCAGCGAGGAGGCCGCGCGCGGCGCCGAACCCGCGCGCGACGCGATGCCGCTGCTGGAGCCCGACACCGTCGACCAGGACTGGGCCGCCCCGGCGACCGGCACCGGCATCGAGGTGTTCACCGATCTGGCCGAGGGCCTGTCCGCCGGATTCGACAGCGCCGACCGTCTGTACGGCTTCGCCCATCACCAGATGCACACCACCTGGCTGGGCACCTCGACCGGCATCCGGCGCCGCTTCGTGCAACCCACCGGTTCGGTGGAGATCAACGGCAAACGCGGCGAGGGCGCGGATCTGGCCAGCGCGTGGGTCGGGGTGGGTACCGCGGACTTCACCGACGTCGACGTATCCGGCTTGCTCGCGGACCTTTCCCGCCGCCTGGACTGGGCCAAGCGCAAGGTCGAGCTGCCCGCGGGCCGCTACGAGACGCTGCTGCCGCCCTCCACCGTGGCCGACCTGATGATCTACCTGGCCTGGTCGATGGAGGGCAGGGGCGCGCAGGAAGGCCACACGGCGTTCGCGCGAGCGGGCGGGACCCGGGTCGGCGAGCGACTGAGCGATATCCCGCTCACGCTCTACTCCGATCCGCACGCGCCCGGACTGGAATACCAGCCGTTCGTGGCGGCGACCGCGTCGTCGGAATCGATGTCGGTGTTCGACAACGGCCTGACCGCGGAGCGCGTCGACTGGCTGCGCGACGGCGTGATCTCCGCGCTGATCTATCCGCGCGCCACCGCCGCCGAGTTCGACGCACCCGCCACGGTTCCCGGCGACAACCTGCTGCTCACCGGCGGTTCCGACGCCACGATCGACGACATGATCGCGCGCACCGAGCGCGGCTTGCTGCTGACCACCCTGTGGTACATCCGTGAGGTCGATCCGGCGACGCTGCTGCTCACCGGTCTCACCAGGGACGGGGTGTATCTCGTCGAGAACGGCGAGGTCACCGCCGCGGTGAACAACTTCCGGTTCAACGAAAGCCCGCTGGATGTGCTCCGGCGGGTGAGCGAGGCGGGTGCCACCGAGCTCACGCTGCCCCGGGAATGGAAGGACTGGTTCACCCGGACCGCGATGCCGCCCTTGCGGATTCCGGACTTCCACATGTCGTCGGTCAGCCAGGCGACCTGAGCGCGGCGGGTCAGGCCGCGAGGTCGATCTCGATGCCGATGGTTCCGGACTTGCCGCGCCGCAGGTTGCTGCCGAGGATGACGAGGGGACCGGTGAGCCGGTACTTGCGCCGCAGCAGCTTGCGGACCCGCTCCGTGCCCTCGGCATCGAGGATCCGTCCGGTTCCTTCGACCACCGCGCCGTGCGGCTTGCCGGTCGCGCTGCACGGTTGCACGCTGACCGCCGGATTGCGGCGCAAGCGCTTGACCTTCCAGCTGTCGGTCACGGTCCAAACGTACAGTTTGCCGTTCTCGGACACCGCCCACACCGCGGTGCCGACGGGCGATCCGTCCTTGCGGAAGGTGGTCAGCAGCACGTAGTCGGCCTTGGCGACGGCGTCCAGCGAATTCGTCATGCGGGCAGCGTATCCCGCATCCCGGTGCGGTGAGCGACGCGGGAAAGGCGCGGGTTCGTGCCGGACATTCACTCCGGCAGTCGGTACTCCCCCGCTTCCAGACGCGCCAGTACTCCGTCGGTCCACTTCGACAGGTTCTCGAACACGCCACTCCACAGCTCCAGCAGATCGGTCGCGTGCGGCGCTTCGTACCGCCCGGGGAAGTCCGGGATCATGGCGAGCAGGTCGGCGCGCACTTCCTCGCTGCGGCGGCGCTGTTCCCGCAATTTCGCGATGACGTGCGCCCTTGGCAGCGCGTCCATGAAGGCGATGGCAGCGCCCAGTTCCTCCATATCGATGCTGACCAGCGCCTCGTCCATGAGCCCGCGGAACTCGGCCTCTCCCGCCTCGGTCAGCTCGAACAGCGTGCGCCCAGGGCCCTGGTCGCTGGTCTGGGTGCCGAACGCGCTCAGCTTGCCCTCGCGGGTGAGCTGCTTGAGAGCGTGATAGATCGAGCCGGGCTTGACGTTCGTCCAGGTTTCGGCCCGCCAGGACAGCAGCTCCTGACGCACCGCGTAGCCGTGCACGGGCTGACGCAGGCGCATCACCCCCAGCACGAGCAGGCGCACCACCGACATCGCGAACTCCTTCCGGTCCGAGATCGCATGGTAGTCAAGTTTGACTTCCGGCGAAAACCATCGCTACGCTCACCTAGTCAAAATTGACTACCGCAGGTAAATGGGAGTTTTCATGGCCGACACGGCGGTACCGCAACTCTGGACCGGCGACCTGACCGACACGCTCGACTTCTACCGGACGCTGGGCTACACGGTGACCCATGAGCAGACCCGTCCCTACGTCTACGGAGCGGTGGAGGACCACGGTTGCGCCCTGCACTTCGTGCCCGCGCCGAAGGACGCCGACATCCCCGCCGAACGCGCAGGCTGCCTCGTGATGGTCGACGACGTCGCGAGCAGGCATCGAGCCTTCTCCGCGGCGCTGCGCAGCCGCTACGGCAAGATCCCCGCCAAGGGCCTGCCCCGGATCACCCGCTTCCGGCCGGGGCAGTCCCGGTTCACCGTCATCGATCCGGGAGGCAACCAGGTGATCTACATCCAGCGCGACGAACCCCCGAAGGTGGAGTACGGCGGATCGAAGGAGCTGGACGGGCTGTCCAGAGTGCTGGACAACGCCCGCATCCTGCGCGATTTCAAGACCGACGACAAGGCCGCGTTCCGCGTGCTCGAGGTCGGTCTCGGCCGGTTCCGCAGCGAAGCGCCCCGGCTCGACGTGGCGCGGGCACTGGCGGCGCTCGCCGAACTCGCCGTCGCGACCGGCGACCCCGGCGGAGCCGATGGATTCCGGGCGGAGTTGCGCGCGATGGAACTGTCCGCCGAGGAACGCGCGTTCATCGCCGACGAGTTACGCGCCTCCGACGACCTGTCTTCCTGGCTGTCGGAGACTTAGACCCTCACGCCGCGGTCAGCACCTGTGGCCCGTCCGGCGTGATCGCGATGGTGTGCTCGGAGTGGGCGGTGCGGGAGCCGTCCGCCGAACGGATGGTCCAGCCATCCGGATCGGTGACGATGCGGTCGGTGGTGCGCGCGAACCACGGTTCGATCGCGATGGTGAGCCCGGGGCGCAACCGATAGCCGCGCCCCGGGCGGCCGTCGTTGGGCACGTGCGGTTCCTCGTGCATGGTGCGGCCGAGGCCGTGACCGCCGAATTCGGTGTTGACCGGATAGCCGTACGCCCGTGCCACCTCGGCGATGGCGGCGGAGATGTCGCCGATGCGGTTGCCCGGCACCGCGACCGTGATCGCCGCGGCCAGCGCCTCCTCGGTCGCCCGCACCAGCCGCACGTCCTCCTCCGCGGCCGAGCCGACCACGACCGTGGTCGCCGCGTCCGCGACCCAGCCTTCGACGCCGACCGCGAGGTCCATGGTCAGCACGTCGCCGTCGCGCAAGGCATAGTCGAACGGAAGTCCGTGCAGCACAGCGTCGTTCACCGACAGGCAGACGGTATTGCGAAACGGTCCTCGCCCGAACGAGGGCGCGTAGTCCCAGTAGCAGGACTGGGCTCCGCGCGCGCGGATGCGTTCTCGGACGTGGGCTTCCAGGTCGAGCAGGTTCACCCCTACCCGCGCCCGGTCGCGCAACTCGGCGAGCACGTCTGCGACGAAGCGCCCCGCCACTCGCATCCGCGCGATCTCCGCGGGGCTCTTCAACTCGACCATCATTCCTCCAGTGCGCCGGTATTTTAATACCACCCTAGCCGCGCCGGTATTTTAATACCAACCCGTCTTGCGACCTCGCACTGCCGTCCGTAGCCTGAGCGCATGGTCCGCCTCCCGTTGACCCCCGCGCAGATCGAGTCGGGTCGCCGCTTGGGCGCCGCCCTGCGCGCGGCCCGCGCGAACCGCGAACTCACCGACGTCGCCCACGCCGCCGGGATCTCACCGGAGACGCTGCGCAAGATCGAGACCGGACGGTTGCCCTCGCCTGCTTTCGGCACCGTGGTGGCATTGGCACAGTCGCTCTCGATCCCGCTCGACGATCTCGCGGACATCTGGCGCTCGGCCGGTCTCGCCGAATCCGCCTAGGCCGGATCGCCTGTCGCCTTCGGAGCGATCGCGATCCCGACGGACGCGTTCGCGCCGCGCAGCAGCTTGTGCCCGCGAATGGCGAGCTTGCCGATGATCCCGTACTTGTCCGCGACCACATCGCGCACGCGCTGGGTGCCGTCCGCGTCGAGAATGCGCGCGCTGCCCGGCAGGACCTCCGCCGCCGTCGGTCGGCCGCGCCCGTCGCAGACCTGCAGCGTGACGTCCGGATTGCGGCGGATCCGCTTGACCTTCCAGGTCTCGGGATTGGTCCACACGACGATCCGGTCACCATCCGGAGCCACCCACACGGGTGTGCCGACCGGCGTCCCGTCCTTCTTGAAGGTGGTCAGCCGCACGTATTTGCTCTGGCTCATCTCGTTCCACGTCATAGGGCAACGGTAGGCCCGCGCGACGGCGGCGACATCCGACCGCAGGACGGTTCGCGATTACGTGTATGGGCGTAGGTGGCGGCAACCGTGTCCGCCGAGCCGCCGCCACAATTCGTATGTTGCTCACCACCAGCCGGTGGCGAATTGCAGCGCGAGGCTGGAGATTCCGAGGATGACGGAGAGGATGCCGCCGAAGAGCAGGGGGCGATGGCCTGCGGTGCGTAGGCGCTGCGGCGTGAGGGTGGCGCCGACGGCGGCCAGGACGGCGGCGATCAGCCAGGCGCTCACATGGCTCAAGGTGGTCGTCCACGAGGGCCGGATCACGCCGGTGGCGGCGAGGGCCGACGCGGCGAGGAACAGCACCACGAACAGCGGAATGGTGCGCCACAGTGGCGTGACGCCGGAATCGCGCCGGGCTCCGAAGTGCAATCCGACGCACAGCGGGAGGATCGCCAGACTGCGCACCAGCTTGACGATGACGGCGAAATGCGCGGCGGCGGATCCGAACGCCACGCCGGCGGCGAGCACCGAGGACGTGTCGTTGATGGCGGTGCCCGCCCACAAGCCGAATGCCTGCTCGGACATGCCGAGCAGGTGGCCCAGCGGCGGATAGACCAGCACCGCGACGACATTGAAGACGAAGATGGTGCCGAGTGCGTAGGCGGTCCGCTCGCGGTCGGGCTTGATGACCGCCGTGGCGGCGGCGATGGCGGAGGCCCCGCAGATGGTGGTGCCCACCGCCACCAGGATGGCGGAATCCCGGTCCAGGGCCAGCAGCCTGCCGACGACCAGCGCGGCCAGGGCGCCGACGAGCAATGTGCCGATCAGTACGACTATCGTGCCGCGGCCCACGCCGACCACCGCGCCGACGGGCAACCCGAGACCGAGCAGGACGATGGCGGCGCCGAGCAATCGTTGCTGCGCCGAGGCCAGCCCGGGAGTGAATCGCTCGTCCCCGGTGCGGCGTGCGAAAACACCGAACATCGCGCCACCGGCCAGGGCGAGCACGGGCACGCCGAGGACGGGCCACACCGCGCCCAGGAAAGTCGCGGCGGTGGCGAGCACCGCTGCCACCAGAAGGCCGGGCCCGTGCCGGCGAAGATGCGTCATTTCGACAACGATCGCGGCAAACGATCTGTCCGGGTAGCCGTCGGGACGACAGCACCTCATAAGCCGCGCTGATGGGGCGGGCAATGCCGCGCCATCGCAGCAGGCTCATAATCTGCCCATGACGCTGCCGCCAGGAACACCTGATCTGGAGGTGCTCGACCTGCTGGTCTCTGTCGCGGAGTCGGGCAGCCTCGGCGCGGCCGCGCGCAGGCACGGCATCAGCCAGCCCGCCGCGAGCATGCGGATCAGCGCCCTGGAACGACGGCTACGGCTACGGCTGCTGGATCGCGGGCCCACCGGGTCGGCGCTCACCGACGCGGGGCGCTCGGTCGTGGAGCACGCGCAAGCCGTGCTCGACGCGGCGCGGGCCTTCGGCGCGGGTGTGGCCGCGCTGCACGCCGCTCAGGTGCCACACCTGCGGATCGCCGCGTCGAAGACCATCGCCGACCATCGCATTCCGCAGTGGCTCGACGCTTTCCGCGAGTCCTATCCGGAGGTGGCGGTATCCCTCGAAGTCGACAACACCCGGCATGTCGAGGAACTGGTCCGCAACGCCAGGGCGGACATCGGTTTCGTGGAGGGACCGCACCCGCCGCCCGGACTCGGCAGCCGAGTGCTCGGCGCCGACGATCTGGTTGTCGTGGTCGCGCCCGGCCACCGGTGGGCACACCGCCGACGGCCGGTGACATTGCGCGAACTCGCGACCACTCCCCTGCTGTGGCGCGAGCCCGGATCCGGCACCCGCGACACGGTATGGGAAATCCTGGACGCGGAGTGCCAGCCTGCCCGCCCGGCCGCCGAACTGGGCTCGGCGGCGGCGATCGTCGCGTCGGCGCGGGCCGGAGTCGCACCCGCGGTGCTGAGCCGGTTGATCGCGGCGCCCGATCTGGACAGCGCGGCCCTCGTGGAGGTACCGACGGCCGACTCCGTCGTGCTCACCCGGGAATTCCGCGTCATCTGGCGTCGGCAAGCTCCTCCGTCCGGGCCCGCGGAAGCGCTGGCCCGGTGCGCCGCGGACGGCGGCGTGGCGCGCAACCGGTGAAGCACTCGGTCCGCGCACACGGGCACCCACCCGCCGACGGGCAAGGAATGACGATGCGCAGGCGGCCGACCGCGTCCCTCGGCCGGAATGTCAGGTGGGCGCCACGTCGCGAACAGTCGAGAATGGGTGCCATGACGGCCTGGCATACCGACGGCGCGACAGCGCCCGGCGCGCGACCGGACGTGAGTCGGTCCGAGCCGCCCGTGCGCACGGATCCGGTCTGGTACGCCGCGTACGGCTCGAATATGAGTCTGGCCAGGCTGCGGACCTATCTTCGCGGTGGCAAGCCCGCAGGCGGAACACTCACCCTGCCCGGCTGCCGCGACAACGCCGACCCGATCCGCTCGACGCCCCTCCTGCTCCGGGGCGTACTGTATTTCGCCACCGAATCGTTGACCTGGACCGGCGGCCGCGCTTTCTACGACCCCGACTGCCCGGGCGAGATGGCCGTGCACGCCCACTTGCTCACCACCGCCCAGTTCTCCGACATCGTGGCGCAAGAGATGTATCGCGTCCCGGGGGCGGACATGGATCTCAGCGATGCGATCGCGCAGGGAACAATGACTCTCGGCCCGGGACGCTACGAAACGTTGGTCTGCGCGGGAACGCACGCCGGGTACCCGGTGCTCACCTTCACCGCCCCGTGGCGTTGTCGCGACGTTCGGGGCAATCCGCCCGCCGCCGCCTACCTGCGGTATCTGGCCGCGGGCCTGCGCGCGGCACACGGCTGGTCCGCCCGCGCGACCGCGGGTTACCTCGCCACTCGGCCCGGCGCCGACCGGCGCTGGACCCCCGAGGCGGTCCATGCCCTGCTCGGCGACGATGAAGTGGTGCGCCGAACCTATGAGGAGACCGCCCCCGCCCACGCACCGACCGGCGATTCGTCCTCGGAGTCCCGGTAGCTGCGGGCGACCAACGCCGCACGCAGGTACCACACCCCGGATGCCTGGGCGGGGTCGAAACCGGTGAGCTGACCGATGCGCTTGAGCCGGTAGTCCACGGTGTTGGTGTGGATGTGCAGCGATCGCGCCGTGCGCTGGCGATTGAGATTCGTACCGATATGACGTTTGAGCGTCTCGAGTAGTTCGGGGTGCTCGTCGAGTGGGTCGAGCAGTGTGCGCAGGGTCTCCAGTCCGGGTCCGGGCCGGGTGAGCTGATATTCGAGCGCGAGGTCGTCGAAGCGGAACAGTCCGCGGGTCCAGCGCAGCCGTTGCACCATGTCCAGCAGCTCGTGCGCGCGGTCGGCGGCCGTCGGCACTTCGACCGGGGTCGCGGCGATCACCGTCGCGACGATCGGCACCTGCGCGGCGCGGCCGAGACTGTCCACCAGTTCGTCCAGTGACTTGTCCTCCGGCGACGCGGACGGTAGCAGGATGGTGCCGCCGTCGACGCTGAGCAGCGACAACACCGATTCACCGCAGCGGGTGGCGAGTTCGGATTGCACTCGGCGCAGCTTCCGCCGCGCGACCACCGCACCGTCGAGATGCGGGTTGCGCTCCTCCGGGTGCGGCGGAATCGCCAGGGCGACAACGGAATACGAGTCGGCGATCTGGATTCCGCATTCGCGGGCCATGGTGAAGGTGGGGTGCCCGCCGAGCAGGGCCGAAGCGAGGGTGTGCGCGGCCGTGTGGTGCTCGCCGACCACGGCGCGCAACTCGGTCACGTAGGCCCGCGAGACGGTCGAGGTGATGGTGTCCAGGATCTCCAGCAGGCGGCGGCTGATCTCCTTGAGACTGTCGAAGTCCGCGGCGGTCGCGTTCGCCACGATCAGGTCGAAGCCGAGCTTGAATCCCTCGTGCACGGCGTGGTGGATGGTGTCGATCGGAATGCCTTCTCGCGCCCAGCCCGCCGCGGCGTTGCGCAGCAGGAGGGTCTTCTCCGGGATGTCACTGCCGTCGAGCATGCTGACGGCCAGTTCCAGGCACAGGCGGGTGATGTTGGTGATGTCGCCGTTGAGCGCCTCACCGGGGAGCGTCCGGCAGTGCGCGACGGTCTCGATGAAATGGCCGACCATCTTGCGTGACAGATTCCGCACGTCTCGCAGTGAAGAACTGGCCGGGCGGCCCGACAGGGTCAGATCCGGGCCTGCCGAATCGGTGATGGACATGTGACTCCTTCCCTCCCCGATCGCGGAAAGTACTCCACGGTAACTTGACCGGGTCGGCGTGCCGAGGTCCAAGCCTCCGGTTGGGGACACCACCCGAACCGGGCGACGCGCGTCTGTGAAGCCTCACAAGTCGTCATCGCGCGGTCGAATTCTTTCGATCCCCGTCGTAACGTCGGTGGCAGCAGGGTCGCCGCGCGGAGGGAGGGCCATGAACATCGGCCCGCACGAAGAAGATCGGGACATCACCGAAGTGTCCGCGAGATTCACTCGTGGCGCCCATCGCGGCGGTCCCGACGCGCTGATCAGAATGGGCTTGGAACTGGCCCTCGTCCTGGTCGACGCGGCCGAGGCGGCGGGCAGTCTCGCGCTGGGCCGGTTCGAGCACGCGGCGACCCGATGCGCCCAGGCGGGCATCCCGATCGAAGCGGTGCACGCCGTCCTGCGCGACAGCGTCGACGCGGGCCTCGCCGCACCCGCCACGGATTCCCCCGGACGGCGCACCGCGCGCGATCGGGTCGAGCCCGGCGTGCTCAGCGAATTCCTGGAGACGCTGAACTCGGTGGTGGCGCGCAGTTACGCCAACTGAGCGCGGCCGACGCACCGGCCGCCGCTCACAGCGCCGCTACGAGCGCGGCGCTCTCCAGCGCGCATCCGTGGCCGATGGTGATGCCGGAGCCGCCGTGGCCGTAGTTGTGGACGACGGGCGTGCCGGGTAGCACGGCGGTGTCGAGTTCCACGCGGACTTCCCGGCGACCGGGGCGCAGTCCCACCACGGCGTCCAGCACCTCACTGCCGTCGAGCCCTGGGACCAGATCGCGGCAGCGCCGCAGGATAGATCGGGTGAGGTCGGGGTCGGGCGTGGTGTCCCACTCGCCGGTGTCCAGCGAACCGCCCAGGACGCAGTCGTTCGCCCGGGGATGGACGTAGGCGCGACCGAGCGGATGGGCTTCGTCGCGGACCGACACCGACAGCCCGGGGTTCGCGACCCGCACGATCTGGCCGCGGATCGGATACGCCTCCGGGTCGCCCACCAACTCGGCGGCTCGCAGACCGGCACAGTTCACCACGACGTCCGGCGACAGGTCCGCGAGATCATCGAGGCTCCGCACAGCACGCGGTACGCGACGCGCGCCTGCCGCGTCCACCTGCGCGCTCAAGAACGGCAGGTAGGTCGGCATCTCCACCAAAGGAACTTCGAAACGGAATCCGAATCCGTAGCCCGGAGGCAGGTCCACCCGATCGGCCTGCCGGAACGAGCGCACCGACCGCGACCACGCGGGAATCGCGGGCTCGTCGCGATACAGCGCCATGGACGCGCACATCCGCACGCCCGGCGCTTCCGCGGCAGCCAGCGCCGCCAAGTGCTCGAAAGTCGCCTCGCTCCAGGCCAGCACGCGATCGGCGGGACCGGCGGCGGTCGGAAACCAGACCGCCGCGGCCAGGAAGGACGTCGTCGCCGTGATCGGCTCGGCGCTGACGACGATGACCTCGTGCCGGGCTCGGAGCAGTTCGGCCGCGGTGGACAGACCCGAAATGCCCGAGCCGAGGACGACGATCCGCATGGGAGCGAGAGTATCGAGCCCTACCCGCCCAGCGCTGTTCCCGTAGCACCGCCCGTGGGAGGCGCGGATAGATCAGTCGGCATCGTCGAGCGATGTGACACCGGTCGTCATGGCCACTACCGGCCACTGCGGCCCGGCACAGGCCGCGGCCACGGTACTGCCATCCGCGAACCCGCCCCGGCTCTCGCCGGTCCCGGCCATGTCCACCCGGGGACCGGCCGCCTCGGCCGAGCCGATCAACACACAGTTCCAGTTCTCCGACGGCGGCTGGCTGCCCACCGCGATGGCGCCCTCCTCCTGGCTGTCCGCCGACAACGTCGGTCCCGCGGCGGCCACCCCCGCGCCGGCAGCGGCGACGATCACGACGCAGCCCCCGGTAGCGGCGACACGTGCAGCGATCCGAAACATACGACAACTCCTGCGGCCCCTCGTCGTTCGCGTTGCCGCCCTCCGGCCGTTCAAACCGCGTCGAAGCCGACCGGCAACCGATCGGCGAACGCGACTCGTTCGGTTGACTAGCCCGTCGGCCCGTGGGTAATGCCAATCCATGGACGATGGGCGGCTGACCATCGGGGTGGAAGAGGAGTTCCTGCTCGTCGACCCGCGCACCGGCGAACCGCTGGCACGCAATGTCGAGGTGGCGCGTACCGCGGAGGAACTCGGCATCGACCTGCAACTCGAACTCACCCGTTGTCAGGTGGAGACCAGCACCGCGGTCCACACCGATATCGGCGCACTGCACCAGCAGTTGCGCGACCTGCGCCGTGGCATCGCCGCCTGCGCCGAGCGCAACGACGCCCGCTTGCTCGCGGTCGGCATCCCGCCCACCGTCCCGCACGAGTTCCCGGTCACCGAGACCCCGCGCTACCAGCGCATCGAAGAGAACTTCGGCATGCTCGCCCACGAGCAGGGGCTGTCGGGCTGTCACGTGCACATCGGCATCCCCGACGTCGAAACCGCGATCCAGGTCAGCAACCACCTGCGGCCGTGGCTGCCGCAACTGCTCGCGATGACCGCGAACTCCGCCATCTATCGCGGCACCGAGACCGGCTTCGCCAGCTGGCGCAGCATCCTGTGGCGGCGCTGGCCCAGCGCTGGACCGCCTCCGTACTTCGAATCCGCGCGGCACTACGAGGCGATGGTCGCGATGATGCTCAACAGCGGCAGCATCCTGGACAAGCAGATGGTCTACTGGGACGTCCGTCCCTCGGTCTCGTTCCCGACCGTCGAGATACGGGTCAGCGACATTCCGGCCACCGTCGAGGAGACCGCGCTCTTGGCCGCGCTGGTGCGCGCCGTCGTCGTGATGGCGGAGAGATCGCTGGCGGCGGGGCAGCTCGCGCCGCAGGTGCCCGCGGAGATGTTGCGGGCGGCGTACTGGAAGGCAGCGCGTTCGGGGCTGGCCGGAGACGGCGTCGACCCTCGTGACGGCACGGTGGCGCCCGTGCGCGACCTGCTGTGCCGGCTGATCGACTACGCCGCGCCCGCGCTGGAGGACGCGGGCGACCGCCGATTCGTCGACGAGGCGTTCGGCCGCCTGCTCGCGCGCGGCAACGGCGCGCACCGACAGATCGCGGCGCTGCGGGCGCGCGGGGAGATCGACGACGTCGTCGAGGAGGTGGCGCGCTCGACCCTCGAAGGCTGCGACCAGCCGGGAAGTTCCCGCGCGACACCGGCGACCGGAGCGCCGCTCAGCTGAGCACCACGGTGGCTATGCGCTGCGTGGTCGGCCGCGCTGGTCCGCGCTCGGACTCGAATCATCGATCGCCCGCAGGATCTTCGACTCGAGGGTGGTTGGCGGATTCACCGCGGCGGTCGCGCTCAGTGCCGCCAACGTGTCCCGGATACGCCGCACCGCGCCGGCGAACGCCGCTGCGGTGCCGGATTCGGCTGTCGCGACGCGGTTTTCGATGCGCCTGCGCTCGATCTCGGCCACCGCGTCCATCGCGTACGGGTACGCCAGATCGAGCAGATTCGCGCGACACGGCTCGGCGCCGGTCATCGCCGGTCACCTTCGACCGACCCGACCGGCAGCCCTGGGTGCGCCGATCGCGGCCTCGCCGCGACCTCGACGCGCGAACGGACCGCCGACTCCGCAGGCGTACGACCATGCGTGGATGGACCCGCACCGCGGTCTGGGCGCACCTGTCTCGTGCCAACCCGCATGCCTTGACTTCGCGGCGCACCGTCTCGCGGATTGGATTCTCGCCATATTTGAACCGAAAACGGGTACGCTCCTGGTCCGCCGAAGTCGTTCCGATGGTTTCGGCCCGGAACGTCGGCGGACGCGCCGGAGGCCGCCGCGCCCGCGCCCGCTTTCCGACGCAGAGGAGATCACCGATGCGCACCGAGCTCCGCGACGATCGTGGCGTCCCGCTCGAACACGTCACCGTGGCGCTCGGCTGGGATCCGGCCACCCGTTCGCGCTTCTTCGGCCGGCGCGAGGAGATCGATCTCAACGTCGCGGCCTTGCTCTTCGCCGCGGACCGGCTCGTCGACGTCGTGTACCACGAGCAGCTCAGCTCGACCGACGGGGCCGTCCGTCTGCACGGCGACAGCATCACCGGAGAAGGCGAGGGCGACGACGAGATCATCAGCGTCGATCTGTCCCGCCTCGCCGCGCAGGTGACGACGGTGTTGTTCCTCATCACCTGCTACACCGGCCAGACCTTCGAGCGGATCGCGAACGCGTACTGCCGAGTGATCGACACCGTGGCGGGCACCCAGCTCGCCCGCCACGAGCTGACCGGCGGCGGCTCGCACACCGGCCTGGTGCTCGGCCGAGTGCGTCGCACCGAGGGCGCCTGGCACTTCCAGGACGTCGGCGCGGGCTTGCGGGCGCGGCACCCGATCGAGGCGATTCCGCAGCTCGGCCCGTTCATCGAATGACCTCGTAGCGATTCGGCTTGCGCCGCAACGGCTTCGGTTTCAGCGCGAGCTACGGTCTGGCGCCGGCCGCTTCGCGCGTCGCACACCCCTTCCCCGCCGGACCGGCCGCGGCCTCCGATTGGAATTCGGACGCGCGGGTAGTCGCCGGGCAGGAGGTGTGACATGCCGAAGGAGGTCTCATGACCGGGACGACACAGGTTCGCCCGCCCGCGAACGCACGGTCGGTCAGCGAACTGGTCGAGGACGCCACCACCCAGGTGTCCCGGCTCATCCGCGACGAACTCCAGCTCGCTCGCGTCGAGATGCGGGAGAAGGGCAAACGGTTCGGCTTCGGAGCGGGCCTGGCGGGCGTGGCGGCGCTACTGGCGTTCTACGGCGGGGCGGCGTTGGTCGCCGCGGCGGTGCTCGGCCTCACCGAGGTGCTGCCGGGCTGGGCGTCCGCGCTGATCGTCGCGGGCGCGCTGCTGGTGGTCGCGGCGGCGCTCGGTCTGGCCGGGAAGAAGAGCGTCGAAGAGGCGAATCCGCCGATCCCGCAGGAAGCGGTCGAGGGCATTCGCGAGGACATCGAGGTGATCAAGGACAGGAGGCGGGGATGAGTGACAGCCGACCCGGGGCCGAGCGGCCCACCGACGACGTCGCGGCCCTGCGGCGCGACCGCGACCAGGCCAGGGCGGATCTCGGCCGCACCGTCGAAGAGCTCGGCCACAAACTCGATGTGCCCGCGCGCAGCAAGGAGAAGGCGCACGACGCCGTCGAGGCGACTCAGCACGCGGCGTCCGAGGCGGCGCTCACCGTCGCGGACAAGGCCCAGCAGGCCAGGACGGGCGCGGCCGACCTCGTCCACCGAGTGGCGGCGGCCACACCGGAGCCGGTGGCCGAACGCGGCAGGCAGGCCGGTGGCGCACTGCGCGCCCATCCGATTCCCGCGGCCCTCGGCGCGGCGGTGCTCGCGGCCGTGGTCTGGCAGATCGTGCGGAGGCGGCGATGAAGACGCTCTACAAACCACTCGGCCTGCTGATCAGCGTGCTCGGCGGCCTCGCGGCGAACGCCGTGTTCACCAAGGTGTGGAAGCAGATCACCGGTGAGCGGCAGGCCCCGACGTCGACCGCGCGGGATCATTCCTGGCGCGAGGTGCTTTTCGCCGCGGCATTGCAGGGCGCGGTTTTCGGCCTGGTCAAGGCCGCGATCGACCGCGCGGGCGCGACGGGCTACGAATCGCTCACCGGCACTTGGCCGGAATAACGCGGCGCATCGCCGCAGCTCGAAATCACTGCCGCCGTGACTCGACGTTCTCGAGTCACGGCGGCAATTCGGTGTGCGTCTGAATCCCAGCGTCATCACGAAGCCGCACCCGTCACCGAGGTCGATCGTCCGCCTCGGCGGTGCACGACGGGCATGCTTCGTCGCGCCGCTGATGGGGATCGGCCCCTTCAGGTCGGCTCTTGTGTCACGGCTGCCCCGAGCGACGATCGGGGCAGCCGTCGGACCGGCGCAACGAGCTTGTCCGGCCGCACGAGACCGCCTGGTCGGAGGCGCGACCGGGCGCACAGTGTGATTAGCGCACGACGGGATGGGGTAAGTTGGCCGCGGAGTGGTCGCTCTCTGCGCCGAGAACCCGTGCGCAAGAGACGTGAACCGGAGCGGAGGTCGACGTGGCGTACTGCCGAGGACGCGTCGCCGGCACGGGAGGTGGATTGTGAGTTCCGAAAGCGCGCCCCGGGCGCTGGAGGTCGAGGTGCGGTCGGCGGAGGACACGGTCGTCGTCACCGTGCACGGCGAGATAGACATGGCGTCCGCGCCGCGCTTGCAATCGGCTCTCGACGAGGCGCTACGCGACGCACCCGCCGCCGTCGTGGTGGACATGACCAACGTCGGGTTCCTCGGCTCCGCCGGGCTGAGCGTCCTGCTGGCGGCCTCGGAAGCCACCGGCTCCGGTGGCTTGCGCGTCGTCCCCAGCGACGCCGCGCGCAGGCCGATCGAGGTGACCGCGCTGGACCGGTTGCTCACGGTGTTCGACTCGGTCGAGGACGCGCTCGCGGTGAACGAGACCCAGGCGCCGAACTGAGCTTCCCGGCACCGCATCGGTGCCGCTCAGCCCGCGACGCGGTTTCGACCCCGTGTCGCCGGGTATGTGACCGGTCGTCGGCACCGTGTCGACCAGAGCGCACCGGGAGGAGGCCGTATGGCAGAAACCCGCGAACACCGATTGGTGGGAGTGCCCGCGGTGGCGGCGTTGGCGGATCTCGGATTCGCCTCGGTCGCCTCGGGTGTCATCGCCCGGCGCAGGCCGGTGCTGGGCCTGCTGGAACGCACCGGAGCCGATTCCAGGGCGATCGAGCGCGTGCGGCAGTTGCGGCGCGAGTTCGGCGCCGGCCCGGTCGAGCTCGTGGTGCCGGGTCGCCGGATCGTGGTCGTTCTCGATCCGCATGACGTGGGACGGGTGCTGGCCGACGCGCCGACGCCGTTCAGTCCGGCGAATCGGGAGAAGCGCGCCGCGTTGCGCCAGTTCCAGCCGCACGGCGTCCTGCTCTCGGAGGGACCGATCCGTGACCAGCGCCGCGCCGTGAACGAGGCCGCGCTGGACTCGGCCGAGCCGCTGCATCGCCTGGCCGGTCCGTTCGCCGAGGCGATCGCGGAGGAGGCGCGCGAGTTGATCCTGTCCGCCCTGCACCGCGGCCACCTGGACGCGCGGCAGTTCACCACGCGCTGGTGGCGGCTGGTGCGGCGGATCGTGCTCGGCGAGCGAGGACGCGACGACACCGTGCTCACCGACGAACTCTCCCGGCTGCGCTCGGCGGGCAACTGGTCGTTCCTCGCGCCTGCGCATCGCAGGCAGCGCGACCAGTTCACCAACCGGCTGTACCGCCACGTGGAGTCCGCTTCGCCGGACAGTCTCGCCGGAGCGTTGGCCGCGGTGCCCGCGGGCGGCGCCACCGATCCGGTCGGGCAGATACCGCACTGGTTGTTCGCCTTCGACGCGGCGGGCATCGCGCTGAGCCGCGCACTGGCGGTGCTGAGCACTCACCCCGAGCACCAGGCCCGCGCACTCGCCGACGCCGTCGATCCGGAACGCGTCGACCTGCGCGGTTATCTGCGCGCCTGCGTCCTCGAGTCGGTTCGGCTGTGGCCGACCACACCCATGCTGCTGCGCGACATCACCGCCGATACCGAGTGGCGCGACGGCGACGAGCGCTTCACCATCGCCGCGGGCGCTGCGCTGATGATCGCGGTCCCTGCGTTCCACCGGGATGCCGAACTGCTGCCCTTCGCCGACCAGTTCGTCCCGGAGATCTGGCTGGACGGCCGCGCGGAGCAGTATCCCCAACTCGTGCCGTTCAGCGCGGGCCCCGCCGACTGCCCCGGCCGTAACCTGGTGCTGTTCGTCACCAGCACGCTGCTCGCGCACTTGCTGACGTCGGCCGACTTCCGGCTGCGGTCCACGCCGCGCCCCAACCCGGACGCTCCGCTGCCGGTGACCTTGAACAATTTCGGCCTCGACTTCACTGTCGAGCCGTGCATGACCCAGGCGGGTTAGGCGTACCTCCGCCTTCGCTCCGGCCATGCGCAGGCTGAAGACGGACTACGTACGTCCGCCCATGCCATTAGGCGTCGAGATGGCGATCGGCCGCGCCACCGGACCGATACCGGGAGCGGGCCGATCGCACAGTTCACGCGGAAGTACTACCGGACCGCGCCCGCGACACCGCCGATGAGGCCGCCGAGCACGCAGCCGGGGAACACGCCGATGATGAGGAAGATCAGGCCGACCACGGCGCCGATGGCGCAGCCGATCAGCACGCCGCCCAGGGCACTCCCGGCATCACCGACGAACTGCGGCGCACCCGGCTCCGGAATGGCGGCGCCGACCGGAGTCAGGGTCAAAGTCGTTGCGTCCGCGTTGATTTCCGGAGCAACGGCGACCTGCTGCCCCATCGCGGATCGCAGAGTGGTCGGCACCGTCGCCACCACCTCGCCGTCCGGCGCGAGCACGGTGATCACGTCCGGTGTGACGGCGAACGTGCCGGAGGCGAGCGTCAGCGTCGCGCTCGACCGGTCCGGCGCGACGACGACGGAGGAGGCCACGACGTCGTCGCCGAGCGCGGGATCGTAGATTTCGGCCTGCCCGTAGGCGGTAGCCGCCGTGACGCCGGTGGCGGCGATGGTCAGCAGCGTGGTCGCTACCAATTTCCTGAACTTCATGAGCTTTCCCATCCTCAGCAGAATCGATCTGTCGTTACCTGGGTACAGCCATGGAACATCAGCGATTATAGACGTTACACATCACTGCTTCGGACAGTTGGTATTCCCAAGATGCCCTGCACGACAGCGCATTTCGTGACGAATCCGGAAAATGGGATGGGCGGACCCTACTCCAGCTCCCCTTCGGTCTCCAGGTAGACCTGCCGCAGTCGATCGAGCGTGTCCTGCTCGGGACGTTCCCACAGTTTCCGCTCGGCCGCCTCCAGCAACCGTTCGGTGATCCCGTGCAGCGCCCAGGGATTGGACTGCTCCATGAACTTTCGGTTCGCCTCGTCGAAAACGTAGCTCTCCGTCAGCTTTTCGTACATCCAGTCGGCCACCACGTTGGTCGTGGCGTCGTAGCCGAACAAATAGTCGACGGTCGCGGCCATTTCGAACGCGCCCTTGTAGCCGTGCCTGCGCATGGCTTCGAGCCAACGAGGGTTCACCACCCGGGCCCGGAACACCCGTGCCGTCTCCTCCGACAACGTCCGGGTGCGCACCGCGTCCGGGCGTGTGCTGTCGCCGATGTAGGCCTCCGGGTTCTTGCCGGTCAGCGCACGCACCGTGGCCACCATGCCGCCGTGGAACTGGAAGTAGTCGTCGGAGTCGGCGATGTCGTGCTCGCGGGTGTCGGTGTTCTTGGCCGCCACGGCGATCCGGCGATACGCGCCGCGCATGTCCTCCGCGGCGGGCGCGCCGTCGAGATCGCGCCCATAGGCGTAGCCGCCCCAGGTGGTGTAGACCTCGGCGAGGTCGTCGTCGGTGCGCCAGCTCTTCGCATCGATCAGCTGCAACAGGCCCGCCCCGTAGGTGCCGGGCTTGGAACCGAAGATGCGGGTGGTGGCGCGCCGCTGGTCGCCGTGCTCGGCGAGATCGGCCTGGGCGTGCGCGCGGACGTAGTTGTCCTCGTGCGGCTCGTCCAGATCGGCGACCAGGCGAATCGCGTCGTCCAGCAGGGCGAGCACGTGCGGGAAGGCGTCGCGGAAGAAGCCGCTGATGCGCACCGTGACATCGATTCGGGGGCGGCCGAGTTCCGCGAGCGAGACCACCTCGAGCGTGCGGACGCGGCGGCTGGCCTCGTCCCAGACCGGCCGCACGCCCAGCAGTGCGAGCACTTCGGCGATGTCGTCGCCGGAGGTGCGCATCGCGGAGGTACCCCAGATCGACAGACCCACCGACCGCGGGAATTCACCGTGGTCGGCGTGGTAGCGCTCCAGCAGGGATTCCGCCATGGCCTGCCCGGTCTCCCAGGCCAGCCGGGACGGCACGGCCTTGGGATCGACCGAGTAGAAATTGCGCCCGGTCGGCAGGACGTTGATCAGGCCGCGCAACGGCGACCCGCTCGGGCCTGCCGGGATGAACCCACCGTCGAGCGCGTGCAGGACGCGGTCGATCTCCACGCCGGTCTGCCGCAGGCGCGGCACCACCTCCGTGGCCGCGAACCGCAGCACCAGGCGCACCTGCGGGTCGTCGGCGATACCGTCGACCGCCTCCGGCGACCAGTCCGCCGCCTGCAACGCCGCGACCAACGCGCGGGCACGCGCCTCCACGGCATCCACGCGCTCACGCGCCTCGCCTCCCGACTCGTCGAGGCCGAGGGCTTCGCGCAGGCCGGGCACGGTGCGCTCGCCACCCCACAGCTGACGCGCGCGGAGCATGGCCAGCACCAGGTCGAGTTCACTCTCCCCGGCCGGAGCCGAGCCGAGAACGTGCAGGCCGTCGCGGATCTGCACGTCCTTGATCTCACACAGCCAGCCGTCGACGTGCAGCAGCATGTCGTCGAAGGATTCTTCGTCCGGACGCTCGGTGAGGCCGAGGTCGTGGTCCATTTTCGCGGCGCGCATCAGCGTCCAGATCTGCTGACGGATCGCGGGCAGTTTGGCCGGGTCCAGGGCCGAGATGTTGGCGTGCTCGTCGAGCAGCTGCTCCAGTCGCGAGATGTCGCCGTAGGTTTCGGCGCGAGCCATCGGCGGGATCAGATGGTCCACCAGGGTGGCGTGCGCGCGTCGTTTGGCCTGGGTGCCCTCGCCGGGATCGTTCACCAGGAACGGATAGATCAGCGGCAGATCACCGAGAGCGGCATCAGTGCCGCAGGAGGCCGACATACCCAGCGTCTTGCCGGGCAGCCACTCCAGGTTCCCGTGCTTGCCCAGGTGCACCATCGCGTCGGCGCCGAAACCCTCGGGCGCGCTGAGCCACCGGTAGGCCGCCAGATAGTGGTGGCTGGGTGGCAGATCAGGGTCGTGGTAGATGGCGACGGGGTTCTCGCCGAAACCGCGCGGCGGCTGCACCATGAGTACGACGTTGCCGAAACGCATTGCGGCGATGACGATCTCACCGGCCGGGTCGGCGGAGCGGTCGACGTAGAGTTCGCCCGGCGGCGGGCCCCACGCTTCGACGACGGCCTCGCGCAGGTCGCCGGGCAGGGTGTCGAACCAGGCGGTGTAGGTCGCTGCGCCGATGCGGATCGGGTTCCCCTCCAGCTGTTCGGCGGTCAGCCAGTCGGGATCCTGGCCTCCGGCGGCGATCAGGGCGTGGATGAGCGCATCCCCGTCCTGTTCGTCCAGGCCGGGAATCTCGCCGGGTGCGCCCAGATCGTAACCAGCGGAGCGCATTTCGGTGATCAGGCGGATCGCGCTGGCCGGGGTGTCCAGACCGACGGCATTGCCGATGCGGGCGTGCTTGGTCGGGTAGGCCGACAGCATGACGGCGATGCGCTTGCGTTCGGCGGGGATGTGACGCAGCCGCGCGTAGCGCGTCGCGATGCCCGCGACACGGGCGGCGCGCTCGGCGTCGGGGACGTAGGTGGACAGGCCGTCGGCGTCGAATTCCTTGAACGAGAACGGGACCGTGATGATCCGCCCGTCGAATTCCGGCACCGCCACCTGGGTGGCGACGTCCAGCGGTGACAGCCCGTCGTCGTTGGCCTCCCACTGGGCGCGGCCCGTGGTCAGGCACAGTCCTTGCAGGATGGGCACATCCAGGTCGGCGAGCGCGCCGACATCCCACGCCTCGTCCTCGCCACCCGCGGACGCGATGGCGGGCTTGGTGCCGCCCGCGGCCAGGACCGTCACCACCAGCGCGTCGGCGCGGCGCAACGTTTCGAGCAACGCGGGTTCGGCGGTGCGCAGCGACGCGCAGTACAGCGGCAGCGCCCGCGCGCCCGCCTGTTCGATCGCGGTACAGAGGGCGTCGACGTAGGCGGTATTGCCCGCCAGATGCTGGGCGCGGTAGTAGATCACCGCCACGGTCGGCCCATCGGGATGCTCAGCGGCGACCCGATCCAATTCGCCCCAACTGGGCAACTGGATCGGCGGCTCGAAGCCGTGGCCGGTCAGCAGCACGGTGTCGGACAGGAAATTGTGCAGCTGGCGCAGATTCTCCGGGCCACCGGCGGCCAGGTAGTTGTGCGCGTCGGCCGCGACGCCGCCCGGGACGGTGGAGCATTCCATCAATTCGGCGTCCGGGGCGATCTCGCCGCCGAGGGCGACGAGCGGGATCCCGCTGGCCCGCAGCGCCTCCAGCCCGTCTTCCCAGGCCCGCTTGCCGCCGAGAATGCGCACGATCACCAGATCGGCGCCGTCGAGCAGGCCGGGCAGGTCGTCGACCAGCAGGCGAGCCGGATTTCCCCACCGATAGTCGGCTCCGCTGGCGCGGGCACTGAGCAGATCGGTGTCGGATGTGGACAACAGCACAATCACGGGTGGCAGCCTTCCTCGGGTGACGCGCCCATCGGGGGGTTCGCTGCTCGCCGGGGAGGGTCTGGCTTTCCACAGTGGCGCGACCGCACCGGACTTTCACCGGTTTCCTCGTCGTCCGCCGAGCACGCCGATGCTACCTGCCGTCCGGATCGTCCTCGTCCACGCGCCCCGCTCGATCAGCCGCGACGGTCGTGGTCGCTCGCCCTGGCTGCCAAGAAGTCGTCCACGAGTCGTGCGCAGTCGGCGGTGCCGATCGGTTCGAGCCCGACCAGCCTTGCGAAGACGATCGGGCCGACGAGCTGGGTCAGCGCGAACGTCACGTCCGGATCGCCGAGTTGGGCGCGCACGTCCGGATCGCCGAAGAGCTCGTCGAACGGCTTGCGGTACTGCTCGATGAGCCGCGTGCGCAGCCCGCCGCCTGCCTGCTGAGCAATTCGATCAGCCGTTGCCGCAGCGGACCGGCGGGCGGCGCCTCGATCACCGGTCTGTTCGTCTTCGCGGCTGCCTCGGCGGCCCCGGCGCTGCTGCACACGCCCGGCTGGTTGATCGCGGGCCGGACGGCGGCCGGGGTGGGCGCCGCTCTCGTCATGCCCTCGACGCTGTCCCTTATCACCGCCGGATTTCCCGAGTCGCGCCGGGGCGATGCCGTCGGGCTGTGGGCGGGTGTCGCCGGTGCGGGCGCGGCGCTGCAGGTCACCGAGCGGATCGGCCCGCAAGCCGCGCCCCTGGCCGACTTCGCCGAATCGGCCTTCGTGCACGGCGCCCAGCAGTCAGCGCTGGCGCTGGGCATTGTCACCTTCGTCGCCGCGGCCCTGATCGGGGTGTGGGCGCCGGGGCGCTCACGCGCGACGGCGAAACCGGCGCCGACTCGACCGGAGACGCAACCGACGACGACACCGTGACGACCGCGCGCCGGTGACACCCGCACGACCGATCACACGACGGCCGTGCAGGATTCGCGCCGGGCCTAGACCAGGTCGGCGTTCCCGTCGATCACCTTGAGGTGGTAGTGGAACCGGTTGACCCGCCACCCCTGCGATGTGCGCTCGACGCCGAGGGAGTAGCTGCCGACGAAGGTACGGGTCTTGCCCTCGGTCGCGGCATTCTTGACGTGCACCGCGATGGCGTCCGCGTGCACGCGCGCCGCGTCGCCGTCCAGATCGATGAGATGGTTGCCCGACTGGTGGTGCACCCCGTCGAGGTCGGCGAGCCCGGTGCGCCAATCCGCGATGATGTCGGCGGTGGCACGCTCCCCGACCGGCCCGCCGAAACCGCCGTCGAAATCGACGGTCGGCGTGAACACCTCCGCCGACAAGTCTTCCCAGCGCTTCTGGTCGGTGTACACGAACATCTTGGTGATCACATCGACGATGGCGAGCCGGTCGGCGAGAGTGGAAATTTCGGACATACGCCGACCTTAGTCGGCGGGCCCGCCCTATGCCTTGCGGACCACCCCGCCGAGCAGCACCAACCCGGTTTCCGGCAGGTCGTCGCCGAGCCACTGTTGCAGGGGAACCACACCGGGCTCGAGTATCTCGAACCCCTCGAAGAACGACTCGACCACGGGCGCAGACCGATAGACCACCTGGGCCGAGGATTTGGCGGTATCCGACGACGACTGGTCGATGAAGTCCGAATTGCTGTCGTCGGAGCCGTGCGTGAACGCCAGATAGCTTCCCGGAGCCATGATTTCCCGCAGCCGAGCGACGATCTCGGCCGGCCCTTCGTCGTCCATCACGAAATGCAGGACCCCGACGAGCGTGATCGCGACCGGCTCGTCGAAGTCGATCGAACCACCGCTGCGCAGCCGGTCGATGATGTCGTCCGGACGGCGAACGTCACCCAGCATCGCCGTCACCCCGTCCGCTTGCGCCAGCAGGGCATTGCAGTGCGCGTAGACGACCGGGTCGAAATCGACGTACACCACCCGCGCCGAAGGGTCGGTCTTGTGGGCGACCTCGTGCACGTTCGGTGACGTCGGGATACCCGCGCCCAGATCGATGAACTGCCGGATCCCCGCCTCGGCGGCCGACTGGACCGCACGCACCAGGAACTGGCGACTGAACCAGGCCAAGGTTCGGGTATCCGGGGCGATGGACAGCATGCGGTGCGCGACCGCCCGGTCCACCTCGTAATTGTCTTTGCCGCCCAGGAGATAGTCGTATACCCGCGCGGAATTCGGCAGGTTCGGATCGACGCCGCGCGGTGCTCGCTCCATGCCGGACACCGTACCTCCCGATCGCCCCGATCATGATCCTAGCAAAACAGTCGCGGGCCGTCGCCTCGGTTCTCGGCCCTGAAAAGGCACTCGCGTATCGAATGACATTGCAGGGAACGTTGTTTCAGGCGCTGTCGAGCACGCGCGCACGGACTCACTCGCCGACCGCCGCTAGCAACTCCGTTCGCGCCATCAGCTCATCCGCCACCGGGCGGGGACGGCGACCCAGACCACACGCGCAAGCGAGGCCGTCGATCGGACGGCCCAGCGCGTTCTCGATGATCCGCAATGTCTCCGTCTGCTGTGCCTCGGTAGGAACGTCGTGCACGAACCCCGCGTAGAAATTCGTACCGGCATCGAGGGCCAATTTCGCCAAAGGCGCATAGAATTCCGCTTTCTCCGATGGAGGTACGTCGCCCGCCGCGAGCGGACCGTGCACGTATTCCAGGACGCGCCCCCGCGGCCAATGGCCGACGACGGAATTGGCCAGATCGACCAGCGGCCGGGCATCGCGCAACCGGCCTCGTGCCTTGTTGCGCAAACTGCCGAGGCACAGGTGCACCCCGAAACGGGTACCTTCGGGGGCGGCCGCGGCCAGGGCCGCGATCCCTTCCCCCAGCCCCAGCACCCGATCGGTCAGCCGGTGCAACGGCTGTGACTTCGCCATGAGCACCAGTTCCGCGGTGGCTTCCAGCTGCACGACGACGTCGTCACCGGCGAGCTCGCGAATGGCCGTGATGTCCCGCACGGTGGCGTCGAGGAAGGCGCGTCGATGCCGCCGCACGCCGGCGGCTCCCATCGCGATGAACGTCAGCGTGAAATCGGTCGGCATGCCGATCTGGAGTGCGAGACCGGGCAGGTCGTGCTCGGCGCGCAGTGCGCGAAAGATCGGCAGCGCCTCCTCGGCCTCGCCGAGATAGCCGAGATCCATGGCTTCGCTGGGCAATTCGGCGCCCCGCGCCACGCGGTGGATCGTCCGCTGCCTGCTCGAGCCCCACGTCCCCTGCTTCTTCACCGCCAGGACCCCTTGGTCGACCAGGTCTTCGATGATCGGCTGGATGTAGAACTCGTAGCGCCGGGTCTCCCCCGTCGGCAGGGTCCGCAGTCGCGTCCCCGCACTGTCCAGCATGGCCCGCATCGCGACGTCCGTGCTTTCGGCCGGAAAACTTCCGACGAAGTGCACCGTCCGCGTACCCGCCCCTTGTCCCGTCGCACCCACGTTTCCGCGCTCCTTGTCCATCGCGTCGTCCCGGACATCCGCTGTCCCGAAGCGATATCGGGCGCGGCCGAGTACACGCGTGCGGCATCAACTATGCGATAGCCACGGAACATTGTGCGCGGTATCGCCGTTCGCCGGGCAACCAGCGGCACGATCCGCCGGGACTGGCGGCATACGGCCATGGGCAGCACTCGCGATCGACGGCGTTCACGAATATCCGGAGCCCGTTGGCGTCCGAGGCAGCACGTGGGTCGCACACCGAAATCGCCTGCTGGAAAATGTTTTACGGACGCCACGCGTGACCGGATCCGGCGTCCGCGGGTATTGCGCGCGGCGAAGTTCACGCATAGCCTGCGTCGCGTGCGAACCTCGCTACGGTCGATCGCCGTGTCCGCGGCGGCCATACTTCTCTGCCTGACACCGAGCACTGCCCACGCCGAAGACACCGCGCCGGGTCGTTGCACAGCGGTCTCCATCCCCGTTCCGCTCGGCGAGATGGCCGGATCCTTGTGCACCCCCACGGCGCGCGCCACCGACACCGTCATGGTGCTGATCGCGGGTTCCAACTACAACGCCACGTACTGGGATTTCCCCTACGCTCCGGAGACCTACAGCTTCCGGCGGGCGATGAACGCCGCGGGCATCGCGACGCTGGTGGTCGACCGGCTCGGCAACGGTGCGAGCACCCGCCCACCGAGCACGCAGGTGACGGCGACGGTCTCCGCCCGCGCCCTGCACGACATCGTCCGGTCCCTGCGCGCCGGACTTGCGGGCGCGCCCCCGTTCAGCAAGGTCATCACCGGAGGTCATTCCCTCAGTTCGGGCATCGATGTCCTGGAGGCGACCACCTACCAGGACGTCGACGGCGTCTTGCTCACCGGTTACTCCCACGCGCTCAACGTGTCCGAGGTGCTCGGCGTCATCTCCACCTACCACCAGGCCGCCGAGGATCCGCAATTCGCTGGGCGCGGTTACGACGCGGGCTATCTGGCGACGCGGCCCGGTACCCGCGCGGCCGATTTCTTCGCTCCCGAGACTGCCGACCCCGAAGTTCTCGCGGTGGACGAGGCCACCAAGGAGGTCTTCTCGCCGACCGAGTATCCCGACGGCCTGACCTCCACCCTTCCCCCGATGAGCAACTTCATCGATGTCCCGGTTCTCGTCGTCAACGGCAGTCGGGACCGGCTCTCGTGCGGCCCCGCGTACGCCGTCTGCGCGGATGCCGAGACATTGCGCGCCACCGAAGCGCCGTTCTTCGGCCCGGCGGCACGACTGCGCACCTTCGTGCTGCCCGGCAGCGGGCATTCGGTCAATCTGGCGCGCAACACCGCCGAATACCGGGCCGCCGTCGTCGACTGGGTGCGTTCGATCGGGCAGTGACCGGCCGTTCCGCCCGGCAGCCGCGTCCGTAGGCTGGAGTCGCTATGACACGACGTGCTCCTGATTCCTGCCCGGGCGTACTGCGGCTGCACGAGGCGGCCGACGGGCCGTTGGCCCGGATCCGCGTGCCCGGCGGTCGCCTGGAGCCCGCACAGCTACAGGCACTGGCGGAGGCCGCGCACGACCTGGCGGACGGCAACATCGAGCTCACCTCGCGCGGCAACGTCCAATTGCGCCGGGTGAGCGATGCCGCAGCGTTGACCGACCGGCTCGTGGCCGCGGGTCTCCTGCCGAGCACCACGCACGAACGGGTGCGCAACATCATCGCCTCGCCGCTGTCCGGCCGGATCGGCGGCCTGGCGGACGTGCGCCCGCTGGTTCGCGCGCTGGACACCGGCCTGCTCGCGGCGCCGCGGCTGGCCGACCTGCCCGGCCGGGTGCTGTTCACCCTCGACGACGGACGCGGCGATGTCAGCGGCCTCGGCCCCGACGTCGGCGTGCACGCGGTCGGGGCAGACGAGTTCGCGCTGCTGCTGGCGGGCGGCGACAGCGGCCTGCGGCTGTCCGCAGCCGACGCTGTGGACGTCGTACTCGCCGCCGCGCAAGCATTCCTGGATCTGCGCGGCGCGGACCCCGGCCGGTGGCGGCTGCACGAGATCGAACACGGCGCCGAACGCGTCATCGATCGCCTCGGCTCGGCACCGAGCGCCGATGAACTCGAATTCCCCGCCACACCGGACATTCCGATCGGCTGGCTGGAGCAGGACGACGGATCGGTCGCCCTCGGCATGGGCGTTCGCCTCGGCTCCCTGCCCGCCCGCACCGCCGAATTCCTCGCCGCGGTCGAACGACCGGTCTTCCTCACGCCGTGGCGCAGCCTGGTGGTCACCGACCTGCCGGAGTGGACCGCCGAGCAGGTGGTGCGCGTGCTCGCGCCGATGGGCTTGATCTTCGACGCCGACTCGCCCTGGCTGCTGGTCAGCGCCTGCGCCGGGCAGCCGGGCTGCGCGAAGTCGCACACCGACGTCCGAGCCGACGCGGCGGACGCCGTCGGCGCAGGCCGGGTGCTGCCGGGGCCCGCCGATCCGCTCGACCTCCCGCGGACGATGTCCGCCGCGGAGGTCGCGGTGGCCGGCCGCCAGCACTGGTCCGGCTGCGATCGTCGCTGCGGCCGTCCCCAGGGGGAGGTCACCGACATCGTCGCCACGAGCGAGGGTTATCGCGTCGACCGGCCGCCCCGCGTTCCCTGAGATTCCGGCAGGTCACCCGCCATGGATCTCGAGGGTGCAGCATTTGACGGAGCCACCAGCTTTGAGCAGCTCGGACATCTCGATCCCCACCGGATGGTAGCCACGGGCACGCAGGGCTTCACTCAGGTCGGTGGCCGCGCTGCTGAGGAAGACGTTCGCGCCGTCGCAGACCCCGTTCAGCCCGAGCACCGCCGCGTCCGCGTCGGTGGCCACGATCGCGTCGGGGTAGAGCTCCGCCAGCACCGCGCGCGCCGCCGGGCTGAAGGCGGGCGGGTAGTAGGCGATGGTCGCGGCGTCCAGCGGAAGCAGCACCGTGTCCAAGTGGTAGAAGCGCGGATCGACCAGTTCCAGCGACACCACGGGCAGACCGAAGTGGCGCGACACCTCCTCGTGCGCGGCAGGTGAGCTGCGGAATCCCGTTCCGGCCAGGAGCCGGTCGCCGACCAGGAGGAAGTCGCCTTCGCCTTCGTTGCATTCCGCGGCGGCCACCAGGTTCGCCACGCCGGACCGGGCGAACCAGGCGTGGTAGGCCGGGCCTTCGGCGGCACGCTCGGGGTGCGTGAAGCGAGCCGACATGGCGCGGTCGCCGACGATCAACCCGCCGTTGGCGGCGAACACCATGTCGGGCAGGCCCGCGACACCGGGCACCACCTCCACGGTGTGCCCGTGTTCGGCGTAGGTGGCGCGCAATCTCTCCCACTGCGTGATGGCCAGCGAGCGGTCGACGGGCTCGGCGGGATTCATCCAGGGATTGATGGAGTAGGTGACGTCGAAGTGGTCGGGACGGCACATCACGAACCGGCGCGGCGACGAACGGCGGGCGGTGGACTCGAGGGGGAGGGTGGCTACAGACGTCAACGGAACTCCCGGCAGTGAGCGTGGACTTTCAGCTGTCATGACGGTAAGTCGCCTAGCATTGCGCTAGAAATGACGATTTATTGCGTATAGATGGCAAAAACCAGCGAATTGTTGTGCAAGGCGAGAGAAGGTGTGACGTGGACGACCTCGACCGGCGGATTCTCGAGCAATTGCTGAAGAATGCGCGGGCTTCGTTCCAGGAGATCGGCGGCGTGGTCGGATTGTCCGCGCCCGCGGTGAAACGGCGAGTCGACCGGCTGGTGGCGGGCAAGCAGATCACCGGGTTCACCGCGCTGGTCAATCCCGCCGCGCTGGGCTGGAAGACGGAGGCGTACGTCGAGGTGTACTACCGCGACAACATCTCCCCGGCCGAACTCAAACGCAGTCTCGAACCGATCCCGCAGGTGGTCGGCGTGTGGACGATCGCGGGCGAGGCCGACGCGCTGGTGCACGTGATGGCCACCGACATGGCCGAGATCGAGGTGACCGTGGAACGGATCAGGGAGAACGCGCGCGTGGGGCGTACCCGCAGCGCCATCGTCATGTCCCGGATTCTCGAGCGTCCGCGGACCTGATCCGGCGGCCCCGCCCCTCGGTGTCCGGCCGCCGGGCCCGGGATGCGAAGCGCCCGACCCGGACCGATCTGTCCGGACCCGCACCCATATGGTGGACCGCATGTCCGACGTACGTGCCAGCTATCTGACCGACGGGGCCGAGATCTACCGTCGCTCGTTCGCGACGATCCGCGCCGAGGCCGATCTGAGCGGATTCCCGCCGGACGTGGCGCAGGTGGCAGTGCGGATGATCCATGGCTGTGGTCAGGTGGATCTCGCCGCGGACATCGCCTTCTCCCCCGGCGTCGTCGCCTCGGCGCGGGCGGCGCTGCGCGCGGGCGCGCCGATTCTCTGCGATGCCACCATGGTTGCCTCCGGCGTGACCAGGAAACGACTGCCCGCCGACAACGAGGTGCTGTGCACCCTCGCCGACCCGCGCGTGCCGGAGTTGGCCGCCGCCAGGGGCACGACCCGCTCCGCCGCCGCGCTCGAACTGTGGCGCGACCGTCTCGACGGCGCCGTCGTCGCGATCGGCAACGCGCCCACGGCGCTGTTCCACCTGCTCGGCCTGCTCGACGCGGGAGCGCCCCGGCCCGCCGCCGTGCTCGGCATTCCGGTCGGCTTCGTCGGCGCGGCCGAATCGAAGGACGCGCTGATCGAGTTCGGCGGCGTCGAATACCTCACCGTGCGCGGCAGGCGCGGCGGCAGCGCTATCACCGCGTCCGCGCTGAACGCGATTGCGAGCGAACAGGAATGAGCACTCCGGGCAAGCTGTGGGGCGTCGGACTCGGTCCGGGCGATCCGGAACTGGTGACGGTCAAGGCGGCCAACGTGATCGGCGCGGCCGACGTGATCGCGTTCCACAGCGCGCGCCACGGCCGCAGCATCTCCCGCCGTATCGCGGCGCCGTACCTGCGCCCCGGCCAACTGGAAGAGCATCTCGTCTACCCGGTGACCACCGAGACGACCGACCATCCCGGCGGTTATCAGGGTGCGATCGACGAGTTCTACGAACAGGCCGCCGAGCGGCTGGCCGAGCACCTCGCCGCGGGCCGTTGGGTCGCGCTGCTCGCCGCGGGCGACCCGCTGTTCTACAGCTCCTATATGCACATGCACCGGCGCCTGGCCGACCGGTTCGAAGCCGAGATCATCCCCGGCATCACGTCCGTGAGCGCGGCGTCGGCGGCGCTGGGCACACCGCTGGTCGAGGGCGAGCAGGTGCTCACCGTGCTGCCGGGCACCATGCCGGTCGACGAGCTCACCCGGCGGCTGCGCAGCACCGACGCCGCCGCGATCATGAAACTGGGACGCACGTATCCCGGTGTGCGCCAGGCTCTTACGGATTCCGGCCGACTCGCGGGCGCGTACTACGTCGAGCGCGCGAGCACCACCGAACAGCGCGTGCTGCACGCGGGCGCGGTGGACGACGCCGAGGTGCCCTACTTCGCCATCACCCTCGTGCCGGGTCCCGAGCCGACCACGCCGCTGCCCCGCCTCGAAGAGGAGACCGTTCAGCGTGACCGCGATGCCGAGGGGGTCGGTGAGGTCGTGGTGGTGGGCCTGGGTCCCGGCGCGCCCGAGTGGACCACCGACGAGGTGCGCGCGGCATTGGCAGAGGCGACCGACCTGGTCGGCTACACCACCTACTTGAACCGAGTGCCCGAACGCCCGGGCCAGCGTCGTCATCCCAGCGACAACCGGGTCGAGTCCGAGCGCGCGGCCATGGCCTTGGATCTGGCCAAGCGTGGCGCGCGGGTCGCGGTCGTCTCCTCGGGGGATCCCGGCGTCTTCGCGATGGCGGCGGCGGTGCTGGAGGAATCCGCCGACCCGCAGTGGCGCGCGGTGCCGGTGCGGGTGCTGCCCGGGCTCACCGCGGCCAACGCGGTGGCCAGCCGGGTGGGCGCGCCGCTCGGGCACGACTACGCGATGATCTCGCTCTCCGATCGGCTCAAGCCGTGGGAGGTAGTGGCGCAGCGCCTTTCGGCGGTCGCTGCGGCCGACATGGCGATCGCGATCTACAATCCGGCATCCTCGCAACGCACCTGGCAGGTGGGCGCGATGCGGGATCTGCTGCTGGAGCATCGCAAGCCCGACACGCCCGTCGTCATCGGGCGCGACGTCGGCGGGCCCACCGAGTCGGTCCGGGTGGTGCCGCTGGGCGACCTCGACCCCGCGGAGGTGGACATGCGGACGCTGCTGATCGTCGGCGCGTCCACCACCACGGCGCTGGAAACCGGTACGGGCACCCGGGTCTTCACCTCCCGCCGCTACGGCCGCACGCGCGACGCGGCCGCCGGCGACGCGTAGTATCGCCTGACGCACCGAAGCAGATCGGAGGGACCTTGGCCGCGACACTGTCGGAGCTGACGCTGCGCGCCCGAGCCTTGGAGGCCAGGGCCACCGCGAGCGAACAGGCACTCGACGAACAGGGCGAGGTCCTCAACGAACTCGCGGTGCTGACCAGGAAGACGCTCGACGGCATCGGCCGGATCGACCTGCGCGCGGAAACCCTCGGCGAAGCCGTCGGCGAGCTGCGCCAGGACGTCGGAGACCTGCGCGAGAATGTGGGCGAACTCAACCGCAGGGTGACCGTGCTCGAACAAGGACAGGTCCGTCTGGAACAGGGACAAGCCGCGCTCGCTCGCGGCCAGGCGCAGCTCGAACAAGGACAGGCACGGCTGGAGCAGGGAATGGCGCAGGTGCTCGCCCGGCTCGACAAGCTGACCGGCGACGCCTGACCCACCACGTTCCGGTAACATTCCATTATGGAATGTTGAGAGCGAAGGGAGCAGTCGTTGACCAACACCGCGACCAAGCGCAAACCACTGAACTCGACGGCGGCGTCGTTGCTCGGATTTCTGCACGAAGGCGCGATGTCGGGATGGGATCTGGTGACCGAGGCCCAGGAGCGCATCGGCGACTTCTGGACCATCACCCAGAGCCAGGTCTACCGGGAACTCGCCACCATGGACGCGGCGGGACTCGTCGAGAAGGGCGAGACCGGCGCCAGGGAGCGCACCCCCTACCACATCACCGACGCGGGCCGGGAAGCGTTCCTGGAATGGGTCGTCCGCGATCCCGGCGGGGAAACCATCCGGGTGCCGTTGCTGCTCACGCTCTCCTTCGGCGAGCATCTCGATCGCGATCGGCTCGACGGCATCATCGCCGCCAACCGGGAGATCCATCAGGCTCGGCTCACCCGGTATCTCGCCGAAGACCCGGAGGGTAAGACCGCATTCGCCCGCGCCACGTTGGATTTCGGGATTCGCTACGAGCGCACGGTGCTGGACTGGTTCGATCATCTGCCGGAAATTCTCGGCGGCTGATCTCTCCGGCTCGTCGCGAGCCGGAACGTCTCAGCCGCGCCGGGCTCGCCGGATGCGCAGCCAATCCAGCGCTTGCGCAGAGGATTCCACGATCCGCGCGCCCTCGGGCAGCGGCGGGCGGTCCACCACGACCACCGGGATGCCCGCGGCGCGGGCGGCGGCGAGCTTGGCCTCCGTCTGCTCCCCGCCGCTGTCCTTCGTGACGAGCGCGTCGATCCGATACTCCGCGAGCAGCCGCGCTTCGTCCTGCACCGCGAACGGCCCACGGGCGAGGAGCAATTCGTGCCGCGGCGGCAGCGCGCCCTCCGGCGGGTCGATGGCACGAATCAGAAACCAGGGCCGGTCGAGTCCCGCGAACGCGTCGACGCCTTGTCTGCCGATGGTCAGGAACACGCGCTCGCCGAACGTGCCGACTGCCGTCGCGGCCGTGGGGAGATCAGGTACGCGCATCCAGCGGTCCCCTGCCTGCTCGACCCACCTGGGCCGGCGCAGGTGCAACAGCGGCACACCCGAAGCTCGCGCGGCGACTGCCGCGTTGGCGCTGATGGCCGCCGCGAACGGATGGGTGGCGTCGACCATCGCGGCCACGTCGTTGGCCACGAGCCAGGCGCGCAGTCCTTCGGCGCCCCCGAAGCCGCCGACGCGAACCTCGCCCTCGGGCAGCAAGGGTGCGCGCACACGACCGGCGAGCGAGGACACGATCTCGAATCCTCGCTCGCCGGAAGCGATGTGGGCCAGCTCCCGCGCTTCCCGGGTGCCGCCCAGAATCAGAACTCTCAGGGCTGGCCGCTGAAGTAGGCGATACCCGCGTTCAGCAGCGACGGCCCGCCCGCGACGGCCAGACCGATCAGCGCGCCGAGCACCGCGCCCGGCAGGATGCCGACACCGAAGAACACGATGCCGATGGCGGCGCCGATCAGGCCGCCGACCAGAGCGCCGAGCGAGGCGCGCTGCAGTTCGGCGAAGAACCACTCCTGCGCGCCGATGAACTCGGCGGCGACCGGCGCGTTCGCGGTCGGCGCGACCTGCGGCGTCAGCGTGAGCTGCCTGCCCTCGTCGGCGACGGCCGCGGCGATCCGGACCTCCTGCCCCTTGGCCGTCGCGGTGAGCGGAATGCTGGTGACGGTCTCGCCCGCGGAGTTCTTCAGTGTGACCGCCCGGTTGTCGGTGTCGACGCCGAACGCGCCACCGGTCACGCTGGTGACCACCGACTTGCCCGCGTCGGTGAGTTGCAGCGCGTAACCGACGCCCTGATCGCTGCCGGTGACGGTGGGCGCCGCAGCGGCCTGGTCCTGCACCGCGGGCGGCACCGGGGCGGCGTAGGAAGTACCGGCGGCCACTCCGGTAGCGGCGACAGCCAGCAATGCGGTAGCGGCGAACTTCTTGTATCTCATCTATCTCCCCAACAGGAATCGGATTTCCGATCAATGATCGGAACTCGGCCCCGACCCTACCGCGTGACCGGTAACGTGTTCACGCCTCCGCGGGAAGGATCGCGCGGTCTTCACCACCGACCACTGTGTGACCGGAAGCTGCGGACGCCAGGTGGTGAAGGAGCCCAGTGGTTCTCCGCGATAGATCTGGAACTTCCGCAATATGCCGCCCTGGGCGTTCGACCAGTTGAGTAGCAACGATTCCGATTCCGCCGTTACCGCGTTCGCGACGAGCCTGCCGCCCTGACGCAACTGCGCCCAGCATGTCTCGAGCACGCCATCCTGAGTCAGGCCCCCACCGACGAAAATCGCGTCGGGCGCGGCGATTCCGGTATCGGCGGCGAGTTCGCCACGCACTTCGCCGCGCACCTGGATGTGCGGCACGCCCAGAACCGTGGCATTGTCGGCGATCTGGCGTCGCCTGCGCTCGAGCCGCTCGAACGCGACGGCCCGGTTCCCCGCGTGCGCCCGGCACCATTCGATGGCGATGCTGCCCGAACCGCCGCCCACATCCCACAGCAATTCCCCGGGCGCGGGCGCCAGGGCCGCCAGCGTCAGCGCGCGGACCTCGTGCTTGGTGAGCTGGCCGTCGCCGCCGAACAATTCGTCCGGCAGTCCGGGCAGGCGAGTGGCGCGCGGCCGGTCCGGGTCGGCCGAGCAGGTGATCGCCACGACGTTCAGCGGGTCGCCCGGCGGGTGTTCCCACTGCCGCGCGATTCCGGCGCGGCGCCGTTCGGCGGAACCGCCCAGTTGCTCGAGTACCGTCAGCTCCGAACCGCCGAAACCGTGGCCCCCGAGCAGTCGCGCCAGATCCCGCGGTGTGTGCTCGTCGGCGCTGAGCACCAGCAGCCGCCTGCCGTCGGCCAGCTCGGGCAGCACCGTCGCCAACGGACGCCCGACCACGCTGACCACCGGTGTTTCGGCCAGCGGCCAGCCAAGGCGGGCGCAGGCCAGGGAGGCGGAAGACGGTTGCGGCAGCACCCGCAGCGCCTGCGCGCCCAGCAATCGAGCCAAGGTGACGCCGATTCCGTAGAACATCGGATCGCCGCTGGCCAGGACGCACAACCGCGCTCCGCCATGCCGTTCGAGCAGGCCGGGCAGCGCGGGCAGTAGAGGCGACGGCCACGTCACCCGGTGCGCCGCCACGGTGGGCGGCACGAGCGCGAGCTGGCGCACGGAACCGAACAAGACCTCGGCGTCACCGACGGCCTCCCGCGCGGCGCGACCGAGGCCGTCCCAGCCGTCGGCGCCGATTCCGACGACCGTGACCGGTGTTCCTGTCCACGACCCGGGCGCGGCGCTCATCGGGGCATCCGGCGCCAGACCGGTTGTGGCAGCAGTCGCATCGCGAAGAACACCGGCCGCAGGATTCCGGGCACCCAGACTCGGCTCGCGCCCCGGCGCAGACCCTTGACCACCGCGTCGGCAACCTGATCCGGCGTGCTGGAGAACGGCGCCGGGGACATCCCCTCGGTCATCCGCCCGATCACGAACCCAGGACGGACCAGCAGCAACCGCACGCCAGTGCCGTGCAGGGCGTCCGCGAGACCGGAGGCGAATCCGTCGAGTCCCGCTTTGGCCGAACCGTAGACGTAGTTCGCGCGCCGGACCCGCACACCGGCGACCGAGCTGAACACGACGATCTGTCCCGCCCCTCGCGCGCGCAAAAGATTCGCCACCGTGGTGAGAACGCCGGCCTGGGCGACGAAGTCGGTATGCAGGATCGCCGCCGCGTGGGCGGGATCCCGCTCGGCGCGCTGCTGATCGCCGAGCACACCGAAGGCGAGCACCGCGATCCCGATCGGCCCGTGCTCGGCGGCGATTTTTTCCAGCAACGCCGGATGACTCGTCATGTCGTCGGCGTCGAATTCGACGGTGTGCACTTCACTCGCGCCCGCCGCGGTGATCTCCGCGCGCTGCTCGTCCAATTCGCCGCTGCGCCGGGCCGCCAGAACCACGGCTCGTCCCGGCGCCAGCCGTCGCGCCACCTCGAGTCCGATCTCGCTCCGCCCGCCCAGCAGCAGCACGGTCCCGTCGGACAAACCACGCGTTCCCATGCGCCTCAGTCTGTCATTGGCACGGGCGGGGCTCGTCATCGCGCACCGGCGCGGTTCGGGCTGGTGCGGCGGGGGCGGGCGCCGACGGCTACGGTCGGAGGATGCCGACGAGTACTGCTGAGCTCTCGCCCGCCGCCCTCGAGTTCGTCGCCGAACGGCACCTCGCCACGCTGACGACCTTGCGTGCGGACGGAACGCCCCATGTGGTGGCGGTGGGATTCACCTGGGACCAAGAGGCCGGGATCGCGCGCGTGATCACCAACGACGGGTCGGTGAAGGTACGCAACGTGCGCCGCTCCGGCTACGCGGCGGTCAGCCAGGTCGACGGCATCCGGTGGCTCACGCTGGAGGGCCCGGCCACCGTGCTCGAGGCACCCGACGAGGTGGCCGAGGCGGTCGAGCGGTACGCGGGTCGTTATCGCGTGCCCCGGGAGAACCCGACCCGCGTGGTGATCGCCATCCAGGTCCGGCGCGTCCTGTCCAGCAGCACGCTGGTCGCACCGGCCGGGGGCGGCGCGGCGGGCGGTAACGGCGCGGGCGCTTAGCGCCTCCGCCGGACGCCTGTCGCGCCGCCGTCAGCCGTCGATCACAGCACCGTCAGGCCGTGCGGCCGCTTGTTCAGGGATTCACCGCCTTCGTCGGTGACGATCACGATGTCCTCGATGCGCGCGCCCCACTCGCCGCGGAAGTAGATGCCGGGCTCCACGCTGAATGCCATGCCGGGCTGCAGGACGAGGTCGTTGCCCGCGACGATGTAGGGCTCCTCGTGCACCGACAGGCCGATGCCGTGTCCGGTGCGGTGCACGAATGCGGGCCCGAAACCGGCTTCGGTCAAGGGGTTTCGCGCCGCGTCGTCGACCGCGGCCGCGGTGATGCCCGGGCGGACGGCCGCGACCGCCGCGGCCTGCGCGCGTTCCAGCTCGGCGAAGCGGGCGGCGATTTCCGGATCGGGCTCGCCCAGGACATAGGTCCGGGTGGAATCGGAGTAATAGCCGGGTTCGACCGGGCCGCCGATGTCGACGACCACCACATCGCCTGCCTCGATCCGGCGCTCGGACACGCCGTGATGCGGGTCCGCCCCGTGTGGACCGCTGCCGACGATGACGAACGCCGCCTCGGTGTGCCCCTCGGCCACGATCGCGGCCTCGATATCGCGGCCGACCTCCGCCTCGGTACGCCCCACCTGCAAGAACTCGCCCATCCGCGCGTGCACCCGGTCGATCGCCGCACCCGCCCGGCGCAGCGCGTCCACCTCGGCCGGGTCCTTGATCATGCGCAGTTCGCGCAGGACGGGAGTGGCGGACACCGGCAGGCCGGTGAACGACTCGGCCAGCGGCAGCAGATGCAGTGCGGGCATGACATCGGCCACGGCCACCCGGGAACCCACGTGCAGCGCTGACTTCACCAGCGCGTACGGATTGGTTCCGTCGACCCAGTCCAGCACTTGCAGACCCAGTTCGCCCGCCGCGGAGCCCTCCAGCGACGCCAGCTCCAATTTCGGGATCACGACCGACGGCGTCGCACCGTCGGCGGGGATCACCAGGCAGGTCAGCCGCTCGAACGACTCGGCCGCCGAGCCGATCAGGTAGCGCAGGTCGGGGCCGGGAGTGATCAGCAGGGCATCGAGGTGGGCGGCCCGCATCAGCTCCACCGCCCGCTCCAGCCGTGCACCGTAGACGTCCGCCGCGAACCTCGAATCCGTATGCGAGCTCATTCGTCCGACGTTACCCGCCGGGCGGGCCCGGCGAACGCCGAACTTCGCCAGGGTGGTGTCGGTGCGACCGAGTAGCCTCAGCCCGTGACCTCTGCTTCCGGTGGGCCCCTGCTGCTGTTGGACGGAGCCAGTCTGTGGTTCCGCGCCTTCCACGCCATCCCCGACAAGATCACCGCACCCGACGGCCGGTCGGTGAACGCGCTGCGTGGTTTCACCGACATGGTGGCGTCGCTGATCACCCGGTTCGCCCCGAGCCGACTGGTGGTGTGCCTGGATCTGGACTGGCGCCCGGCGTATCGAGTCGAGCTGGTCCCGTCCTACAAGGCACACCGGCTGGACACGTCGCCCGATGCCGCACCCGGCGCCGAGACCGTTCCCGACAGGCTCACCCCGCAGGTCGAGATGATCCTCGAGGTGCTCGACGCCGCAGGGATCGCGACCGGAGGGGCGGAGGGCTTGGAAGCCGACGACGTGCTGGGCACCCTGGCGACTCGTGAGCGCACCGACGAGGTGGTCGTGGTCAGCGGCGATCGTGACTTGCTGCAGCTCGTCCGGGACGAGCCCGCGCCACCGGTACGGGTGTTCTACGCCGGACGGGGGCTGGCCAAGGCGGAATTGTTCGGCCCGGCCGAGGTGTCGGCGAAGTACGGTGTGCCGCAGCGGAACGCAGGCCCGGCCTATGCCGACATGGCGACGCTGCGCGGCGACGCCTCGGACGGATTGCCCGGCGTGGCGGGCATCGGCGAGAAATCCGCCGCCGCCTTGATCTCCCGTTTCGGCTCCCTGGACGCCCTCGTCGCGGCCGTCGAGGACCCCGGCGCCGACCTGTCGCAAGGCGTGCGTGCCCGGCTGCGCGCCGCCGAGGACTACTTGAAGGCCGCCGCACCGGTCGTGCGGGTGGTCTGCGACGCCGAGGTAGCCCTGTCCCGCGACGACGTCCTCCCCACCGAACCGGCCGACCCGGCCCGCCTACACGCCCTCGCCACCGCCTACAACGCGGAAAGCCCGGTCACCCGCCTGATCACGGCACTCACCACCCGCACCGCCTGATCCGGAAGCTGGTCGCACCCGTCGCGAAGAGCCATCCGATGCGCAACCGAGCACTCGACGTTCGGACTCGCGGCTCGTGGCTGCCGAACGAGAGCGGCATCCGCTCTGACACCCGCCCCGACCAGCATCGGTGTCCGCTACCGAAGCCATCGGCGGCAGTTGCACGCGACCACTCCTGCTCACCCCCGTCTGCACTACCGCGCCGAAACCACTCTGAGGTCCGCCACCAATCGGCGGTATGGCTTCCCTCCGCTGGCGAAAGCGAACGCCGAGGTCCGCGCGCGGCCTGACACTCCCAGCTCACCTCTGCCACGGGTTCCGAGCGAAGCGAGACCGAGCATCCGCCGTCCGCGGCCCGGCTCGCGCAAACGCGAGCCATCAGAGGGCCGCGAACACCCAGCGCCGCGGGCGCTGGAGAAACGAATTAGCTCAGCTGGGGCGACCGACCTCGTAGGTGCCGTCGTCCTTGGTGATCTTGATGCTCACCTTCTTGGCCTCGCCGCTGACCTTCACGCTGCATTCGAAGGTGGCGTCGACCTTGACTTCCTGGCCGGAGGGGCAGGAGACGTCGCTGATGTCCTGGATGCCGTAGGAATCCGACAACACCTTCTTCACGCCGTCCTGCACGGCGGCCTGGTCCAACTGGTCCTTGGCGGTCAACACGAGCACGAGCGCGACGATCGCGCCGACCACGGCGACACCGAGTACCGACAGCCCGATGATCAGGCCTTTGTTCTTGCCGCCCTGCTGCGGAGGCTGCTGTCCGGGAGCGCCCCACTGCTGCTGCGGCTGCCCCCACTGCGGCTGCTGCCCCTGCTGGCCCCAGTCCTGCTGCTGCGGTTGGCCCCACTGCGGCTGCTGGCCCTGAGCGGGCTGCTGGCCCCACTGCGGTTGCTGCGGTTGCTGCGGCTGCTGGCCCCACTGCTGCTGGGGCTGTCCCCATTGCTGCTGAGGTTGCTGCTCACCCCAGTGCTGGGTCGGCTGCGCCGAGGCCGGGGTCTGCGGCTGACCGCTCCACTGCTGCGTGGGACCGGACCCGCCCGGCGCCTGCTGTCCACCCCACTGCTGGGTGGGATCGTTGCGTCCCTCCCCGGGGTCGTTCGGTCCGTAAGGGCCGCTCATTTGCTTGCCTCCACTCGCATCGTTGTACACACGGTAGCCCCCCGCGTGGGCCTCGTCGCATGACACGACTACTCCGCCACGGTCGGTACGCGAAAGAAATCAAATCACAATCGAATCCGCCGTGTTGATATTGCCGCCCGCCGCGTGCCCGGCGCTCACGCCGCTCAGGCGGCGTCCACCGCCACGACGCCGCGCCGGATCGCCCGCACCGCCTTGGCCGCGGTGGCGGCGACCTCGAGATCGTCGGCGGTGCCGTGGATCTGATCGAGCAGATCGATCACCTGCCTGCACCAACGCACGAAGTCACCGGCCGACAGCGGCGAGCCTTGGTCGCCGCTGGCGAGCAACGACTCGGCCAACCCGTCGCCGCGTGCCCATTTGTAAATGCCGTCGACGAAACCGAGATCGGGTTCCCTGGTCGGCGGCAGCTTGTGTCGCGCCTCGTCGGAGCGCAGCTCGGACCAGACGCCGATGGTCGCGCCTACCGCGCGCCGGATCGGAGCCGTCGGTCCGGTCGCGCCGAGATAGCCGCCCTCCTGGCGGGATTCGTATACCAGGATCGAGACCACACCGGCCAGTTCGGCCGGGCCGAGACCGCGCCACAACCCCTTCCTGAGGCATTCGGCTACCAGCAGATCGCTTTCCGCGTAGATGCGCGCCAACCGGCGTCCGTCCGCGGTCACCTCGCTCTCGTGCACGAATCCACGTTCCTCCAGCAGACCGAGGATCCGATCGAACGTGCGCGCCAGCGAATTGGTGGTCGCGGCAACCTTCTGGCGCATCGCCTCCGTTTCGCGCTGCAACCGGTTGTAGCGCTCGCCGATCCGGGCCAGCTGCTCGCGATCGGGCCTGGAGTGCGCCGGATGGGCACGCAGGCTCCGGCGCAAGGTGGCCAGTTCCCGGTCGTCGGCCGCGGCGGACTGCCTGCCGCGACGTGGCCTGCCCGGCACCGAGATTCCCGTGCTGCGCAGCGCGGAGGCCAGGTCGCGGCGGATGCGCGCGGTGCGGTGATCCACCCGGCGCGGCAGCCGCATGTGCCCGAGCGCCTCGGCGGGCACCGGGAAGTCGGCGACCGAAACCCGTCCGGCCCACTTGTCCTCGGTGAGCACCAGCGGCCGCGGATCGCCCGGCGTCGCGTCCGGCTCCAGGATCACCGCGAGCCCGGCGCGGCGGCCGGACGGAATCGCCACCACGTCACCGCGCCGCAGCGCGCCGAGCGCGTCTACGGCGGCGCCGCGCCGGTCGGCACGGCTCTGCTGGGCCAACTGCCGCTCCCGCTGCTTGATCCGCTCACGCAGCGACAGGTACTCGAGGAACCCGCCTTCGGCACCGCCGAGCTGGTCGCGCAACTTGCGCAGCGCTCCCTCGTTGCGCTCGATGCCGCGCACCAGCCCGACCACCGACCGATCCGCCTGGAACTGGGCGAACGATCGCTCCAGCAGGGCGCGCGACTCGTCGGCACCCATCCGATCGATGAGGTTGATCGACATGTTGTAGCCCGGCCGGAACGAGCTGCGCAGCGGATAGGTGCGCGTCGAGGCCAGGCCGGCGACCGCGCTGGTGTCCACCTCTGGCTGCCACAACACCACCGCGTGACCTTCGACGTCGATGCCGCGCCGCCCCGCACGCCCGGTCAGCTGGGTGTACTCCCCCGGCGTGAGCTCCGCGTGCGACTCGCCGTTGAACTTGACCAGCCGTTCCAGCACCACCGTGCGGGCGGGCATGTTGATGCCGAGCGCCAGCGTCTCGGTGGCGAAGACGGCACGCACCAGCCCGTTGACGAACAGCTCTTCGACGGTGTGCCGGAACGCGGGCAGCATCCCGGCGTGATGCGCGGCGAGGCCGCGGTGCAGCGCCTCACGCCACTCCCAGTAGCCGAGCACCTCCAGATCGGCCTTGGGCAGATCGCCGGTGTGCTTGTCGATGATCGCGTCGACCTCGTCGCGCTCCTCCGGACGGCTCAGATCCAGCCGCGAGCGCAGGCACTGGGCGAGCGCGCCGTCGCATCCCGCCCGGCTGAAGATGAACGTGATCGCGGGCAGCAAGCCCTCTTCGTCCAGCTTGGCGAGCACCTCCGGCCGCGGCAGCGGGCGGAAATCCCGGCGCGGGCCACCACGGCCGTTGCGCGGGGCGCCCCAGCTGTTCATCCGGTCGGCCGCCTCACGGTGGCGGATGAACCGCACCAGGTCTTCGTCGACGAGCACCTTCTGCTCGGTGGATTTGGTGTCGAACAGGTCGAACATCCGCCGTCCCACCATGACGTGCTGCCACAGCGGAACCGGCCTGGTCTCGTCGACCACCACCGCGGTGTCGCCGCGCACGGTCTCCATCCAGGCGCCGAACTCCTCGGCGTTGCTCACCGTGGCCGAAAGGCTGACCAGCCGCACGTCCGGGGACAGGTGCAGAATGACCTCCTCCCACACCGCGCCGCGGAACCGGTCGGCGAGGTAGTGCACCTCGTCCATCACGACATAGGAAAGCCCGCGCAGCGCGTCCGAGGAGGCGTAGAGCATGTTGCGCAGCACCTCGGTGGTCATGACGACCACCGGCGCGTCGGGATTGATCGATTGGTCGCCGGTCAGCAGTCCGACCTGGTCGCGGCCGTGACGCTCGGTGAGGTCGGCGAACTTCTGGTTCGACAGCGCCTTGATGGGTGTGGTGTAGAAGCACTTCCCGCCCGCCGCCAGCGCCAGGTGAACGGCGAACTCACCGACGACCGTCTTTCCCGCGCCGGTGGGGGCACAGACGAGTACGCTGTGGCCTTCTTCGAGCGCCGCACAGGCTTCGCGCTGAAACGGATCCAGCCGGAACTTCAGCTCGGCGGAAAATGCGGTCAACTCGCCCGTCTGCGACCGGTCAACTGTCACTCGTCAGAGCGTATCGGAGTAGTCCGACACCGGTCGTGCGGATTTCTCCGCGGGCGTACCGATCGACCCGGCCGGATCGATCGGTGACGGGGCGCCGAGTTCGGAGGCCTCCTCGTCCGACAGCGCACCCCAGCCCTCGCGCTCCTTGCGCGCCCGGCGCAGGTCGTTGACCCGGGAGAACTGGATCGCCACCTCGAACAACACCGTCAACGCCAAGGCCAGCGCCAGCATCGAGAAGGGATCCTGCGGAGTCACGATCGCCGCGAAGACGAACAACCCGAAGGTGATCCCCCGCCGCCACGCCTTCAGGCGCTCGTAGGTCAGCACGCCGACCAGGTTCAACCCGACGATCAGCAACGGCGTCTCGAAACTGACCCCGAAGATGATCAGCAACTGGATGATGAACGAGAAATATTGCGACCCGCTCAACGCCGTGATCTGCACGTTGTCGCCGATGGTCAGCAAGAAGCTCAACGCGTGCGCGATCACCACGTAGGCCAGCACCGCGCCGGCGGCGAACAACACCGTGCCCGAGGAGACGAACCCGACCGCGTACTTGCGCTCCTTCGCGTACAGCCCGGGGGTGATGAACGCCCACAACTGGTACAGCCAGATCGGCGCCGCCAGCACCACGCCTGCGGTCAGGCCGACCTTCAACCGCAGCGTGAACTGCTCGAACGGCGCGGTCGCCAGCAGACGGCACTCACCGTCCGGGGTCAACGACGCACGGGCCGACGAGGGCAGCGAGCAATACGGCCCGCGCAGGATCTCACCGAGGCTCTCGATCCCGAGGAACCCGTGCCCGTACCACAGGAACCCGAGCACCGTCGTCGCGATCACCGCGGCGATCGACACCAGCAACCGGTAACGCAGCTCCTGCAGATGCTCGACCAACGACATGGTGCCGTCGGGATTGGTCCTGCGCTTACTGCGCCGCGGATCGAACGGGATTCGCATGGTTGGTGATCGCCCCTGGGTTCACGTGCCTCGCACGGCTCGGCAACAGCACTGAGTCCGGAGTGAGTTCTTCCTCACTCCGGCGCGAGCGGCTCCGCTCAGACCGATTTCTGCTCGGTGCGGGGCTCGGTCGCCTGCTGCGTCGGCTGCTGCGCGGCGGGCAACTGCGGTGCGGGCTGCTGAGCCTGCGCGCCGCTGGTTGGCGCGTTGCTCTCGTTCTGCATCTGACTGACCTCGCTCTTGAAGATGCGCAACGATCGGCCCAAACTGCGGGCCGCGTCGGGCATCCGCTTCGCGCCGAAGAACATCACGAAGACCACCGCAATGATCAGCCAGTGCCAGATGCTCAGACTGCCCATGATCTACCTCCCAAGACTGTGATGTTTCGATGCTACCGGAGGGTGACGTGCGCGAACGCCGCCGTCACCGCTCGTTCGCCCTGCGTTCGGGCGGGGCGCCCGCCGCTGCGGCCCGCAGTTGGCCGAGCAGCTCCCGTCCGGTCCACGCGCGCCTGCCGCCCTGCTCGGCCGCGACGATCAATTCGATCAGCCGCTGATTCACCGGCGTCGGCATCCCGACCATCGCGCCCAGTTCGACGATTTCCCCGCACAGCCAGGATATTTCGGTGGTACGGCCCAGCTCCAGGTCGTCCGCCATGGACGAACGCGCCATCGGATCGATGGCCAGCACCTGCCCGGCTACCCGCCGGAAGAGGCCGTCGGGAACGGTCAGCAGCGCGGCCATCACCCGGGGCGGCAGTGGGGTCAGCCGGGCGGGGCGAATTCGCGCCTTGTTCATCACCTCGAGCGCTTCGCGCTGGGTGAGCGCGAGGCAACGGCGGTAGTCCCGGTCGGCGAGTTCTTCCCGCAGCGGGCGCCCCGACAGCGCGTTGACCGGGTTGTTCAGGTTCAGCAGCAGCTTCGCCCACTGCACCGGCCGCAGGTCGGGATACCGGCGCAGGCCGAGCCCCGCTCGCTCGAATACGTCCAGGAACGGCGCCAGAGCCGGATCGTCCTGTACCGCGAGACCGCCCTCGGTGCCGCGATGGAAACGCCCGACGGGGTGGTGCACGACGTTGAACATCACCATTCCGGCCAGGACCACGCAGTGCGGCAGGATCTCCCGGATCACCGAGTCGTTGCCGATGCCGTTCTGCAGGCTGAGCACGACGGTGCCCGGCCGGATCTTGCCCGCGAGGTCGCGCACCGCCTCCGCCGTCGCCGCCGATTTCACCGTGACCAGCACCAGGTCCGCCGAGCCGACGTCATCCGGTTCGGTGGCGCGGTGGAATCGATCCGGCGGCAACGCGTCGTCGCCGCCGTCGAGGTCGGTGAGTCGGAGCCCGGACGCGCCGAGTTCGTCGAGCACGCGCCTGCGGCCGACCAGGGTGACCTCCGCGCCCGCTACACCGAGCTTGCCGCCGACGAAGTTGCCGATGCTGCCCGCGCCTACCACCAGCACACGACTGTTCATGCTGGTAGGGCCTCTGCCTTCCTCATCTGGCCTCCAGGTATCCGGCTTCCTCGTAGGCGGCCAGCGCGGCGTTCGACCGCTCACGCACCGCCGCCACCAGCTCCGGCGGGCCGAGGACGGTGACACCCGCCCCGAAACCGAGCAGCAGGCGGGCCATCCAGTCCAGCGTGGCGAACCGCATGGTCGCCTCCAGGCTGCCGTCGGGATGCACCGCCAGCCGATGCATCGGGTACTGATCCAGCACCCAAGCGTAATCGGCGTGAATCCGCAAGCGCGCCAAGGCGACCGCGGGATCGTCCTGGAACAGGTTCAGGCCCGCCGTCGCGTCGGTGGCATGCACGGGCGGCCGGGCGAGTTCGTCCAGCTCGGTCGCGGCCTCGATCCGGTCGAAGCGGAACAGCCGCACCCCCTCGGCCTGCCTGCACCACGCTTGCAGGTAGCTGTTGTCGTCCACGAGGACGATGCGGATCGGGTCGACGATGCGTTCGGACACCACGTCGCGACTGGCGGAGTAGTACACCAACCGCAGCGCACGGCCGAGCGCCAGCGCCGACCGCACGGCGGCCACTGCGGGCGCCTCCGGCGGCGGGGTTCGCGACCGCCCGTTCTCCGCGAGTTCCGCGCCGCCCGCGATCGCCGCTTCGATCTTCGCGATGGCCGCGTGGGCCGCCGTCGGGTCCACCATGCCGGGCATGTCGACGATCGAGCGCAGCGCGACCAGCAACGCGGTCGCCTCGGTGGAGGTCAACCGCAACGGACGGTCGATGCCTGCGGAGAAGGTGACTTCGATGCTCTCCTCGGAGAACGACAAGTCGATCAGGTCGCCAGGACCGTACCCGGGAAGCCCACACATCCACAGCTGATTGAGGTCGCTCATCAACTGTTTGGTGGTCACGCCCAGGTCGGCGGCGGCCTCGGCCGCGCTGATGCCCGGGTGGGCGATGAAGTACGGGATCATGTTGAGCAGCCGGGACAGCCGGACCGAGAGCCGCGAGCTCATGCCCGCACCTCCGTGCGGTCGAACACCGAACGCAGCCGCGCGATGACATCGGCACGCAGCGACTCGGGGGCGAGTACCACGGCGTCCGGGCCCAGGCCGGTGATCAGCCGGGCCAGCCAATCGCGGGATCGCACCGGAAGCTCGACGACGGCGCCCGTACGGCCGCCGACGACGCGCTCACCGGTCACCTGGCCGAGCCTGCGGATCTCCCGCCCGCGCCCTTCGGCCACCCACACCGTCGCCGAGCCGCTGACCGGCGCGGTGCTGGTGACCTGGTCGACGATGGCGCGCAGGTCGACGCCCTCCGGCTTGTGGACGGCGTTGCGCGGGCCATACGCGGTCACATCGTCGCCGATGCGGGACAGCCGGAAACTGCGCACCGCGTCCCGGTCCCGGTCGTGCCCGACCAGGTACCAGCGGCCGTGATGGGTGACGACGCCCCACGGTTCGACGTCGCGCATGAGATAGGGGGCGTTGATCGCGCCGCGGTGCTCGAACCGCACCGCCTGGCCCGCGTCGATCGCGGCGAGGAGTTTGCCGAGCACGGGTTCGGAGCCCCGAGCGCGGGCCGGAACCGCGGGCACGGACGCCACGGCGGCGTCGGTTTCCACGTGGATGCCCGCCGCGCGCAGTTTGAGCAACGCCCCCTCCGCCGCGGCGGCGAGTTCCGGCGATTCCCACATCTGCACGGCCACCGCGACGGCGGCGGCCTCCTGATCGCTCAGATCGATGTCGGGTAGCTCGTAGGCGTCGCGGTTGATCCGGTAGCCCTCCACCGTCGAGTACCGGCTCACCGGACCGACTTCCAGCGGAATCCCCAGATCACGCAGTTCGTTCTTGTCCCGCTCGAACATCCGGCTGAACGCCTCGTCGCTGGCGGAGTCCTCGTATCCGGCCACGCTCACCCGGATCCGCTCGGCGGTCAGGAACTGCCGGGTCGACAGCAGCGCGATGACCAGATTCATCAGCCGCTCGACCTTGGATATCGCCACCCGATAGAGGGTAATCTGCGCAGCCGGGCTGTGTTGGTTCGGCCGCTACTTCGTAGCGGCGTGTTCGCGGCCCTCTCATCGCTCACGTTTGCGCGACCGCCGCTTGCGCCTTCGTCGCCTACGCGGCGGCCGCGTAGGCGCGCGCCGGGCCGCGAACGGCGCATGCTCGGTCTGGCTTCGCTCGAAACCTGTGGTCGAGGTGCGCTGGGCGCGTCGGTGAGCAACGTACTGACCTCGGCATCCGCCGTTACGAGCGAGCCGCGCGCAGGTACGACTTTGTCGGTGTAGCCGAAGTTATGGAAACAGCAGACCGAACGGCGTTCCGCTAGGTGGCTCGACAGTCGTTGAGGGCTCGACAATCGTTGAGCCGCCGCGGCCAGTCGTTGAAATGCGCGGACCATCAGTCTTCCGACAAGTAGCGCTCGACCTTCTCCACCTTGGCGGTCATCGCATCCGTCACCCCGGGACGGATGTCGGCCTTCAACACCAAGCTGCAGCGTGGAGCGACGGCGAGGATGGCGTCGGTCGCCTGTTTCACGACGGCCATCACCTCGTCCCATTCGCCCTCGATGGTGGTGAACATGGCATCGGTGCGATTGGGCAGTCCGCTGGCGCGCACCACGCGGACCGCCTCGGCGACGGCGCGCCCGACGTCGACGCCGGTCCCGAGCGGTGTGACGGAGAAGGCAATGATCATGCCTCGATCATGCCCGCAGGCCCGACTCGTCTCCGCGACGAGGCGGTAGACCATCGCTCGAACGCGAGCCACACGGTCAACCGCTCGCGCCCGATATCAATGGGCACGACCGAACGAACTGCTGCCAGGACCGCAGTGTTCAGATCGAAACTTCATTCACCGAAGCGCCCAACGCACCCCAACTACGTCTTTCGAGCGAAGCGAGACCGAGCCTGTTCCGTTCGCGAGCCACCAGGGGGCCGCGAACACCCAGCGCCGCAGGCGCTGGAAAAACCAACACGGCAGTTACATCGACGCGATCAGGCGATCTACGCGCTCGTCGACCGAACGGAACGGGTCCTTGCACAGCACGGTGCGCTGCGCCTGGTCGTTCAGCTTCAGGTGCACCCAGTCGACGGTGAAGTCGCGGCCCGCCTCCTGGGCCGCGGTGATGAAGTCACCGCGCAGCTTGGCCCTGGTGGTCTGCGGCGGGGTGTCGACCGCGGCGTCCACGGCCTCGTCCTCGGTGACCCGTTTGGCCAGCCCCTTGCGCTGCAGCAGGTCGAAGACGCCGCGTCCGCGCTTGATGTCGTGATAGGCCAGATCCAGCTGGGCGATCTTGGGATCGGACAGCTCCATGCCGTACCGGTCCTGGTAGCGCTGGAACAGCTTGCGCTTGATCACCCAGTCGATCTCGGTGTCGACCTTCGCGAAGTCCTGCGCCTCGACCGCGTCCAGGGTGCGGCCCCACAGGTCGACCACCTGATCGATCTGGGGATCGCGGTCCCGATTGCGCAGATGCTCCACGGCGCGGGCGTAGTACTCGCGCTGGATGTCCAGGGCGCTGGCCTGCCGACCGCCTGCCAGGCGCACCGGGCGCCGACCGGTCAGGTCGTGGCTCACCTCGCGGATCGCGCGGATCGGATTGTCCAGCGCGAAGTCGCGGAACGAGACACCCGCCTCGATCATCTCCAGCACCAAGGCGGCCGTGCCGACCTTGAGCATGGTGGTGGTCTCGGACATGTTGGAGTCGCCGACGATCACGTGCAGGCGGCGGTACTTCTCCGCGTCGGCGTGCGGCTCGTCGCGGGTGTTGATGATCGGCCGCGAGCGAGTGGTCGCCGAGGAGACGCCCTCCCAGATGTGCTCGGCGCGCTGCGACAGGCAGAAGGTGGCGGCCTTCGGCGTCTGCAGCACCTTGCCCGCGCCGCAGATCAGCTGACGGGTGACCAGGAACGGCAGCAGCACGTCGGAGATCCGGGAGAACTCGCCCGCGCGCACCACCAGGAAGTTCTCGTGGCAGCCGTAGGAGTTGCCCGCCGAGTCGGTGTTGTTCTTGAACAAGTAGATGTCGCCGCCGATGCCTTCTTCGGCCAGACGCTGCTCGGCGTCGATCAGCAACTCTTCGAGGACCCGTTCGCCCGCACGGTCGTGGGTCACCAATTGCGCCAGGTTGTCGCATTCCGCGGTCGCGTACTCCGGATGCGACCCGACATCGAGGTAGAGCCGGGCACCGTTGCGGAGGAACACGTTCGAGCTACGGCCCCAGGACACCACCCGGCGGAACAGATACCGGGCCACCTCGTCGGGGGACAGTCGACGGTGACCGTGGAAGGTGCATGTCACACCGAACTCGGTCTCGATCCCCATAATTCGTCGCTGCACACCATCGACATTACAGCCAAGTCGAGGTCTTGCGTGGGGCACCGAACAACCCGTATGCATACGTCTTCACAACGATTTGGCCCGCTTTGTCGGAATTTGCCCGGGTGAAACGCCGGTTTCGCCGGAGGATGCACAGTTCGGCCCGGCCCCGGACATGCCGATACGGCCCGCGAACCAAGCGTCGTTCGCGGGCCGTCGAGGTCGTCGGCCCGGCGGATCACTCCGCCGACGGAGTCTCCTTCGCCGACGGTTTCTCATCCTTCGGCTCGGAGCCGGTCTCCTCCACCGCGGGCTTCTCGGCCGCCTGCGCCGGACTCAGCAGACGCTCCAGCGTGGCGTTGGGCACCCGCCGGAACGCCCGGCGCGGACGCGCCTGCTCCAAGGTCGCGACCTCGAGCGAGCTCACGCCCAGCACCCGCTTCTCCTTCTCCGCGCCTTCCGGAACGCCCGCCTGCAACGCGCGCACCGCGACGCCGACCGCGGAGGCCAGGTCCAGACCCGGCTGATACGACGACTTCAGCGCGGTGACGATCGGCTCCGTGGTGCCGCCCATCACCACGAACTCGCGCTCGTCCACGATCGACCCGTCGAAGGTGATCCGGTACAGCACCGATTGCGCGGCCTGCTCCGGATAACCCACCTCCGCCACACAGATCTCCACCTCGTACGGCTTGAGCTGATCGGTGAAGATCGTGCCGAGCGTCTGCGCGTAGGCATTGGCCAGCGCCCGGCCGGTGACATCGCGGCGGTCGTACTGATACCCGCGAATGTCGGCCTGCAGGATGCCGCCCCTGCGCAGATTCTCGAACTCGTTGTACTTGCCGACCGCGGCGAACCCGATGCGGTCGTAGAGCTCACTCACCTTGTGCAGCGTCGCGGACGGGTTCTCCGCGACGAACAGCACACCCTTGTCATACGTCAAGACCACGACGCTGCGCCCCCGAGCGATGCCCTTGCGCGCGAGCTCGGTCTTGTCGCGCATGATCTGCTCGGCCGACGCGTAGTACGGCAACGTCATGATCAGGCGCTCCCTTCTTCGGCGGCCTCGCGGTCGGCGACGATGCCGCGGGTGATCTCCGCCAGCCGCGACTCGGTCACCTCGACCGCACCCTCCTCATCGATCACGATCGCCGTCGGGAAGATGCCGCGCACCAGATCCGGGCCACCCGTCGCGGTGTCGTCGTCGGCCGCGTCGAACAGCGACTCGACAGCGATGCGCAACGCGCGATCCTGATCGATTCCCTTGGCGTACAACTTCTTCAGCGAGGACTTCGCGAACATCGAGCCGGAACCGACCGCAGCGTACCCGAATCGCTCCTCGCTGCGTCCACCCACCACATCGAACGAAACAATGCGGCCCGCCTTGTCGGCATCGGTGGCGTCCAGGTCGTAGCCGACCAGCATCGGCACCACCGCCAGACCCTGCAGGGCCGCGGGCAGATTCTCCCGCACCATCTTCGACAGCTTGTTGGCCTTGCCGTCGAAGGTCAGCGGCACGCCCTCGAGCTTCTCGTAGTGCTCCAGCTCCACCGCGAAGATCCGCACCATCTCCACCGCCATGCCCGCGGTGCCTGCGATGCCCGCCGCGGAATAGCTGTCGGTGATGTAGACCTTCTCGATATCCCGGCTGGCCAGCAGGTTCCCCTGGGTGGCACGGCGGTCACCGGCGATCAGCACACCGCCGCGATAACTCACCGCCACGATGGTGGTGCCGTGCGGAGCGATCTCCTTCGCGGAAGTGCCGCCGGGGATTCCGGCGGCACCCTGTCCGAATCTGTTGCTGGGCAAAAGATCCGGAGCATGCATGCGGAGATAGTCGGAGAAGGAAGAAAGGGCGTACCCCAGGTGGAGACGCGAGGGGTCACCGACTGTCACTGGCCACCTTTCTGCACGTACGCGCGGACGAAGTCCTCGGCGTTCTCCTCGAGCACGTCATCGATCTCGTCGAGCAGGTCGTCGGTTTCCTCCGCCAGCTTTTCGCGGCGCTCCTGACCGGCGGCGTCTACACCGTCGGGGCCCTCGTCCTCGTCGCCACCCCCGGCGCGCTTGGTCTGCTCTTGTGCCATGGCAGCCGACCTCCTCTGTCCTCACCATGATCGGGACCCATGGTGAGCACGGTCCCGATCATGAGCATTGTCCGTGCTCGTCCCTCAACACTACCTACCAGCACCGACAGTGTGCCTATTTTGTGTGGCGGTGTTGGTCTCGCGCAGGTGGACTATGTCGTCAGCTGCTCCACCAGGTCCGCGGCGGTGGTCACGCCGTCGAGGAGTTTGCCGACGTGGGCCTTGGTGCCGCGGCGGGGTTCCAGGGTGGGGATGCGGACCAGGGAGTCGCCGCCCAGGTCGAAGATCACCGAGTCCCAGCTGGCCGCCGCGATGTCGGCGCCGAAGCGGCGCAGGCATTCGCCGCGGAAGTAGGCGCGGGTGTCGGTGGGCGGGTTGGTCATGGCGTCGAGGACCTGCTGCTCGGTGACCAGCCGCTTCATCGAGCCGCGGGCGACCAGGCGGTTGTAGAGCCCCTTGTCCAGGCGCACGTCGGAGTACTGCAGATCCATAAGGTGCAACTTGGGGGCCGCCCAGCCGAGGCCCTCGCGGCTGCGCATGCCCTCGAGCAGGCGCAGCTTGGCCGGCCAGTCGAGCAGGTTCGCGCACTCCATCGGATCGCGTTCGAGCAGGTCCAGGACCATCGCCCAGTTCTCGATGATGTCCTGGACGCGCTTGTCGTCGTTGCCGGTGCGGTCGACGAACTTGATCACCCGGTCCAGGTAGACGCGCTGCAATGCGAGACCGGTCAGCTCGCGGCCGTCGGCGAGCGCGACCGTCGCCCGCAGCGTGGGGTCGTGACTGATGGTGTGCACCGCGGTGACCGGGCGGGCCAGCTGCAGATCCGACAGGTCCTCGCCCGCTTCGATCAGGTCGAGGACCAAGGCGGTGGTGCCGACCTTGAGGTAGGTGGACATCTCGGCCAGGTTGGCGTCACCGATGATGACGTGCAGCCTGCGGTATTTGTCGGCATCGGCGTGCGGTTCGTCGCGGGTGTTGATGATGCCCCGTTTGAGCGTGGTCTCCAGGCCGACCTCGACCTCGATGTAGTCCGAACGCTGGGACAGCTGGAAGCCCGCGTGGTCGCCGGACTGGCCGATGCCGACCCGGCCGGAGCCGCACACCACCTGGCGGGACACGAAGAACGGCGTGAGCCCGACGATGATCTGGTTGAACGGGGTGTCCCGGCTCATCAAGTAGTTCTCGTGGGTGCCGTACGAGGCGCCCTTGCCGTCGACGTTGTTCTTGTACAGCTGCAGCCGCGGAGCCCCCGGCACGCTCGAGGCGTGCCGCGCGGCGGCCTCCATCACCCGCTCGCCCGCCTTGTCCCAGATCACCGCGTCCAGGGGGTCGGTGACCTCGGGCGCGGAGTATTCCGGGTGGGCATGGTCGACGTAGAGCCGGGCGCCGTTGGTGAGGATCATGTTCGCGGCGCCCACCTCGTCGGCGTCGATCACCGGCGCGGGACCGTTCATCCGGCTCAGGTCGAATCCGCGGGCGTCGCGCAGCGGCGACTCCACCTCGTAGTCCCAGCGCGTGCGCTTGGCGCGCGGCACGCCCTCCGCCGCGGCGTAGGCCAGGACCGCCTGGGTCGAGGTGAGGATCGGGTTGGCCGACGGCTCGGTCGGGGTCGAGATGCCGTATTCGACCTCTATTCCGATGATGCGCTGCATGGCATCGAGCCTAAGTCACGCACCCGGCCCGACCCCCCGCGACCGGCGGAGTCCAATGTCATACCGCAGGTGGTACTTCCGGAGGACCCCTCGCGGCGCAGGTCGGCGCGATAGTCGGGACATGTCCGAATCGATCGCAGCCCGCCGCCTGGAGACCGCCGAGCAGCATCGCCCGTCGCCTCCACCACCCGCGCCCGCCCGGCTCGTCGCGTTGGACGTGCTACGCGGGATCGCGATTCTCGGCACCCTCGCCACCAACATCTGGATCATCACCAACCCGGAGGGGCTGGTCGGGTATCTGCACGACATGGGTGGCGAGGCCGGCGGATGGACGTGGACCGAGCGCGTGCTCCAGCAGCTGGCGCAGGGCAAGTTCCTCGGGCTGCTCACCGTCATGTTCGGCATCGGCCTGGCCATCCAGCAACGCTCCGCGACCGAGGCCGGGCGCCGCTGGCCGGGGAAGTACCCCTGGCGGGCGGGCTTGCTGTTCCTGGACGGTCTGGTCAACTTCGTTTTCGTCGCCGAGTTCGACGTCCTCATGGGGTACGCGGTGACCGGACTCGTGGTCGCGTTCGTGCTCGCCACCGGTGCGCGGGCGCGGCGGCGCTGGCTGGTGGGCGCGGCGGCCGTGCACGTGTCGCTGTTGACGCTCATCGGGCTCGCTCTGGCGTTCGCGCCGAGCCAGGACGCGCAGGCGCGTCGTGCGCTGGACCCGAATCCGTATGCGGACGGCTCGTTCTGGGAGCTCGCGGCGTTCCGGCTCGGCAACGCCGGGCTGTTCCGGATGGAGACGATCTTCGTCTTCGCGATGTCGGTCGCGCTGTTCCTGACCGGCGCCCGGCTGTTCCGGGTGGGCGTGTTCGGCCCGGAAGGCGCGCGACTGCGCAAGCGGCTGATGATCCTCGGCTTCGGCGTCGCCGCGCCTATCGACCTGGGCGTCGGCATACTGGGCGGTGGCGACCTCATCCTGTTCACCCGGTACGGCAGCGCGCCGTTCGTCTCTCTGGGCATTCTGGCCGCGGTCGCCGAGTGGTACCTGCGGCGTCCCGGCGCCGGGTTCGCCGGGCGTCGGTTCACCGAGATCGGCCGCACCGCGCTCAGCTGCTACATCCTGCAGAACCTGGTGGCATCGATCCTCTGTTACGGCTGGGGTTTCGGACTCGCGGCGCGCGTCTCGCCCGATGACCGTGTCCCGTTCACCGTCGGTGTCTACGTGCTGGTATCGCTGATCATCGCCTGCGGAGCGCACCTGTGGCTACGACGCTTCGAGCGCGGGCCGGTGGAGTGGTTCTGGAACGTGAGTTTCCGAACGCTGGCGCGGGAACGCTGAAACGCCATGATGCCCGTATCCCAGGGCCGGGGATACGGGCGTGCCCATGCCGACCGGCTCCGTTGTGGCGCAGGGCTTGTCGTACCCGCACATGCCGCGAAGGCCGGCGGCCCCGGCGCGCGGCAGCCGCTACCGTCGTGCTGTGACGCTTGCCGACCGCTACCCCTTGCTGCACACACCGGCTCACTGGGCGTGGGGCGACCTGGATGTCCGGTTCTCCACCACACTCCCGTCCGACGAACTGGTCACCAATATCCACGTCGTCTGTTTCGTCGGCGACGAGATCGTGCTCTGTCGTGACGATCGCGACGTCTGGCTGATTCCGGGCGGCACCAGGGAACGCGGCGAGTCGATCGACGCCTGCGTGCGCCGCGAACTGCGGGAGGAGGCGGGCGCACGCCCGGTCGGACCGATCCGATGGTTCGGCGCGCACCATGCGACGAGCAACGGTCCGGCACCGTATCGCGAGTGGCAGCCCCATCCGCACAAGGCGTGGCTGTGGTGCACCGCGGACGTGGTGCTCGAATCCGCCCCGACCAATCCCGACGACGCCGAGCAGATCCTCGAGGTGCGCACCTTTCCCGTAGCCGAAGCGATGCGACGGGCCGGATCCGACGGCGAGCACCTGAGCGAACTGGTGGCATTGGCGGTCGAACTACACCGGCCGGAGCGTCCCGAGTGATGTAGGCGGCCGGCCGCACATACTCGGCCGCCGCCCACCGGTGGGATCGGGGCAGAATCGAAGGATGGCAACGGCAACTTGGCACGGCCGCGTCCTCGCGACCAGCAATGACACCATCATCGTCGAGGGCAATCACTACTTCCCGCCGGACTCGATCCGACCGGAGTTCTTCCAGCCCTCCGACACGCACAGCTACTGCCCGTGGAAGGGCACCGCCAGCTACTACACCGTAGTGGTCGACGGAGACAGCAACACCGACGCCGCCTGGTTCTACCCGGAGCCGAAGACCAAGGCCGCGCAGATCAAGGACTATGTCGCGTTCTGGCGCGGCGTCGAGGTGACGGAGAGCTGAGCGGCGTCTTTCGCTGCGAGCAATCGAGTGGCGAACTCATGATCGATGCCGGAATCCGGTCGTAGGCGCGGCCGTGCGGTGATCGGCGGGCCGGGGCGGCGGCTCGGACCGCAGTGCCCCGGCGAACGGCGGCAATCGGAGGAATCGGGAATACCGCCTGCGCGAAACCGATACGCTCATCCCAGGATTCAGCGCGAGTGTCTCAGCCGGGAGCATCCCATGATGAAGGCTCTGGTCACCAACGGCTTCTCGATGGCGCCTGGCGGCGCGGCGGACGAACCGGCGCGAGCGGGTGTCGCGCTGCTCCGGCCGGGGGTGCTGGCTTTCGCCGGATCGGTCGGTCCGACGGAGTTACACGCGCATCACGCGGTGCAGATCGTCGCCGCGAGCACGCCGATCGTGGTGGTGGACGGTAGCGGCGTCCGCAAGCAGGGCACCCACGTCATCGTGCCGACCGACGCGCCGCACCGGATCGACGTAGGCGCCGCGCACGGCACGGCCGTCTACCTCGACCCCGAGACGGCCGCCGGTGCGGCGGCGGATCGCAGAGCGCACCTCAACGGCTGGGTCGACAGCGCCGACGCCCTCGGCATCACCGCCGGTGGTGGAGACCTGACCGCGCAGGTCACCGCCGTCGTCGACGATCTGCTGCCGCAGGACGGCGCGTCCGGCGCGAGCGAGCGGCACGCGGTGATCACGGCGGCCCTGCAACTGCTGCCCGCACTGGTGCGCACCGGGTCGGTGCGGGGCGCGGATGTCGCACGACAGTTGGGTATTCCCGCGCCCCGACTGTCCCACCTGTTCACCGAGCAGATGGGAATTCCGTTGCGCCGCTATATCCTCTGGCTGCGGCTGCACATAGCGCGGACCCGCGCGCTGGCCGGAGACGACCTCACGGCCGCCGCGCACGCGGCCGGTTTCTCCGATGGCGCGGATCTCACCCGCACCTGCCGCCGGACGTTCGGGCTGTCTCCATCGGTGCTCAGCCGCACCAGCGAATCGGTCCCGGACGCATAGCGGCCGGGACGGCTCGCGTTCCGTATCAGTCCGCCGGACGGGACTCGACGTAATAGTCCGCCGAGATCGTCTTCAGCATCTGCCGCACGCCGAGTGGCGCCCATACCGCGGAGGGGTCGTGCCGCACGACCGGATCGGTCAGCTCGACCACATGGCCGCGGGTTTCCAGGGCGAAACCACCCGCCGCGCAGATGTTCTTGACCCAGTCGACATTCCGGCCATACGTCAGCGCGATCCGGTAGGCGCCGTCCTGCTCGAAGACCATGACCGGGGTGCGGTAGGACCGGCCCGACTTCCTGCCCTTGTGCAGCACGATGCCGAACCCGGGCGCGCGTCCCGCGACCAGGCCCGCGGTCGGATTGGTGACATGCCGGTTGAAATTCGCCAGTGCGTGCGGAAGCACCATGGGCGGCGATCCTCTCTCCCTGTGGCCTGCGGTGTTCACGTTACTCTCGACCCATGTCCGCTCCGCCGCCTCATCGCGAGCCGCCCCACACCGGAGATCCGAGCGCGGAAACGATCGCCATCTACGATGCGGCGGGGAACCCGGTGGGGGCCGCCGAGCGGGCCACGGTCTACCGCGACGGATTGTGGCACGCCAGCGCGGGGGTGCTCCTGCGCTCCGGTGACGGCGAGCGCGTCTACGTGCACCGCCGCACCGACACCAAGCTCGTTTTCGCGAGCATGCACGACTGCCTGGCCGGTGGTGTGGTCGCGCCGGGCGAAGCGCCGCGCGAGACGGCCCTGCGCGAACTGGCCGAAGAACTGGGCGTCACGCCGAACCCCGCCGACGTCTCGCCCGAACCGCTGGCGACGGTCTCCTGGGACGGCGAATGGGCCGGTCGGCCGATGCGGTGTCATCTGTTCGCGTACGAGTCGCGCTACGACGGGCCGGTTCGCCACCAACCCGACGAGATCGCCGCGGGATGGTGGTGGACCGACGCCGAACTGCTGGCGCGTTTGGCCGATCCGGACTGGCCGTTCGTCCCGGACACCCGCCTGCTGATCACGGATCTGCTGGTCGGCGCCCGGTCAGCGGCAGACGACGGGACGAGGCCCTGATCAGCTGGACGAGGCGACGGAGGCGGCCCAAGCGGCGAACGCGCCGGGATTGCGTGTCTGCAACAGCACCCGGCCGGGGCCGGTGAAATCGAAGACGAAACCCTCGCCGGACTTCAACGACTGGATCGATCGACCCGAGACCGCTCGCCGGATGCTGAAATTCATCGCCAGGTCGTAGGCGACCACGTGCCCGGTGTCGATCGTGATCGGCTCGCCCGGTCGCAGATCGATCACATCGATCGCGCCGAACACGCCCACCACGATCTCACCCTCGCCGTGCGCGCGCAGACCGAATCCGCCTTCGCCGCCGAACAGATTGGCGAACCCGCCCCACTTGCTCTCCACCTGCACACCGTGCGAATTGGCGATCCATCCCCCGCGGCTGATGAAGAAAGGCCGATCCGGCGTGATCTGCAAGTTCAACATGTCGCCGGGAAGCGCGGGCGCCACGTCGACCCACCCGCCCTGCGGCGGCGCGGTGAACGTCGAGACGAAGAACGACTCCCCGGCCAGCACCGACCGCTTCAGTCCGGCCAGGATGCCGCCCTCGGCCTTGGCCTGCAACGTGACTCCCGCCGAATGAGCCACCATGGCGCCGCTCTCGACCCGCATCGGCTCGCCCCCGGCGAGAAAGCACCGCGCGACGGCGGCGGCGGGACTGTGGCGCAGTTGCACTTTCATGTCCGCCGACCCTACCGCCGAATCCCACACGGCGGGAACGGGTGTCAGAGCAGATCGCGCAGTGCGTCGTCGTCTCGGGCCACCACCGCCCCGCCGTCCGCGGTGAGCACGATCGGCCGCTGGATCAGCCCGGGATGTTCGACCAGCGCTTCGATCCAACGGTCCCGGTCGGCGGCGCTCCGCGCCCAGCTCGCCATGCCGAGGTCCTTGGCGATCTGTTCGCCGGTGCGGGTGATGTCCCAGGGTTCGGCGTCCAGCCGCCGCAACACCTCACGCAGCTCGGCGGCCGTCGGCGGCTGGTCCAGATACTTGCGCACGGTGTAGTCGACACCGGCGTCGTTCAGGAACGCGGTGGCGTTGCGGCTCTTGCTGCACCGCGGGTTGTGCCAGATCTCGGTCTGCCCGGAAGTCATGTACGCAGGGTACCGAGGACGTGCACCCGGGCCGCCCGGCGCCCACTGGCGGATCTCGGACGTCGCGCCGCCGAGCGCCGCGTGTGCTCCGATACTGGAAGCCATGACTGAGCACGCGTCGCCCGAAAACCCCTACGGCACACCGACCACATCCGGTCCCGAGCGCATCCCTTCATATCAGGGCGTGATGAATCGGGTCGTGCGCGCGCTGCTGCGTGTACCCGGGCTGTCCGGCGTCGTCGGCAAGCGGCTGATGATCCTGCACGTCGTCGGGCGCAAGTCGGGGAAGGTCTACGACGTGCCGCTGGCCTACACCCGGCACGGCGACACTCTGCTGATCGGCACCGCCCTGCGCCCGTGGGTGAAGAACCTGCGGGCGGGCGATCCGGTGCGGGCCTCCTTCGGCGGCGAGCCGCGCACCTTCGACCCGATGGTCCACACCTCCGAGGCCGACGTGCTGCGGCTCTACGAGATCGTCGCGCGGGACAACAAGCAGAACGCCAAGTACAACGGCATCGGCTTCACCGCCGACGGCTCACCCTCCAAGGCCGATATCTACCAGACCTGGCAGCAGGGCGGCGTCGTGGTGGAACTGACGCCGCACTGAGCGGCCGGTCAGCTCGCGACGTAGCCGTCGGCCACGTCGAGCACTTCGTCGACGATCTCGAGGCCGGTGCGCAGTTCGTCGGCCGTCGTGGTCAGCGGCGGCGCGATCTGAAAGCGATTGCCCGCGTTGAACGGCCACAGCCCGCGTGCCTTGGCCGCGGCGGTGACCGCGGCCATCGGCTCGGCGTCCGCGCCCGCCGCCGCGAACGGGATCAGCGGCTGTCTGCTGCGCTGGTCCCGGACCAGTTCCAGCGCCCAGAAGAAGCCGAGTCCACGGACCTCGCCGACGCTCGGATGACGACCGGCGAGTTCGCGCAGGCCTTTTCCGAGCACATCGGCGCCCACCGCCCGTACGTGATCGAGGATTCCTTCGCGCTCGAAGACCGCGATCGAGGCGACACCCGCCGCGCAGGCCAGCGGATGACCCGCGTAGGTGAGACCGCCCGGATACACCACATGGTCGTAGCGCTGCGCGATCCGCTCGGCCATGAGCACGCCACCGAGCGGGACGTAGCCGGAGTTCACCCCCTTGGCGAAGGTGATGATGTCCGGCTCGACGCCGAACGCCTGTACCGCGAACCATTCGCCCACCCGTCCGAATCCGACCATCACCTCATCGGCGATGTAGACGATGCCGAACTCGTCGCACAGCGCTCGCACGCCGGCCAGATAACCGGGCGGCGGGACGAGCACACCGTTGGTGCCGACCACCGTCTCCAAAATCAACCCCGCGATGTGCTGCGGGCCCTCGAGCTCGATGACCTGCCGCAGGTGCCGCAGCGCGGCGGCCGTCTCTTCCTCGGGAGTCGTCGTGCCCCACGGTGACCGGTAGGGGTAGGGGCCGAAGAACCGCACCACGTCGACGTTTGTCGGTTCCGCGCCCCAGCGGCGCGGTTCCCCGGTCAGGCCGATCGCGACGCCCGTGCCGCCGTGGTAGGAGCGGTAGGCGGCGAGCATTTTCGTCCGCCCGGTGTAGCTTCGCGCCAAACGCACCGCGTGCTCGACGGCCTCGGCGCCGCCGGTGGTGAACAGGATCCGGTTCAGCTCGCCGGGAGCCCGCTCGACGATCAGCCGGGCCAGTTCGCTGCGGACGTCGTTGCCGACCGTCGGCGAGATGGTCGCCAACCGCTGCGCCTGGGCGACGATCGCCGCGACGATGTCCGGATGCTGGTGGCCGATGTTCACGTTGACCAGCTGGGAGGAGAAGTCCAGATAGCGCTTGCCGGTGTCGTCCCAGAAGTAGGAGCCGAACGCCCCGGTGATCGGAGCCGGGTTCAATTCGGCCTGTGCGCTCCAGGGATAGAAGACATGATCGGCCACGTTAGTCGCTCCCTTCGGTCGACTTGGTCGTGGTCACGAGGGAAGCGAGACGAGGCAGCACCGATTCACCGTACGCCGCCAAAGTCGCGTTCTTCGCGTCGTGCTGGAGATAGACGGCGAACTGGTCCACACCGAGCCTTTCCAGCTCCCGCAACCGCGACAGCTGGTCGTCGGGCGTGCCCAGCAGGCAGAAGCGGTCCACGATGGCGTCGGGCACGTACTCGGCATGGACATTGCCCGCGCGTCCGTGCAGGTTGTAGTCGTAGCCGCGCCTGCCTTCGATGTAGTCCGTGAGGGCAGCCGGGATGTCGCCTGCCGTACCGTATCTCGCCACCATCTCCGCCACGTGGTTGCCGACCATCCCGCCGAACCATCGGCACTGTTGCCGCGCGTGCGCCTGCGCCGCGTCCGTCCCGTCGGTGACATAAGCGGGTGCGGCGACGCAGATCCGCACCGCCGCCGGGTCCCGGCCCGCGCGCTCGGCCGCGGCGCGCACCCGGGCGACGGTCCATGCCGTGATGTCGGGGTCGGCCAGTTGCAGAATGAATCCGTCGGCCACGGCACCGGTCAGCTCGAGTGCGCGTGGCCCGTAGCCCGCCACCCACACGTCCAACCGGGAGTCGGCCGCCCACGGCAACCGCACGACCGTGTCGTCCACTCGCGCGCCGCGACCGTTGCCCAGTTCGCGGATCACCTCGATCGATCGGCGCAGCGTGGCCAGCGTGGCGGGCTTGCCGCCCAGCGTGCGCACGGCCGAGTCGCCGCGGCCGATCCCGCATACGGTGCGATTGCCGAACATCTCGTTGAGCGTGGCGAAGGCCGACGCGGTCACCGTCCAGTCCCGGGTGGCCGGGTTCGTCACCATCGGACCGACCATGATCTTGCGGGTGGCGGCCAGGATCTGGCTGTAGATGACATAGGGCTCCTGCCAGAGCAGATGCGAGTCGAAGGTCCAGACGTGGGAGAACCCATATGTCTCCGCGAGCCTGGCCAGTTCGATCACACGCGAGGCCGGGGGCGTGCATTGCAGCACCACACCGATGTCCATGCGGCACTTCTCCGTTCCGAGGATCGAAAGTCAGATCAGGTTCTGCGCGAGTCCACGCGCGACGAACCGGCCGTGCCCCGCGTGCCCGAGGTAGCCGCCGTCGTCCACGACGACCCGGCCCCGGGACAGCACCGTGTCGACGTGACCGTCGATCTCGAATCCCTCGTAGGCCGAGTAGTCCATGTTCATGTGGTGGGTCTTGGCGAGACCGATGCTGGTGTGGCCGTCCGGGTCGTAGATGACGATGTCGGCGTCCGCTCCCGGGCTGATCACCCCTTTGCGCGGGTACATGCCGAACATCCGGGCCGGTGTGGTGCAGCAGACCTCGACCCAGCGTTCCAGCGGGATCCGGCCGGACCGGACGCCCTGGAACATCAGATCCATCCGGTGCTCGACGCCGCCGATGCCGTTGGGGATCTTGCTGAAGTCCCCGAGCCCCATCTCCTTCTGGCCTTTCATGCAGAACGGACAGTGATCGGTGCCGACGGCCGTGACGTCGCCGGTGCGCAGGTAGCGCCACAGCTTGTCCTGATGCCCTTCGGCCTTCGATCGCAGCGGTGTGGAGCACACCCATTTGGCGCCTTCGAAACCCGGCGCGCCGAGCTGATCCTCGAGCGAGAGATACAGGTACTGCGGGCAGGTCTCGCCGAAGACGTTGCGCCCGGCGTCGCGGGCGGCGGCGATCTGAGCCAGCGCCTGCTCGGCCGACACGTGCACGACGTACAGCGGCACGCCGGTCAATTCGGCCAGCATGATCGCGCGGTGGGTGGCCTCCTCCTCGAGCTGCCACGGTCGGGTCGTGCCGTGGAAGTACGGCGCGTTGTCCCCTCGCGCGAGCGCCTGTTCGACCAGCACATCGATGGCTATCCCGTTCTCCGCGTGCATCATCACCAGCGCGCCGAGTTCCGCCGCTGACTGCATGGCGCGCAGGATCTGGCCGTCGGTGGAGTAGAAGACCCCCGGGTAGGCCATGAAGAGTTTGAAGCTGGTGACGCCCTCGGCCACCAATTCGCTCATGCCCTTCAAGGATTCGTCGTCGACGTCGCCGATGATCTGATGGAAGCCGTAGTCGATCGCGCATTGCCCGGCCGCTTTCGCGTGCCAGGCGGCCAGCGTGTCCTGGACCCGTTCCCCTTGCCGCTGGACGACGAAGTCGATGATGGTGGTGGTGCCGCCCCACGCGGCCGCGCGGGTGCCGGTCTCGAAGGTGTCGGAGGCCTCGGTCCCACCGAAGGGCATCTGCATGTGGGTGTGACCGTCCACGCCGCCGGGGATGACGTATCTGCCGGTCGCGTCGAGCACGCGATCGGCGGACGCGGCGAGATCCGCGCCCAGCGCGACGGAGCCCGGCCGCAGGACGGCGGCGATGGTCTCGCCGTCGACGAGCACGTCGAGCGGCTGCGCTCCGGTGGCGGAGACCACCGTGCCGCCGTGGATGAAGGTGCGCGCCATGTCGTTCTCCCCGGTCTCAGGGGGCCACCAGCGGCCCGTAGGCGTCGGGGCGCCGATCGCGGTAGAAGGCCCAGCGGTCGCGCACCACCTTGATCAGGTCCATGTCCAGATCACGGACGACCAGCTCGGGGTCGGTATCGGAGGCGACCTCGCCGACGAACTTGCCTTCGGGGTCGACGAAGTAGCTGGTGCCGTAGAAGTCGTCGTCGCCGTACTCCTCGGCGCCGACCCGATTGATGGCACCGATGTAGTACTCGTTGGCTACCGCGGCCGCCGGTTGTTCCAGTCTCCAGAGGTAACCGGACAAGCCGCGCGACGTGGCCGACGGATTGAACACGAGTTCCGCACCGGCGAGGGCCAGCGCGCGCCACCCCTCCGGGAAGTGCCGGTCGTAGCAGATGTATACGCCGACCTTGCCCACCGCCGTGTCGAACACCGGCCAGCCCAGGTTGCCCGGCCGGAAATAGAACTTCTCCCAGAACCCGTGCACGTGCGGAAGGTGGTGTTTGCGGTACTTGCCGAGATAGCTGCCGTCGGCGTCGATCACCGCCGCCGTGTTGTACAGCAGACCCGGCTGTTCCTGCTCGTACACCGGCAGGATCATCACCAGGCGCAATTCTTTCGCCAGTTCCGCGAATCGTTCCGTCGTCGGCCCCGGGACGGATTCGGCGTAGTCGTAGAACTCCGTGTCCTGCCGCTGGCAGAAATACGGGGCGTAGAACAGTTCTTGGAAGCAGATCACCGCGGCTCCGTGCGCGGCGGCGCGGCGCGCGTAGTTTTCGTGCGCCGCGAGCATCGACTCCTTGTCACCGGTCCAGTTCGTTTGGACCAGCGCCGCTCGAACGATTCCCATGCCTCGTTATACGTCACCGGGAACCTGTTCCGTTGTCCGACGAGTGCCTGGAGGCATTTTGTAGCCAATCCGTGGCAACCGCGGTTACGGCGGCATCCCGACCTGGCCGTGCTCGAGTAATCGAGCCGTACTCCCCCACTTGGTCGGGCGAGATGGAATGATTCGCGCTGCATCGTCCGGTGCGCAACCCCGAGTGAAGGAGATTTTCAGCGGTGAGCAGCGAAGTGCAAGCGCGAGAACTCGTCAACGGCCGGCGCACGGGGCGCCGCGGCGTGCCGTGGCGATCGCTGCGGATCCTCGGGGTCCTCGTCGTCGGCGCGGCGCTGGTCGCGTCCGCGACCGGTGTCGTCTCGGCGACCCCGTCGCCTGCTCGGGAGCAGGGCCCGGCCGGCTGTGGCGTACCGACCGCGGGGCAGCCGAACGGTAAGCAGTGGCCCGCCGAACCCGGCATGACCATCGATCCCAACGCGCAATACACGGCGACGCTGATCACCACTTGCGGCACCGTGACCGTCGCCCTGGACGCCGCCCACGCACCGCGCACCGTCAACTCGTTCGCGTTCCTGGCCGGGGAACGGTACTTCGACCACACGAAGTGCCACCGGATCACCACCGACGGCATCTACGTCCTGCAGTGCGGCGACCCCACCGCGACCGGCATGGGCGGGCCCGGCTATCAATTCCCCGACGAGAACCTGGCGGGCGCGACCTACCCGGCGGGCACGATCGCGATGGCGAACGCGGGCCCCGGCACCAACGGCAGCCAGTTCTTCCTGGTCTACCGGGACGCGCCGCTGCCGCCGAACTACACCCCGTTCGGCCGGGTCACCGCGGGCATGGACGTGCTGAACGCCATCGCCGCCGCCGGAGTCAAGGACGGCTCGTCCGACGGCGCACCGGCCGCCGACGTGGTGCTCGATTCCGTCGCCGTCCGCAACTGAATTCCGGACGACCATGGTGGCGGCGACGATCGGACGCCGCCACCATGGTCGTCAGCGGGGCCGGCTCGAACGAATCGGTCAGGACACCGCGGCGCGCCGACGCAGCAGCAGCGCCATCGCCGGTTCGACGAACCGGCTGACGACCGGCCCGAGCACCGCCATCAACAGCACGTAGGTTGTGGCCAGCGCGGCGAATTCGGCGGGGACCGCGCCAGCGGCCACCGCGAGACCCGCGATGACGATCGAGAACTCGCCGTGAGCGACCAGGGCGGTGCCCGCGCGCGCCCGGCCCAAGCGGCCCGCACCGGCCCGCTTGGCCGCCCACCATCCGGTGGCGATCTTGCTGGCCGTCGTGACCAGTGCCAGCAGGCACGCCCAGCCCAGCACCGGCGGAATGCTCGTCGGGTCGGTGCTCAGGCCGAACAGCACGAAGAACAGTGCGGCGAACAGGTCGCGCAGCGGTTCCAGGAGCTTGGTGGCGTTGTGCGCGGTGGAGTCCGAGATCGCGATGCCGAGCAGGAACGCGCCGACCGCCGCGGACACTTGCACCGCGGAGGCCGCGCCGGCCACCAGCAGCGCGGAACCCAGCAGCTTCAACAGGAAGATCTCGCGGTCGGCGCTGTCGACGATCGCGGAGACGTAGCGGCCGTAGCGCAGCGCGACGATCAGCACGACCGTGACCGCCGCGAGGGCGATGGCCAGCGTCTTCAGTCCGGCGAGGAAACCGACTCCGGCCAGCACCGCGGTCAGCACCGGCAGGTATCCGGCCATCACCAGGTCCTCGAACACCAGGATGGACAGGATCACCGGCGTTTCCCGGTTACCGAGCCTGCCCAGATCGTTGAGCACCTTCGCGACGATGCCGGAGGACGAGATGTAGGTGACCCCGGCCATCGCGATGGCGCCGGTGAACCCCCAGCCGAGCCCGAGCGCGACGAGCACACCCGGCGTCGCGTTGAGCACGATGTCCACCACGCCCGCGGCCCACGATCGGCGCATGCCCGTGACCAGTTCCGGCGCGCTGTATTCCAGGCCTAGCAGCAACAACAGCAGGACGACGCCGATTTCGCTGGCGAGATGGATGAAGTCGTCCACCTGCCGCAACTCGACGAGGCCACCGGTGCCGAACACCAATCCGCCGATCAGATACAGCGGGATGGGCGACATGCCGATGCGCGCGGCGATCCGCCCGAGCAGGCCGAGGCCGAAGAACACCGCGCCCAGCTGGATCAGCGCGAGCGCGGTCTCGTGTGCGACCATGCGCTCAGCCGTCTAACAGGATCTTGGCGGCGGCCTCGAGGCCCTCCACTGTGCCGACGACGACCAGCACGTCTCCAGCGGTGAAGGTGAAGTCCGGCCCCGGCGAGGGAATCGGCTGGCCGCTGCGGACCACGGCGACGATGGACGCCTTCGTCCGGGTGCGCATCTGAGTTTCGCCCAGCCTGCGTCCGTCGAAGCGGGAGCGGTCCGGGATGGACAGCTGCCGGGTGGTCAGTCCGGTGAACTCGCGGTGTTCCTCGCGCAGTTGTTCGACCAGCTGCGGCGCGCCGAGCAGGCTGGCCAGCACGGCCGCCTCCTTCCCCGACAGCGGTACCTGTTCGGTCTCGTCGGGGTTGTCCGGCTTGCTCACGATGAGGTCCATCGTGCCGTCGCGATGGTCGATCACCCCTATCCGGCGTCGTGTATTGGTCAGCGGAAAATCCTTGCGCACACCTATACCCGGCAGGGGTGTCACCTCAACATTCACGACCCCACCCTATCGACCCACCCATTACGACCCGTCGACGGGTGACCGAATTGTCCGTATTTCTCGGCGTTTCCGCACGCCACTCCGGCCTTGCGAGTTGGACCACGGTTCACCGCCCGTGGTAAGAGAAATGACGTGTCCCGTTCATGCCTCCGTCGCCGAACCGTTGGATTCCGTTTCCGCGACGACCGCGCCGCGCGAGTCCGGTGACGGTCGCCCGAGCGGTGAATCGGTTGCTCCGGCCGGGTGCGGTCGCCACCGCGGCGGCCGTGCCGCGGGCGGGCGCCGGCGGGTACCGGCACGATCTGGACGGGCTGCGCGGCGTGGCGATCGCGCTGGTCGTGGCGTTCCACATCTGGTTCGGCCGGGTGTCGGGCGGCGTGGACGTGTTCTTGGCGCTGTCCGGGTTCTTCTTCACCGGCTCGCTGCTGCGCGGCGTGGCGGCCACCGGCACGGTCCGTGTCGCGCACACCGCTCGCCGGCTCGCCCGCCGATTACTGCCCGCCCTGGTCACGCTTCTGGCGGCCGTGGTCGCGGCGACCGTGCTGCTTCGCCCGTTCACCCAGTGGGGCGAGATGGCGGCGCAGACGCTGGCGTCGCTGCTGTACTACCAGAACTGGTATCTGGCGCTGTCCTGGTCGGACTACCTGGCCGCCGATCCGTCGGTGAGCCCGTTGCAGCATCTGTGGTCGATGGCGGTGCAGATGCAGTTCTACCTGCTCGCGCTGATCGTCGTGGCGTCGGTCGCTGGCCTGTGCCTGCGTTTCGCTCGCCCGGGGGCAGTGCGTCCGGCCTTGGCGATCGCGCTCGCCGCGGGCGCGGTGGCCTCGTTCGTCTACGCCGCGCACGGTACCGCGGTGCATCAGGGCTGGAACTACTACGACAGTTTCGCCCGCGCCTGGGAACTCCTCGCCGGGGCGCTGCTGGCGATCGTCGCGCCCTGGCTGTCACCGCCGCGTTCGGTGCGGGTCGCGGCCGCCGTCCTCGGCGCGGTCGCGGTGCTCACGTGCGGTTGGTTGATCGACGGCGCCGATCGGTTCCCCGGTCCCGCCGCGCTGGTGCCAGTCGGGGCCACACTGGCGCTGATCGTCGCGGGCGGCGATCTCGCCGCCGCGGATCAGCCACTACCGAACCGGCTGCTCGGCGCACCGGCCGCGGTGCGCCTCGGCGAACTGTCCTACGCGCTGTATCTGTGGCACTGGCCGATTCTGATCTTCGTCCTGGCGCGGACGGGAGCCGCGACCGCGGGACTCGGCGTGGGTCTGGGCGTCGTCGGGGCGTCGCTGGTACTTGCCTACCTGACCAACCGGTTCATCGAGGAGCCGCTACGAGTGCGGTCCGGTCGTCCGGCCGGAAAGCCGCCCGCCCGCGGACGCCGCACCGGCCGGCTGGTCGCTGCGCTCGGCATCGCGGTACTCGCGGCGGCGCTGGGCGAGCAGGTGGTGACCAAGGCGAATCCGCCGCGAGCGGTGGCCGGGCTGGACTCGGCGCGCTATCCCGGCGCGGAAGCACTGGTCAACGGCGTGAGCGCGCCCGAGGCTCCGATGCGGCCGAGCATGTACGAAGCGCCGGCGGACGCGGCCTACCCCTCGCGCGACGGCTGCATCGCGGACTGGGATACCCGCGAGGTCATCACCTGCACCTATGGCGACGCCGCCGCGGAGCGCACCATCGCGGTGGTGGGCAGCTCGCATGCCGAGCATTGGGTGCCCGCGCTCGACCTGCTCGCCCGCGAGCACTCCTTCCGGGTCGAGGTCTACCTGAAGATGGGCTGCCCGCTGACCGTGGCGGCGGAACCGATGTACAAGGGTGAAGCGAATCCGGACTGCCGCGACTGGTCTGTGGAGGTGATCGACCGCCTGGGCGTCGAACGCCCGGAGTGGGTGTTCACGACAGCGACCCGCCCTCGTGACGGCGCGGGTGACGAGACCCCGGCCGACTATCTGGACGTCTGGACCCGCCTGGCCGACCGCGGACTCAACGTGCTCGCCATCCGTGACACGCCGTGGCTGCGCCGCGACGGCGTGCGGTACCGGGCCATCGATTGCCTCGCCCAGCACGGCGACCGGATCAGCTGCGGGATGCCGCGCGCGGAGGCGCTGAACGCGGTCGATCCGGCGCTGGAGTTCGCCGCCTCGTTCCCCAACGTGTTCCCGCTGGACCTGTCCGACGCGCTGTGCGAACGCGACGTATGCGCGGTCACCGAGGGCAACGTCCTGATCTACCACGACGAGCATCACCTCACCGCCAGCTATTCGCGGTCGCTGGCACCGGAACTCGGCAGACAGTTGTCGCCGATCCTCGGCTGGTGGTGAGCCGGAACCGGATCAGTTCAGCCGCAGCATGCCCGGCCAGGCTCGCGACCACGGCACGAGCGGTCGCGCGCAACGCCAGACAGTGACGCCGCGGGTGACCCCCGGGAACCCGAGACGAGCGTCGACTTGCCCGATCGCGGTCACCTCGGCACAGTGCGCGCGCACATCGGCCTCACTGCCACCCACCCACAGCACCGTCGTCGCCGTGTCCGGCGGGGTGCCGAAGTAGCCGAACCCGCGATTCGGACTGAAGACGGCGGGCAGGCCATGGGTCGCGCGCGCGAGGTCCAAGGCGCTTGCCTGCCAATAGGAATCGGCGATCACCACGGCCGAAGCCCGCTCCGGCTCCGGCAGCGCCGCGTAGGCCGCCGCGGTCCCGGCCGCGAGTTCGGACCAGCCGAACCGACCGTAGACCGCGATCTCCAGCCCCGCCTGGGCTTGGGTGTCGACCGGGTCGATGTCGGATTCCGGGCGCAGGGGCAGCGAGAAAATCACCAGCGCAACGGATATCGCGGCCACCGCAACGGTGAGGATCACACGCGATCGCCGCCGGTCCTCCATCCACCGCACCGCACCGACCGCGATCAGCGCTCCGTAGCAACCCGCCGCATAGTACGGTCGTCCACCGGTCGCGATGAAGACCATGATCAGCACCAACGGCAGGACACCGAGAAAACGGTACGGCCGCAAGCTTTCGGCACGGAACAGGGTCCACACCCCGTACACCAGCAGCAATCCACCGATCAATCCGGCGGAGGCGAGCGCGAGCGGCAGCCAGATGTAGCGCCCGCCGATCGTGGCCTGCTCCGCGGCGACCACACCACCCAGACGCAGCTGCGGCCACCCGTGCGCCGCCTGCCACACCAGGCTGGGTACCGAGGTGAGGACGACGATCGCGGCGCCGCACCACAGGGCGGGGCGGCGCAGCAGCTCACGCGGTCCGTAGATCGCCACCCCGATCACCAGTGCGAGCCAGAAGAAGGGAATCAGCCACTTGACCTGCATATCCACCGCGGTGAACAGCGCCGAGGCCAGCAGCAAACCGTCGTGGCGGGTGCGGACCCAGCGGATCACCAGCCAGCTCACCACCACCCACAACGCCGTATCGATCGTATTGGTGGCCAGCTGATCACCCTGCACCAGCAGGAACGGCGAGGTGGCATACGCGGCCGCGGCCAGCACCTGCGCCGGGCGACCGCCCCCGAACTCCCTGGCGATCTGGGCGGTCACCACCACCGCGGCCACGGTGACGAGCACGGCCGGAAGACGCAGTGCCATCAGCGAATCCGGGGCGAGCAGATCCGTAATCCGCGCGATCGCGGGTAGCAGCGGCCCCTGATCGGCGTAGCCGACCGCGAGCCTGCGGCCTGCCGCGACGAAATACAGCTCGTCGCCGAAGAATCCGTACCGCCCGATGGAAACCAGCAGCGCCACCGCTCCCAGCGCCGCCACCGCGCCGACTCCGCCGAAGGCGAACGAGGGCAACGGTGTCGTGGCATCGTCCCGGCGCCGCGGGGTGTCCAGTACCTCAGTCATCCTTACCCGCTTTCCGGGTCGCCGTGTCGAACAACCGGCACACGTGTGCCGCGTACGCGTCCATCGCGAAGTCCTGTTCCCGGACCGCCCGTCCGGCGGCGCCATCGATGGCGTCGCGGATGGACTTGGCCATCAAGAGCGGATCGAACTCGCCGAACTCGCCGGTGCGCTGCCCTTCGGTGAGGATGTCGACCAGCGGCGCGATGATGTCGCGTTCACCGTCGGCGGAGGCGAACTTCGGGTTGCCGTCCGCGTCCCGCAGATTCGTCACCACCTCGACCAGCGCCGCCACATACGTGGTATTCGCATCGATGAAACCGAGGTTCGATTCGAGGTAGGCCAGCAGGCTCGCGCGCGGTCCGGCCGCCGCTCCGACCCGTGGCGCGATGTACTCCGCGGCCGAGACGTAGAGCTGGACCACCAGCTGCGTCATCAGATCGTCCTTGCCCTCGAAGTGGTAGGAGATGACGCCCTTGGAGATGCCCGCGCGCTCGGCGATCCGCGCCAGCGAAGCATTCGCGTACCCGACCTCGGAGATCACCTCCACCGCGGAGGCGATGATCTGCCGCCGTCGCGCCTCTTCGATGAAAGACCGCCGTTGGCCACTCGTACTGTTTTCTGGCCGCATGGTCAAATTTTAGCACGAGCGGACTGTAGACCTGCTGATGAGCGACGACGTCGAATGGAGCGCCGTCGAGAGTCATCCGGATACGAGTGGCGCGGCCGTCGCCGTGCACCGTCACCTGCGCCCTGGACAGCGAAAGGGCCGCGTCTCCGGGGAGACGCGGCCCATCGTGGTCGGCGCAACCTTTACAGGTACTGACCGGTGTTCGACTCGGTGTCGATGGCGCGGCTGGCACTGGCGTTCTTGCCGGTGACCAGCGTGCGGATGTAGACGATCCGCTCGCCCTTCTTACCCGAGATGCGTGCCCAGTCGTCCGGATTCGTGGTGTTGGGCAGGTCCTCGTTCTCGGAGAACTCGTCCACGATCGAATCGTAGAGATGCTGGATGCGCAGACCCGGGTTGCCCGTGTCGAGCACCGCCTTGATGGCGTACTTCTTGGAGCGGTCCACGATGTTCTGGATCATGGCGCCGGAGTTGAAGTCCTTGAAGTACAGGACCTCCTTGTCACCGTTGGCGTAGGTGACCTCCAGGAAGCGGTTGTCCTCGCTCTCGGCGTACATCCGGTCGACGACGCGTTCGATCATGGCGTTGATGCACAAGAGCTTGTCGCCGCCGAACTCGGCCAGGTCGTCGTCGTGCAGCGGCAACTCCTTGGTGAGGTACTTCGAGAAGATGTCCTGCGCCGACTCCGCGTCCGGACGCTCGATCTTGATCTTCACGTCCAGGCGGCCCGGCCGCAGGATCGCGGGATCGATCATGTCCTCACGGTTGGAGGCGCCGATCACGATGACGTTCTCCAGGCCCTCGACACCATCGATCTCCGACAGCAACTGCGGCACCACCGTGGTCTCGACATCGGAGGAGACGCCGGAGCCGCGGGTGCGGAAGATGGAATCCATCTCGTCGAAGAACACGATCACCGGCGTGCCTTCGGACGCCTTCTCGCGGGCCCGCTGGAAGATGATCCGGATGTGACGCTCGGTCTCACCCACGAACTTGTTGAGCAGCTCGGGGCCCTTGATGTTCAGGAAGAACGACTTGGCTTCCTTGGCATCCTCACCGCGCGCCTCGGCGATCTTCTTGGCCAGCGAGTTGGCCACCGCCTTGGCGATGAGCGTCTTACCGCAGCCGGGGGGACCGTAGAGCAGCACACCCTTCGGCGGACGCAGCGCGTACTCGCGGAAGAGGTCCTTGTGCAGGAACGGCAGCTCCACCGCGTCGCGGATCTGCTCGATCTGCCTGCCGAGACCGCCGATGTCGCTGTAGTCGACGTCGGGCACCTCTTCCAGCACGAGGTCCTCGACCTCGGCCTTGGGGATGCGCTCGAAGGCGAAACCGGCCTTCGTGTCGACCAGCAGCGAGTCGCCCGGCCGCAGCTTGCGGATGGGGGAATCGGGATCGTCGAGGTCGTCCATCTCGGCGACCTTCGCCAGCGGGCCTGCCAGCCACACCACACGCTCCTCGTCGGCATGGCCGACGACCAGGGCGCGACGACCGTCGTCGAGGATCTCCCGGAGGGTGCCGATCTCGCCGACCGCGTCGTAGTGCCCGGCCTCGACGACCGTGAGCGCCTCGTTGAGGCGGACGGTCTGACCGTATTCGAGCGTCGAGGTCTCGATGTTCGGTGAACACGTCAACCGCATCTTGCGACCCGAAGTGAACACGTCGACCGTCTGATCGTCGTACACACCGATCAGAATGCCGTATCCGCTCGGCGGCTGACCCAGCCGATCGACCTCCTCACGCAGCGCGACCAGCTGCTGGCGCGCTTCCTTGAGGGTGTCCATCAGCTTCGTGTTGCGAATGGTCAGCGAATCGATGCGGGCTTCCAATTCCCGTGTGCGATCCGGCGAATCGGCGAGTTGCCTTCGGAGTGCAGCCGCCTCGGCGCGCACTGCCTCGAGCTCTCTCCAGGCCGCCGAATCCGAATTCTCGATGGGGCTCATGTGCTGCTCCTCCCAGTCCCGGTCTATCAACGCTACCGGGCGCGACCCGTTCTCGCTTTCCGACATGGTTTCGTGGTGATCACATCTGGGCCGCGATCGGCGGCCGGATCACCATGTTAGCCTGCCCTAACCCGACCCTGGCGAGCCTCCTCGCCGCTCGAGCCGAAAGGTTGCCGACCATGCTCCTTCCCGCGAGAACCCTGCGTTTTTCCCTCGTCACCGCCGCGGCGGCGCTGGCCATCTCCGGCGCGGTGGCGGCGTGCGGCTCCGACGACGACTCCACCGGCGCGGCGACCTCGGCCGCCACCAGCACCGCCGCGTCGGGTACCCACGATCACTCCGCCCATGCGACCGGTGCGCCGACCGCCGATACCTTGCAGGCCGTGCTGGTAAAGCTCACCGATCCGACTGTACCCACCCCCGAGAAGGCCAAGCTGATCGTCAACGGTGAAAAGCGCACAGCGAACATCGACCAGATGAACAAGGGCCTGCAGGGCTACGCGCTCACCTTCGCCGTCGCCGACATCACCACCCAGGGCAACACCGCGAACGCGCAGGTGACCATCACCTCCCCGCATGGCGCCGCCCCCGCCGTGCCGCTGAGCTGGGAAAACGTCGACGGCACCTGGAAGCTGTCGGACGCGAGCGGCTGTCTGCTGCTCGGCTTCGCGCAGGCGCCCTGCGTCCCGGCCTGAGTCGGCCACCACCTCGCCCGCCCGGCCGCGCTCAGCCCTTCGAGGGCCTGCGCTGCGGCTTGGGCGTGACGGTGCCCTCGGCGAGCCTGCGGGCGCTGACCAGGAAGGCGGTGTGACCCTGCATGCGGTGCTCGGGCCGCACGGCGAGGCCGACCACATGCCACGGTCGCACCAGCGACTCCCAGGAGCGTGGCTCGGTCCAGCACTCCTGCTCGCGCAGCGCTTCGACCACTTTCGACAGCTGGGTGACGGTGGCCACATAGACGATCAGCACGCCGCCCGGCACGAGCGCCTTGGACACCGCCGGTAGCGCATCCCACGGCGCGAGCATGTCCAGTACCGCGCGATCCACCGGCTCCCCGGTGTAGTCGGCCACGTCACCCACGGTCAGCGACCAGTTCGCCGGCCGCTCGCCGAAAAACGTCTCGACGTTGCGGATCGCGTGCTCTGCGTGGTCGGCGCGGATCTCGTAGGACACCACCTGCCCCTGCGGCCCCACCGCCCGCAGCAGCGAGCAGGTCAGCGCACCGGACCCCGCGCCGGCTTCCAGCACACGCGCGCCGGGGAACATGTCGCCCTCGTGCACGATCTGCGCGGCGTCCTTCGGGTAGATCACCGCGGCGCCGCGCGGCATGGACAGCACGTAGTCGATCAGCAGCGGACGCAGTGCGAGATAGGGCGTGCCGTTGGTGGAATGCACCACGCTGCCCTCGTCGGCGCCGATCAGGCTGTCGTGCTTGATCCCGCCGCGATGGGTGTGGAATTCCTTGCCCGGCTCCAAGACCACCGTGTACAGGCGTCCTTTGGCATCGGTCAGCTGCACCCGGTCACCGATGGTGAATGGCCCGGTCCGTCTGGCCGTCATGAATCTCCGTTCCACTTGTCGGAATCGTGCTGTGACGCACCGGCGTGTCGGTGCCGCCGGATAGCCTGCCAGGTATGTGCTCGCCCGTGTCCACGCCCCCTGCCGACGACGCGCGGACCGCCCGGCCCGATCCGACGGCCACCCGCGCCCGGCCCGCGCTCTCGCCTTCCCGGGCAATGGATTTCAAGCAGTGTCCGCTGAAATACCGCTTCCGCGCGATCGATCGGATACCGGAGCGGCCTTCGGTGCACGCGGTGCGCGGCACGGTGGTGCACGCGGTGCTGGAGGACCTCTACGGGCTGCCCGCGGCCGAGCGGGTGCCCGAGCGCGCCGAGGCCCTGGTGCCGACGGCGTGGGCGCGGGTGCACGCCCAACAGCCGGAGGTGGCGGAACTGGTCGCCGCGGGGCAACTCGACGCGTTCCTCGAGGAGGTGCGCGCGCTGGTGCGCCGCTACTACCGGCTGGAGGATCCGACCCGGTTCGATCCGGAGTCACGCGAAGCGCGGGTGGAGGTGGAACTGGCCGACGGCGCGCCGCTGCGCGGGTTCGTCGACCGGATCGACCTCGCGCCCAGCGGCGCCCTGCGCGTCGTGGACTACAAGACCGGCCGTGCGCCGGGGCCGACGCAAGAGACCAAAGCGCTGTTCCAGTTGAAGTTCTACGCGCTGGTCGTACTGCGCACCCGCGGCCTGGTGCCCGCCCAGCTGCGGCTGATCTACCTCGCCGACGAGCAGATCCTCACCTACGCCCCCGAGGAGCAGGAGTTGCTGCGCTTCGAGCGCACACTCTCGGCACTGTGGGCGGCCATTCTCGAGGCGGGCCGCACCGGGGACTTCCAGCCGAACACCAGCTGGCTGTGCTCGTACTGCGACTACAAGCCTTTGTGCCCGGCATTCGGCGGCACGCCGCCGCCCTACCCTGGCTGGCCGAGCGGCGGCGTCACCGAATCCCCGGACGAGACCCTGGCCGAAGCCGTCTCGGACTGACGAGCTAGTGGCCCAGCGCGGCCACCAGGAAGTCCAATGACGTCCCGCGCTCGCCGAGCAGGAAAACCGCTCCGATCAGGACCACGACCAGTACCGCGTCGCCCGCGATGATGAACAGGTTTCGTATCCGCGTCCACGCCGTGCCGCGCGCGGGGACACCGTCGGCCGCCGGGGTGGTCGCTCGTCGGCCCGGCTCCGCCGCGGCCTTCTCGTCGTTGATCCTGTCCGACACGCCCGACAGTCTTCCCGATGAGGCCGGTGGTTTCGAGCCGACCCGCGTATTCGGCCGGTGAACATTTCCCGAACGGCGGGCCGCCCGGCCCCGATGTCCAGGACCGGGCGACACCGCGTGCCCGAGTTTCGGCTGCGTATCCATGGGGCCGACGCTCAGGCGGTGAAATTGTGGAACAGCAGCACCGAGAGTCCGAGACCCACCGCGAGATTCACGACCGCCGCGGACCCGAACACCACGACCGGCCGCCAGCCCGCTTCCCGCAGTCCGCGCAGCGAGAACTCCAAGCCGATGGAGACGAACGCGAAGATCAGGAACCAGGTGCGCAGATCGTTGATGATCGCGATGTGCGCCGCACCGGACTTCTTGTCCACCGCCTGCAGGTACAGCGTGCCGATGACCGAGGCGGCGATGAAGCCGAGCACGAACTTCGGGAACCGCTCCCAGAACTGGCGCGGCGAGGGCCGCACCGCTCCGGGCGCCCGCTCGACGCGCAGCGTGAAGTACGCGGTCAGGGCGATGGCGACCACACCGATCAGCGCGTTCTGCGTGGTCTTGACGATGGTGGCGATCTGCAGCGCCTTCTCCCCCGCGATCGCGCCGGAGGCCGCGACCGCCGCCGTGGTGTCGATATTGCCGCCGATCCAGGCGCCCGCGACCGCGTCCGACAAGCCGAGCACCTCCGCCAGCCAGGGCAGCAGGAAGATCGAGGGCAACGCGAAGACGATCACCAGCGAGGCCGCGTAGGCGATCTGCTCGCGCCGCGCTTGCACCGCGCCCGCCGCGGCGATAGCCGCGCTGACACCGCAGATCGACACCGCCGAGGACAGCAGCGCGCGCAGCTTGTCGTCCAGCCCGAGGCGTCCGCCCAGCCACCAGGTGAAGCCGAACACGGCCGTGATCAGCAGCAGCGCTTGCAGGATCGACGGACCCGCCGCGGTGACCAGGACCTTCAGGTTGATCGAAGCGCCGAGCAGCACCACGCCGGTCTTGATGAAGAATTCGGTGCGGAATCCCGCCGAAAGCCGGTCGCGCAGTGCGAGTTTGCTCAGCACGACATTGCCGAGCAGACCAAGGGCGATGGCGTACACCGGGTATTCGACGGACTTGGCGACGCGCTGGAACGGAGTGCCCACCGCCCACTGCGGGACGTGTGTCTCGAAGTAGCGGGTGAGGGCGCCGAGCACGATCACGACCGCGATACCGGCCGCGATGGTCCCGGCGGTCGGCCGGGACGTCGCCTGCACCGCTTCCGTCTCGGATGACGGGATTCCGCCGGGCGCGGCCACGCCGGAATCCTTGTCCGCCAGAGCCTTCGATTCCTTCGCCGATTCGGCGCCGGTCTCGGCCATCACGGCACCAGCCAATCCGGAATCGCGCCGAGCAGGACCAGCGCGATCAGGATCAGCCCGGCGATCGCCGCCAGCCAGTCCTCGTTCCAGGTGAATGTGCTGCCCGACTGCTCCTCGGGTGGTGACTGTGACACGGGGGCTCCTTGCGTTTCCTCATCGAGAGGCCGCACGGTAGCAACCCCCGGTCACAGGGCACACCGATTGCGCTCAGCCTGAACGAATCAGGCGTATCGGACGAATCCGGCGTTCAGAATGCGCGGCAGGAGCGGATGTCCGTGGCCAGGATGGCTTTCGCGCCCAGATCGGCCAGCTGGTCCATCAACTCGTTGCTCTGCTTGCGCGGCACCAGTGCGCGCACCGCGACCCAGCCGGTGTCGGCCAGCGGCGCCACGGTCGGCGATTCCAACCCTGGGGTGATGACGAACGCCTCGTCGAGCAAATTCTTCGGGCAGTCGTAGTCCAGCATGACGTACTGCTGGGCGAAGACCACGCCCTGGATCCGGGCGACGAGCTGATTCCGTGCCCGGTCGCCGCGATCGGCGTCCTTGCGCTCGACCAGCACACCCTCGGAGTCGCACAGCGATTCACCGAACGCGACGAGGTTGTGCTGGCGCAGCGTGCGCCCGGAGCCGACGACGTCGGCGATGGCGTCGGCGACGCCGAGCTGGATGGAGATCTCCACCGCGCCGTCGAGGCGGATCACCTCGGCCTCGATGCCGCGGCCGCGCAGATCGTCGAGCACCAGGTTCGGGTAGGAAGTGGCGATGCGCTTGTCGGCGAGGTCCTCGACCTTCCACTCCCGTCCGGCCGGGGCGGCGTAACGGAAGGTGGAGCGGCCGAAGCCGAGGGCGAGCCGTTCCTGCACCGGTGCGCCGGAATCGAGGGCGAGATCACGACCGGTGATGCCGAGATCCAGCTCCCCGGAACCGACGTAGATCGCGATGTCCTTGGGCCGCAGAAAGAAGAACTCGACCTGGTTGGCCGGGTCGAGCACGGTCAGATCGCGGGAATCCGTGCGCTTGCGGTAGCCCGCCTCGGCGAGGATCGAGACGGCGGATTCGGAGAGGGCGCCTTTGTTGGGGACTGCGACGCGCAGCATGGAGGGAGTCCTTTCGGGAGGAGAAACGGGGTGTCGGACGGCCGTCATCACAGATGTCGGTACACGTCTTCGAGCTTCAGCCCGCGACCCACCATCAGCACCTGCACCCAATACAGCAGCTGGGAGATCTCCTCGGCGAGCGACTCGTCGCTCTCGTGTTCGGCGGCCAGCCACACTTCACCGGCCTCCTCGAGCACCTTCTTACCCTGGGTATGCACGCCTGCGTCCAGCGCGGCAACGGTTCCGGACCCCTCGGGGCGGTTGACCGCACGATCCTGCAGTTCGGCGAACAGGGATTCGAAGTTCTTCACGATGAGCCATTGTTTCAGACCCGGATGCGGGTCTGTTGCTCCGGCCCACGATGGCCGGTAACGGCGACCGCCCGGTCCTCCACCCCTGAGCGGGGGCGGAGGAACCGGGCGGAAAGCGGCTAGTTCCCGGCGAGCAGCGCCTGCAGGTCGGCGACCGCCGTGCGGAGGTGGTCGGCGAACGCGTGCATCTGGTCGGCGACCGGTTTCGGAGTGGCCAGGTAGAGATTCCAGCGGTCCGGCAGCAGGACGTAGGCGATGCCGATGCAGCGGGGACTGGTGGAGCCGAAACCGAAGTAGCGGATGTTGACCGACGGCGCCGAGCTGGTGCTCAGGTAGTCGTCGCGCATGATCGTCCAGCCGGGGCTGTCGTAGAGCGGGATCGGATCGGTGACGCCCAGTTCCGCGCCGCGGCGGCGCTGGATCCACTGCAGCTCCCACAGGTGCTGCTCGGGCGCGTCACCGGCCTGGCACTGCTTGGCCCGCTCCACGTGCGCGGACGCGGCCGTCCGCGCCGCGGCGAGCTTCGCCTCGGCGCTCGCGTCCTGGTCCTGCATCGCGTCCACGAAGGCGATCATCTCCGGGGTGATCACCCGCATGGCCTCGGTGCGGCCGTTGCGGTACTGCCTGGTCGCGATGGACTCGTAGGTCGCGCCGGTGAGCCCCTTGCTGCGCCGATGGGCCAGCTGGTAGCTCAACTGCGCGAACGCGTCCGGCGAGATGCCGAGCTGCTTGGCCCTGGCGGTGCCGAAGTCCGGGAACGACACCGTCTGGGTGGCGTTCGCCGCGGCGTACTGGGCGAAGGCGGCGGCCGCCGCGGCGATATCGCCCCGCTGCGCCTCGTCGAGCACGAACTCGACCGGCTCCACCGCGGGCAGTCCCTGCGCCTGTGCGCCGGAGTGGGCGGCGTGTTCCGGCACCGAGGTTTCCAGCAGGGTGTCCACGAACGACAGGATGGTGGTGCCGTCGAGTCCGCAGTGCTCGACATTGATGCCCGCCTGTCCGTCGGCGAAGACGACGAAGGACACCGATTTGTCGAACCACCGGTTCGCGCTGTCACCGTGCAGCAACTCGTCGCAGGCGTGCAGTTCGTCGCGCGGGGCGAAGTCCTCGAGGCAGACGGCGAACAGCGCGGTCTCGATGGTGTCCAGCGCCGCGGCGTTCGCAGGCTCGGCCAGCAGCCGCTGCCTGCTCTGGGCCCATTCCGCGCGGGCCTTGGTGGTGAGGTGCCCGACGGCGGTGTCGGTGCGGGCCGGGCGGGCGCCCGCCTTCAGCACCGCGCGCAGCCCGTCGGCGAGATCCTCCGGCGAGTACGGCGCTCCGTCCGGGCCGACCACGTCCATCCGGAACGTGCTGCCGTGGAAGAACACCACGATGTGCCGGGCCTGCGAGTGACCCGGCCATTCCGCGCTGTAGGGGACCCGGACCGTGTCCTGCTCCACGCCGGGAATCCTGGTCTCGGAGAACAGGTACTTGTTCTGCCACATGGACAGCTGCTGCCCGCGCTGGGTCACCGGCGGGATGGCCTCCCGGTCGAGGGCCAGCTTGTAGTCGACGGCGGCGGAGATGATGCCCGCCGCCCGGTCCACCTGAGTCGCGGCGGTGGAGGCGGCCAGTGGGGTGTCGTCCCGGAACAGGAAGAAGAAGTTCGCGTTCAGGGCGATCCGGTCCCGCCTGCCCAGGTATCGCGACGGCCAGAACAGGTCGAGCCAGCTGCCGACGCCGGGCGTCGCGTCGTACTCCGCGAGCGCCGCGTGCAACGTGCGCCCCGGACCGTCGGGTCGCAACAGGTCGTCGACCGCGGCCCGGGTGGCGGCGATCTCGTCGGCGGTCAGCAGCGGATCGCACCACTGCAGGAACCGGCCACAGCTGTCCTCCAGCGTCGGCAGGGGCACCCGGGGAAGGTGGTCGTCGGCGGCGAAGGTGCGTTCGGTCAATGCGAGTCCTCGGTGTCGGCGTGATGTTTCGGCAGCGGCCTCGACACGTACAGGTTGGCATACAGCCAGCCCTGGTCTTCCCGGCCGGTCGTGTCGATCCCGTTGGCGGACAGGGTGTTCAGCACTTGCGCCTGTTCGGCCGCGGAGGCGAACCTGCGTTGCTCGTACAACCCCGGCGCGTGCTCGGTCCGGTAGCCGAGCGCGGCGAGTTCCGCCTCGATCGGTGCGAAGTCGAACATGCGCAGTACGAAGTGTGCCATCCACGGCCGCCTGCGCGGGTGCGCGGTGGCCACTCGGGTCAAGGTTTTCTCGGTGATGTACCCGACGCAGCCGGTGGAGACGACCAGATCGGCGGTCGCGAGCAGGGCGCGCTGCTCGTCGGTCGGCTCGCCGGACTCGAGGTCGGCGTGCACGACGTCGTGCAGGAGCCCGGCCTCCCGCGCGTACTCCAGGGCTGGGCGGGCGGCGTCCATGCCGAGGAAGCGGACGTCCTCCACCGCGGCCCGCCCCGCCACGCGGTCTCGGTCGCACCGGATCAGACCGGCCCGATCGGTGTCGGCGGCGGCGTAATGCTCGGCCAGCTCGCCGATCGTGGTGTCGAGGCGCAGCAGCGCGGCGTTCACGCCGTAGGAGCAGCCGAGGTCGAGCACGGTCGGCACGGCGACCCGGGCGGACGCGCGGTATTCCCGAATCTGTTGCTGGAAGAACGGTTTCGCCAGTTCCGGAATGCGGTAGTCCAATTCGGACATGCGCGCGTAGTAGGCGCGCGGATCGGGGCGGACGTAGATATCGTCGAAAGACGCTTTCCCGGTGGTGTCTAACGGCACTGGCACTGTCGGTCCTCTCGGGTCGAGCTCGGTCAGTCGAGCCGTTCGGCTCAGTCGAGCAGTCGATCGCCCCGGACGGCGTCGGCCGCGGCGGCTAGGTGGTCGGGTAGCACGCGGCCGAACAACTGCCGGGTGCGCTCCACCGTGCCGACCATCCCGGGACGATCGGTGTAGGCGAAAATGGCCGAATGGCGCTGACGCGCACCGTCGACGGGTGAGACGCGGTGCAACGAGAAGCGACCCTGGAACAGCTGCAGGTCGCCCGGACGCAGTTCGAGCCGCTGGACGAAGCGCTCGCCGGTGCCGGTGAGCACGGCGCGGACGTCGTCGAGGTGTTCCGCCTCGGGTGTGCGGATGTTGGGGCAGTACTCGAAGACGCCGCCCTCCTCGGCGGGCTGGGTCAGCATCGAGACGGTGAATTCGTTGGTGTCGAAATGCCAGGGGTGCGACATGCCCGGCGCGACGACGTTCAGGCACAGTCCCGCCAGGGGATCGGCGAATTCGTGCAATTCCGACAGGTCGAAGCAGTCGGCGACGAATCGCTGGAACAGCTCGTCGGTGTAGAGCCGGTGGATCAGCGCGTCGGCGGGGATGCGGTCGCGGGGCACGAAAGCGTTGCCCCGCTCGAGCACGATCCGGCCCGGATGGTCCTCCGGCAGGTCGGCGTCCAGCGGAATGTTGTAGGCGTTGACCCGCTCGACCTCGTAGTGCGCGTGCGGGGCCATCAGCTCGCCCTGCGCCCGCAACGTCTCGGTCAGTTCCGGACGGATGAAGCCACGCAGCACGGTGCAGCCGGTGTCGGCCAGTTCCGCACGGGCGCGCCGAACCGCTTCCCGCAGCGCGGGTCCTTCCGCCTCCGCCAGGGGATACCGTCCGGTATCTACGATCTCGTCGAGGACGCCCAACGCTGCCATGGCGTCATTTTGGTGGAGCGGTCGCCGACACGCCCGGGATTCGGCGAGATTGCCGGTGATCACGGTCACACCTATCATCTGCACGCACACCCGTTGCGGCACAGTAACTCTCGGCATGGCCCGTGCGCGAACGTCGCGCACCACAGCCACCCCGATGGCTCAATCCCGCACGCGCAGAGCGTTTTCGAGTTCCGCGACGGTCAGCCCGATCAATGAATCCCGGAACACCCGCCCCGGCGCGTGCGGCACCGGAATCTCGCACGGGACGACCACCACCGCACAGCCCGCGGCCTGCGCCGCACGCGTACCCGTCGGCGAATCCTCCACCGCCACACACTGTTCCGGATCGAGCCCGAGCAGCTCGGCAGCGCGCAGGTAGACATCCGGCTCCGGCTTGCCGTGCGCCACCTCGTCGCCGCAGACCGAGACATCGAAGAAGTCCCGGCCCAGCGTGTCGAGACCGAACTCCGTGAGCGACCGCTTGGTATTGGTGACGAGCGCGCTGGCCAGCCCCGCCGCGCGCACCATGGCCAGCGCATCCTTCGCACCAGGCCGCCACGGGATGGGGCCGGTCATCAATTCGGTCACCCGCCGCTCCAGGAACTCCCCCGCCGCACGCAACGAGTCCGGCGTCGGCTCGATGCCCAAGCCGGTGAACATGATCCGCAGCGCGTTCGGGCCGGACGCCCCGATCAGCGCGTGCCGGATCGCATCGGTCATCTCGTGACCGTGCTCACGTGCCAGTTCCCGCACCGCGACATCCCAGAGCTTCTCCGAGTCGAGGAGCGTGCCGTCCATGTCCCAGAGCACTCCGGCCAGTCGCGCTGTCACGTTTCGGTCCTTCTCCCAGCTCTCGTCCATGTCGCGGGCACCGTTGCGAACCTTCCGAGATCACCCGGCCGCCGCACGAACCGTACCGCCGGGACGGAGCCGCTCCGCAGCCGAGCCTGCTCACCCTCGGATGGCTGGGCTACTCGATGGCGCAGGCCAACGCTCGGCCGTGTCCCCTAGGTACCCGATGCGGCGATCTGCAACTTGGCACTGTCGCCGACGACCTCGATCCAGCGGCTCTCGGAAGTCGTCGTGCCGTTCTTCAAGGTGTAGGTCAACGCGACGACCGCCCGATTCGCGCCGTTCTGCGTAACCGAGCCCACGCTCACCGAGCGAATCGTGCCCCAGAAGTTCACGTATGAGTCGTAGCCGGTCTTTGCCTGGTATCCGGGGGCCAGCTGCGTCCAGGCGCCGGACACGTTGGTGGGCAGCATGCCGTAGTAGCCCTGGATGAACGAGGCGATCCGGTCGGGTGTCGGCGGACCGGACGGGGTCGTCGTCGCGGTGGTGGCCGGGCCCGTGGTGGTCGGGGCAGGGCTCGACGTGGACTGCGGCGTGGTGCTGGGCGGCGGAGTGGTGCTCGGCGCGGGGTTCGTCGTTTGCGCCGGAGGGGTGGTTCCCGGGGCAGGCGGGGGCAGCGGGGCACCCGCTGAAGTGGGTGCGGGCCCCGGCAGGGGCCCAGAAGTGGGCGCGGGCGCCGAGGAGGCGGATGTTTGCGCCTGGGCTGGAGCGGGAGCTTGTACCGGCGCCTGTCGCGGCTCGGCTCCGGCCGCGTCGGCCGGCGCCTGCGTGTTCTCGGGTGCCACGGCGGCCGGAGGCGCGACCGACGACGTCGGCGCGTCGCCACCCTCGCCGTCCACGCCGGCCAGCATTGCGATGATGCCGACCAGGATCAACACCCCGACCACCGCGGCGACTTCCACGGCGATCAGTCGGCGGCGCTGCCGGCCGCTCAGAACACTCCGCAACGTCGTCGCCACCCCGGCCCGCCTCGGCACCGGCCGTGACGTAACTCCTTGCGGCACGGCCGGACCCGGCACAGCGGCGGGTACGACCGCGGTGACACCGGTGTCGTCCGACTGCTCCGGCGATACGGCAGCGGCGGGGTCGGGCAGCACGGTCGTCGTGGCGGCGGGGGCGGCAATCACCTTGGTCACCGATGCGGGCAGCTCCAGATCCCGTCCCGCCGCGACGGCTTCGAGGACCGCTTTCGCCTCCCGCATGGTCGGGCGGTCGGCGACGGCCGGGGCGAGCAGGTACATCAGCACCGGCCCCAGCGAGCCGGCCGCCTCCGGCGGCGGGATTTCGCCCCGCGCCACCGCGTGCAGCAGGGCCAGCGGGTTGTCGCTCTCACCGAACGGTGGAGCGCCCTGCACCGCCGCGTACAACGTCGAACCGAGAGCGAAGACGTCGGAAGCCGGTTCCGGGTCCTCGCCGCGCGCCACCTCGGGCGACAGGTAGGCCGGCGTCCCGGCGAGAAACCCGGTGGCCGTGACCGTCACGTCGCCGACCGCGCGGGAAATGCCGAAGTCGGTGATCTTGACCGTGCCGTCGTCGGCGACCAGCAGATTCGCCGGCTTCACGTCCCGGTGCATGATCCCCGCGTCGTGCGCCGCGGCCAAGGCGCTCGCCGCCTGCGCGCCGATCCGGGCGACCTCCAGCGGCGGCAGCGTCCGGTTGCCCGACAGCTTGGTCGCCAGGCTCGGCGCGTCCAGGTACTCCATGACCAGCCAGGGCTGGCCGTCTTCCTCGGCCACGTCGAACACGGTGATGGCGTTCGGGTGGTGCAGCCGCGCCGCGATCCGCCCCTCCCGCATGGCACGCCGTTTCGCCTCCAGCGCAGCCGATCCGGTGAGTCCGGGACCGAGGAGCACCTGTTTGACCGCGACGGTGCGCTGCAGCCGGACGTCGGTGGCCCGCCACACCACACCCATGGCGCCGGTGCCGATCGGATCCGTGAGCCGGTAACGTCCCGCGATCAATCGATCCGCCGTCATCGTGGTGTGCCTCTTCCTACTTGCGCGCCTAGCCGTCTCGCACTCCACACGCAAGCCCGGAAGAATTCCGAAAGCGTACGCGCCGACGTGCTTTGCACCACTGAGCAGGGACGCGAACGCATCCGCCGACTGCCCCGGATGCAGTTACAACGCCTTCGACAATGGCACATCCACCCGACACACAGCCACCTCCCGGTGCGGGCACGGACGATCGCCCAGGTAAACCGCGCGCCCGCCACTGTGACGCGCCGACGAGCGCCCCGATGCACGCGAGACATGACATCCGGGCAGGTAGCAAAGGCCCTTCACGCGAGAGCATCTCGCTATTGCTAGCAGTCCACCACTGATCGCTCGCCGTCCGGCCGCGACGCCCGCTGCGGACCACGAACGGACGGACAGGCCGAGAAAGGCGCTCACGTCCGCTGGACTCCGCGCGCCTACGCCCGATCCGCGAGACGAAGATGGCGCGCCCCGGGCACTCGGCAGACCGATCGGCCGGTCGAGAGCGTCCGGAAGCAGCGATGCCGACCTGCGGCAAAGGCGACGTACCGATACGGCTTCCAAAGCCTCGCGCCTGACGATCGGGCAGCCGCGTTCGCGCTGACAGCGCGGCGCCGAGACCCTCGGGCGTCGGCGCCGCGCCGCATCGGCGAACGGCTACGCGTTGAAGTACTTCGCCTCCGGATGCAGCAGGACAAAGGCGTCGGTGGACTGCTCCGGATGCAGCTGCAACTCCTCGGAGAGCACGACGCCGATGCGATCGGCTTCGAGCAGGTCGACCAGTTTGGCGCGGTCCTCCAGCTCCGGGCAGGCGCCGTAGCCGAACGAGTAGCGGGCGCCGCGATAGCCGAGCTTGAAGTACTCCAGCACGTCGGCCGGGTCGGAGTCGGCGACCGCGTGACCGTCGAGGACGAGCTCCTCGCGGATGCGGCGGTGCCAGTACTCGGCGAGCGCCTCGGTGAGCTGGACGCCGATGCCGTGCACCTCGAGGTAATCGCGGTAGCTGTCACCCGCGAACAGCTCGTTGGCGAAGTCGGCGATCGGCTGACCCATCGTGACCAGCTGGAACGGAAGCACGTCCACCTGACCGGTCGAGCGGGCGTACTCCCGCGAACGGATGAAGTCGGCGATGCACAGGAACCGGTCGCGCTGCTGCCGCGGGAAGGTGAACCGGTACCGCTCCGGCGCATCGGGTTCCGGTTCGGTGAGCACGATGACGTCGTCGCCTTCGGACACCGCGGGGAAGTAGCCGTACACCACCGCGGCGTGCTGCAACACGCCCTCGGTGCTCAATCGGTCCAGCCAGGCGCGCAGACGCGGCCTGCCCTCGGTCTCCACCAGTTCCTCGTAGCCGGGACCGTCGCCACCGCGCTGCCCACGCAGGCCCCACTGCCCCAGGAACAACGCCCGCTCGTCGAGCAGGCCCGAATATTCGTGCAGCGCGAGGCCTTTCACCACCCGTGTGCCCCAGAAGGGCGGCACCGGCACCGGCAGATCGGCCGCGACGTCGGAGCGCTCCGGCACCACGACGGGCGCCTCGTTCGCCCTGCGCTCCGCCGCGATTCGCTTGGAGCGCTCGTGGCGCGCTTTGCGCTCGGCGGCCTTCTCCCGCTCGGCGATGGCTTCCGGGCTGTCCGGGTCGAGGTCGCCACCGCGTTTGCGGGTCATGATGTCGTCCATCAGCCGCAGGCCCTCGAACGCGTCGCGCGCATAGTGCACGTCGCCCTCGTACACCTCGGTCAGGTCGTTCTCCACGTAGGAGCGGGTGAGCGCCGCACCGCCCAGCAGCACCGGGAACTGCTCGGCCACGCCCTTGGCGTTGAGCTCCTCGAGGTTCTCCTTCATCACCACGGTCGACTTGACCAGCAGGCCCGACATGCCGATGACGTCTGCCTTCTTGTCCACCGCCGCGTCCAGGATGGTGGCGATCGGCTGCTTGATGCCGAGGTTGACCACCTCGTAGCCGTTGTTCGACAGGATGATGTCGACCAGGTTCTTGCCGATGTCGTGCACGTCGCCCTTCACGGTGGCCAGCACGATGCGGCCCTTGCCACTGTCGTCGGTGGCCTCCATGTGCGGCTCGAGGTACGCGACGGCGGCCTTCATCACCTCGGCGGACTGCAGCACGAACGGCAGCTGCATCTGACCGGACCCGAACAGCTCGCCGACCGTCTTCATCCCGGCCAGCAGGGTCTCGTTGATGATCTGCAGCGGCGGCACCTCGGTCATGGCCGCGTCCAGGTCGGCTTCCATCCCGGCGCGTTCCCCGTCGACGATCCGCCGCTCCAGCCGCTCGAACAACGGAAGCGCGGCCAGTTCCTCCGCCCGCGACGCCTTCGACGAGGAGGTGGACACGCCTTCGAACAGCGCCATCAGCTTCTGCAGCGGGTCGTAGCCCTCCGCACGGCGGTCGTACACCAGATCCAGCGCGACCTCGCGCTGCTCCTCCGGGATACGGCTGATCGGCAGGATCTTGGAGGCGTGCACGATCGCCGAATCCAGACCGGCTTGGACGCATTCGTGCATGAAGACCGAGTTGAGCACCTGCCGGGCGGCCGGATTGAGGCCGAAGGAGATGTTGGACAGACCCAAGGTGGTCTGCACCCGTGGATGCCGGCGCTTGAGCTCGCGGATGGCCTCGATGGTCTCCAGCCCGTCGCGGCGCGACTCCTCCTGGCCGGTGCCCAGGGTGAAGGTGAGCGTGTCGATGATGATGTCGCTCTCCGACAGCCCCCAGTTGCCGGTGATGTCGGCGATCAGCCGCTCGGCGATCTCCACCTTCTTCGCCGCGGTGCGGGCCTGGCCCTCCTCGTCGATGGTCAGCGCGACCACGGCGGCGCCGTGCTCGGCGACCAGGCGCATGGTCTGCTGGAACCGCGAATCGGGACCGGCGCCGTCCTCGTAGTTCACCGAGTTGACCGCGCAACGCCCGCCGAGGTGCTCCAGCCCGGCCCGCAGTACGGGGGCCTCGGTGGAGTCGAGCATGATCGGCAACGTCGAAGCGGTGGCCAGCCTGCTCGCCAACTCCGACATGTCGCGGGTGCCGTCCCGGCCGACGTAGTCGACGCACAGGTCGAGCATGTGTGCCCCGTCACGGGTCTGGTCCTTGGCGATGTCCAAGCACTTCTGCCAGTCCCCGGCGAGCATGGCCTCACGGAATGCCTTGGAGCCGTTGGCGTTCGTGCGTTCGCCGATCATCAGGACCGAGGCGTCCTGCTCGAACGGCACCGCGGTGTACATGCTGGACACGCTCGGCTCGTGCACCGGCGCGCGCCGCTGCGCGATCGGCGGCAGGGCCGGCTCGACTTCGCGCACCGCGGCGGTGACCTGGCGGATGTGCTCGGGCGTGGTACCGCAGCAGCCGCCGACCAGAGCCAGGCCGAACTCGGTGACGAACCCGCGCAGCGCGACCGCCAGTTCCTCGGGGGTGAGCGGGTAGACCGCCCCGTCCGCGCCGAGCACCGGCAGCCCGGCGTTCGGCATCACCGAGACCGGCACCTGCGCGTGCCGGGACAGGTGGCGCAGGTGCTCGCTCATCTCGTCCGGGCCGGTCGCGCAGTTCAGGCCGATCATGTCGATGCCGAGGGGCTCCAGCGCGGTGAGCGCCGCGCCGATCTCGCTGCCGACCAGCATCGTGCCCGTGGTCTCCACCGTGACGTGCGTGATGATCGGGATCCGGCGGCCCAGCTTCGCCATCGCGCGCTTGCTGCCGGTTACCGCCGCCTTGACCTGCAGCAGGTCCTGGCAGGTCTCGATGAGGATGGCGTCGGCGCCGCCGTCCAGCATGCCGAGGGCGGCCTCGGTGTAGGCGTCGCGCAGCGCGGCGAACGGGGCGTGACCGAGCGTGGGCAGCTTGGTGCCCGGCCCCATCGAGCCGAGCACGTAGCGTGGCGTACCGTCGGGAGACGGTCCCATCTCGTCGGCGACCTCACGGGCCAGCCGGGTTCCCCGCTCGGAGAGGTCGCGGATCCGGTCGGCGATGTCGTAGTCGGCGAGGTTGGGCAGGTTGCAGCCGAAGGTGTTGGTCTCCACCGCGTCGGCGCCCGCTTCGAAATAGGCGCGGTGGATGCCGCGCAGGACCTCGGGGCGGGTGTCGTTGAGGATCTCGTTACAGCCCTCCAACCCGCGGAAATCGTCGAGGGTCAGATCGGCAGCTTGCAGCATGGTGCCCATCGCACCGTCGCCGATGACGACACGACGGCGCAGCGTGTCGAGTAGCGTGGTGTCGAACTCGGCGGGGACGGACGCAGACATGCGTTCCAGCGTAGTGGGCGGGGCTGACGATCCAGGCCACGGCGTGGAGGCTCGGTGTCCTGGACCACACGCGCGGCCCGGAGCCGCCGCGTCCGCGCGCCGGAACACGCCACCCCGTCCGGCCGTTCTACGACACGCCATATCGCCGCACACCGTAGGCTGACCGAGTGAACGCCAGTGAAACTCCCGATCCGGAACTGCCGACGTTGCGGGATCCGGTACTGGTCGCCGCCTTCGAGGGGTGGAACGACGCCGGTGACGCGGCCAGCGGCGCCGTCGAGCATCTGGAACTGATCTGGGACGCCGAGCCGTTGGCCGAGCTCGACTCCGAGGACTACTACGACTATCAGGTCAACCGGCCGACGGTGCGTCAGGTGGACGGTGTGACCAGGGAAATCCAGTGGCCGTCGACGATGTTGTCGGTGTGCTCGCCGCCCGGCAGCGACCGCGACGTGGTGCTGCTGCGCGGTATCGAACCGAATATGCGCTGGCGCAGCTTCTGCGGCGACCTGCTGGAGTTCATCGAGCAACTCGGGGTGCAGACCGTGGTCATTCTCGGCGCACTGCTCGCGGACACTCCGCACACTCGCCCGGTACCGGTGACCGGCTCGGCATACAGCAAGGAAGCGGCCGAGCGGTTCAGCCTGGAGCAGACCCGCTACGAGGGACCGACCGGGATCACCGGCGTGCTGCAGGACCAGTGCGTGAAGGCGGGGGTCCCGGCGGTGTCGTTCTGGGCCGCCGTTCCGCACTATGTCTCCCAGCCGCCGAATCCGAAGGCGACCATCGCGCTGCTGCACCGGGTCGAGGACGTGCTCGACATCGAGGTGCCGCTGGGTGAGTTGCCCAAGCAGGCCGAGGACTGGGAGACCGCGGTGAACGAGATGACCGTGGGCGACGAGGAGATCAGCGAGTACGTGCGCTCGCTGGAGGAACGCGGCGACGCCGCGGTCGACGTGAACGAGGCGATGGCCAAGATCGACGGCGACGCCATCGCGGCCGAATTCGAGAAGTACCTGCGCAGACGGGGTCCGGGCAGCTTCGGTCTCTGATCGGTTGCGCGTCGGCGCGTTCGGTGCGGGCGGCCGGCGTCCGCGGGGTTCACCGGAAGTTCGCCGGGGGGCCACCTTCAGGTCGGGAAACGACCCCCTCCTACACTTTCGCCGGTGACCGTCCATCCGATCGTCGAGCGTCTGCGCACCTTCGACGAGCGGATCGCCGTCCATTGCCCCGACCGTGCGGGCGCGGACGGCGGCGGGTCGCCACCCACTCGGCAGGTGACCTACGCTCGGCTTGCTGCGCTCGTCGAGTCCTTCGCGGCCGAACTCGGCCCGGCCCGTCGCCTCGTCGCGCTCGCCGCGCGCAACGATCTTTCCTCGCTCGTCGCGTACCTCGGAGCGCTCAGCGCCGGCTGCGTGGTCTTGCTGACCGAGCAGATCACTGCGGAGTTGCGGGACGCCTACGACCCGGACGTGCTCGTCGAAGACGGGCGCGCCGAGGTGGTCCGGGAACGCTCGGCGCATCGCCTGCATCCGGAGCTCGCGCTGCTGCTGAGCACCTCGGGCTCCACCGGGTCGCCCAAACTGGTCCGGCTCTCGGCGACGAACCTGCGTTCCAACGCGGCGGCCATCGCCGAGTACCTGGCCATCGGCCCTGGCGATTGCGCGGCCACCACCCTGCCGATGTTCTACTGCTACGGGCTGTCGGTGGTGCACAGCCACCTGTGGCGCGGGGCGAGCCTCATGATCACCGACCAATCGGTATTGGACACGCAGTTCTGGCACGCGTTCCGGGACTGCCGCGCAACGTCGTTCGCCGCGGTTCCCTACACCATCGAACTGCTGGACCGCATCGGTTTCGCCCGTATGGACCTGCCGCACCTGCGCTATGTCACCCAGGCGGGCGGCAGACTGGGGCCGGAGCGGGTACGCGAATACGCCGCGCTCGGCCGGGAACACGGCTGGGAGTTCGTGGTCATGTACGGCCAGACCGAGGCCACCGCGCGAATGGCCTATCTGCCCGCGCATCTGGCGAGCGCGCACCCGGACTGCATCGGGATCCCGATTCCGGGCGGCGAATTCACCCTCGAGCCGGTCGAGGAAGCCGACGACGATGGGGACGAACCGCGCGAACTGGTCTATCGCGGGGCCAATGTGATGATGGGATACGCGAAGTCCGCCGCAGACCTCGCCCTCGGCCGTGCGGTCGATGCCCTGCGCACGGGCGACCTGGCACGACGCACACCCGAGGGCTTGTACCAGGTGGTCGGCAGGCGTAGCCGGTTCGCCAAGATCTTCGGACTGCGCATCGATCTGGAGCGTCTCGAATCCGGGCTGGCGGAGGCCGGATTCACGGCACGGTGCGCGGACGACGACGCGCACCTCGTCGTGGCCGTAGAGACCCCGCGGTCCGATCTCACCGAGCTCGCCGCGCGACTGTCCGGCCTGCCCGCCGCCGCCGTGCGGGTCCACGTGGTCGAACGGATCCCGCGGTTACCGAACGGCAAACCCGACTACCCCGCTATCCGGCGGCTGGCCGGATCCGCGCCGCGGACACGTGATATCCGCTCCCTCTACGCCACGACGCTGGGCATCGATCCCGCGCGGGTCCACCCGGACAGCACGTTCGTCGACCTCGGCGGCAACTCGCTCGCCTACGTGACCACCGCGGCACGGCTGGAGCGGGCGATCGGCCGCCTGCCCACCGACTGGCCGAACACGTCCGTGGCGGAACTGGAACGGATACCACGAGGCCGCAGGCGTTTCGGACGGGCACTCGACACCGGAACGCTGCTGCGCGCGGTCGGCATCGTGCTCATCGTCAGCTCGCACGCCGGAGTGTACGTGCTCTGGGGCGCGGCGCACGTGCTGCTCGGCGTGGCCGGCTTCAACTTCGCGCGGTTCGGGGTGACCACGGCCCCAGCCGCCGAGCGACTGCGCCACACGTTGCGCACCGTGGCATACATCGCGGTGCCGACGGCACTCTGGGTCGCGCTGACCATGACTCGCACCGACTACTACGGCTGGCAGAATGTCATGTTACTGAACAAGATTCTCGGCCCGCACGACAGCGCCACCGCCGGGCACCTGTGGTTCCTCGAGGTGCTCGTGTATTTCATGCTGGCCGCCGCGCTGTTGATCCGGATCCCCGTGGTGGACCGGTGGCAACGGGCCGAGCCGTTCTGGTTCGCGATGGCGCTGGTCGCGCTGAGCCTCGTCTTTCGATACCAAGCGTTCGGTCTGTATTCGGCGAAGGACATCCCGTTCTCTCCGCTGGCGGTGTGGCTCTTCGCGCTCGGCTGGGCGGCGGCGAAGGCGACGTCGATGTGGCAGCGGATGACGGTGAGTGCCGTCGTACTGATCACGGTGCCTGGCTATTTCGGCGTTCCCGAACGGGAACGTTTGATCATGGCGGGCTTGCTCGCACTGGTGTGGTTGTCCGCGGTCCGGGTTCCCGCCGTCGTCGCCGTCTGCGCCGCGGTGCTGGCCGACGGCTCGTTGTTCGTCTATCTGCTGCATTGGCAGGTATACCCGCTGTTCGAACAGCACCGGCTCGCGGGGCTGCTCGCTTCCCTGGCAGCGGGTGTACTCGTCACCGGCGCGGTGACCGGGCTGCGACGCTGGGGTTCGGGGCGGTACCGGACAGTACGGTCGCGGCGATCAACTCTCCACGGTCCACACCCGCGCCGCCGCCTCCTGAGCCAGCTTGGCGATCAAGATGTCGCGCGGAATCGTCTGGCCGGCAAAGTGATCGAGTGAGGGAACCACAACATGGTGCGCGTCCGCGCGCTTGAGTTCCGCCGTGAGCTCGGCGAAAGCCGCACCGTCACCGCCGGTCGATTCATGGAACGTTGCGGCGAAGCACAGCCCTTCCTCGCGGGCGAGGCTGCTCATCGCGGCCTCGAGCTCCTTGCTATGGCCATCGGCCAGATCGTCACGCAAGTATCCATAGATCAACGCTTCCACCCGAACCTCCGTTGGATTGGGATCGCTGTTCTCTTATGTGGATCCACCCGTTTTACGGGGTATTTGCGCTTCGTGCAAGAGCAGATGTACTTGCAATTGCTCTTACAGGAGGGGCTGGCTAACTTCTAGCGCCATGTTCAGCATGCACAATGCGGCGGCGCGAAAGTAGCTGTCAACACACGGACATCTGCCTGCCCTCTTAAGGCCACCAAACGTTAACTGGTGCGATACTACAGACGTGGCCGCTACCGACGATCGACCCGTCTGGGCAGTCCGAATGCGTTCCGAGCGTGACGCGAGGGGGTGGTCGCAAGCCGACGCTGTTCGCGTGATGCGTGGAAAGTCTTCGCACAACCTGCCGACCGACAGTACTCTCCTACGCAACTGGCGCCGTTGGGAATCGGGCGAATCACGCCCCGACGACTTCTACGCGCCGATCATCGCCGCCACCTTCGACACGGTGACCGCGGCGTTCTTTCCCAAGGCCAGACCGAACCGGGACGACGAATTGCTCTCGGCCACCGGCATGGACACGCTCGAGTTCATCGGACGACTCCGTATGTCCGATGTGTCCTCCGTGACACTGGAGGCCGTCCGCATCACCGCAGAACGCCTGTGCTGCGAATACTCCTACGCCGACCCGCACGACCTGCACGCCGACGGCACCGCGTGGCTGCGCAGGATCACCTCGTTGCTGGACGGTCGCCTGACCCTGGCGCAGCACCGCGAAATCCTCGTTCTCGCCGGATGGGTGGCGTTGCTGGTCGGCTGCGTCGACTACGACCTCGGCAGGCGCACCGCCGCGGAGGCGACCCGCCGCGCCGCCCAGTCGCTGGCGCAGGAGGCGGAGAACATCGAGATCGCGGCATGGGCAGCGGAAATGACCGCGTGGTTCGCGCTGACCCAGGGTAACTACCGCGGCGTCATCGAGACCGTGCAGCCGACGCTGGAAGTAAGCCAGCACCTGCGCGTCGGTGTCCAGCTCGCCGCCCAGCGCGCCAAAGCCTGGGCCAGGCTGGGCAACCCGCGCGAGGTGGAGGCGGCGCTCGACGAAGGCCGAGCTATCTTGGAGCGACTCGATCATCCGGCCAATCTGGACAACCATTTCGTCATCGATGCGAACAAGTTCGACTTCTACGCGATGGACTGCTGCCGGGTCGCGGGCGAGGATCGGCTCGCCGAAACCTACGCGCGGGAAGTGATCCGCAACGCCACCCGCCCGGACGGCAGCGTGCGCAATCCGATGCGGGTCTCCGAGGCGCACCTGACTTTGGCCGTGGTCGCGGTGCGCGACCGTGACCTGGAACTCGCGGTCGCCGAGGGCATGCGCGCGTTCGCGGGCAGCAGGCGGTCGTTGCCCTCGCTGATGTGGATCGCGGGGGAAGTCGCGCGCGAGATCATCGAGCGGTTCCCCGGCGATCCGCGCACCCGCGCTTATCTGGACCAGTTGCGTTCGCTGTCCGTCGAGTGAGCCGACCTGCGCCGCGGCAGCGGCGAACGGTGACGAACCGGACGCGGCCACGCCGAACACCGGAACGTCGTGCGGGTGGCGATCGGCCCGCTACTACCCTGTTCCCGGTGACCGACTCCGATGACGGCTGGGCCGACGCCCACTGGGACGACCGGCTGCGGCTGTTCTCTTTCGCCACCGCCGAGCGGCGCGCCGATTACCTCCGGGTGCTGCGCGCGTTCGACGGCGCGCGGGCAGCATACGTGGTGCTGCTGCACGCGGACGACGTCGCGGAGTGGATCGACCGCAACGGGAACACGCCGCACACGCCCGATCCGGTCACTGCGAACCAACCGGTCACGAATGCCGGCGTGGATCCGGCGCAAGCGCGCACGCGTCCGTCGGATCCACCCGGGGGCGAGCCGGAAACCGGTGCGCCGGACCGGTCCCCGGAGACACCCGGCCGACCCGCGGCCCCCCCGCTGACCGCGGCCGAGATCGGCCCGTTGCTAGACCAGTTGCACCAGTGGGGCATGCTGGAGCGCAGTTACGACGGAACCCGCGCCGCGACGCTGGCCGAATATCGTAATCGGCACTACGTGTACCAGTTCTCCCAGGCTGGTTTCCAGGCCTACCAGGCAGTCGCCGGTGTGCTCAGCGCCCGCCTCGACGAAGCTTCGTTGTCGCGCCTGGTGCTGCCGGAACTGCTGGCCGATCTGCACACCCTGGCCGAGGCCAACCGGGCGGGTGACGCCGAACGCGTCTACCGCACGCTGCGCCGTCTCGACATCGCGTTATCCGACCTGGCCGCCCGCGCCGCGCACTTCTATCTGGGGCTCGGCGACCTGGTTCGCACCACCGAGATCACCCCGGAATCGTTTCTCGCGCACAAGGACGCCCTGCTGGCGCACATGCGGGAGTTCAGCCTCGACCTGGCCCGGTTCACCCCGCGGCTGGCGGCCGCGATCGCCGAGATCGAGGAGACCGGCGTCGACGACCTGATCGGCCGGGCGGCGCGCTGCGACGAGCGGGTGCTGCTGAGTGTCGAGGAACGCCGGTCGGATTGGCAGGCCAGGTGGGACGGACTGCGGACCTGGTTCGTCGCGTCCGGCGGTGAACAGGCGGGGACGACGGAGGCCGAGCGGTTGCGTGAGGCCACCATGAGCGCGATCGCCGCGGTGCTGTCGCTGCTGCGGCGGGTCACCGAGACGCGGCGCGGCGGGGTCAGCCGGGAGTCGGCGCTGCGGCATCTGGCCGGCTGGTTCACCGCGGCGCCGACCGTGGACAGCGCCCACGCGCTGTTCGACGCGGTGTTCGGGCTGGGCAAGCCGCGGCACCTGGCGATGGAGCACCCGGACGCCGACGTGATTCCGGCGATTCGATCTTGGTGGGACGCACCGCCGTTGGAGATCTCGCGCACGCTCGCCGAGACCGGACGCCCGCCCTCCGCGGGTGCGCCCGCCCGTATCCACCGCAACGACGCGGGTATCCGGCGTCTGCGCGAGGCGCAGTTGGACGCGCAGCGGGCCCGCGCGGAGGCCGCCAGGTCGCTGGCGTCCGGCGACGTGCACGAACGAGTGCTGGACGACCGGGAGACCGAGGTGCTGCTGCGGCTGCTGGACGCCGCGTCCACCGCGTGGGTTCCGGTGCGCGGCCGGGTGGCCGGCACCACCGGCTCCGACAGCGGCGTCACCCTGACGGTGTCCGAGCACGACGGTCCGACCGTCGTGCGCACCACCCGGGGACTGCTGCGGTTGAACAACCGGTCACTGAAGATCGAGCAGACCGCCGGAACACGGTCCCGCCCGCGCGGGGAGCACGGCTGATGCACGCACGCACCATCGATGCGCTCGCGCTGGACAACTACCAACGCGCCGCCCGAGTCGTCCTGGCCAACCACCTGGTGACCCGCGCCTATCCGGACCGGATCGCACTGCCGCTGATCCGGCGCTGGGCCACCGAGCTGCGCGAGGACCTCGCCGAATTGTTCGGGTACCGCCTGGAAGTCACCGAGACCACCGCGCGGGTCTTCCCGGTCGTCGACCGCCTGGACGCGGGCAGGCCCGCGCGTACCGCCGCCGAGCGCGTCTTCGACCGCCGCCGCTACGCCTACCTGGCTCTCGCGCTGGCCGCGCTGGGGCGCGCCGGGGACCAGATCACGCTGTCGGAGCTGGCCGATCAGGTCGCCGCCTACGCGAACCGGGTGGAGGGACTGGAACTGGCCACCGACCGGGCCGCCGACCGCGACGCGTTCGTCGACGCGGTGGGCTGGCTGACCGTGCGCGGCGCGCTGGGCCTGGCCGACGGTGACGCGGGCGGCTGGGCCAGCGATCCGGAGGCCGGTGAGGCGCTCTACGACATCGACCGGCCGGTCGTCTTCGCGCTGTTCCGGCCGCCGCGGGCCCTGCAACATCTGCACGGCGTGCGCGGGTTGCTCACCGAAGAGCCCATGGTCGGCGGTGTTTCCGCGCACGCGACGACCACCGCCGAAATCGCCCGCCGGGTACGCAGGGCGCTGGTGGAGCAGCCGGTGGTGTACGCAGAGGATCTCGCACCCGAAGAGCGTCCTGTTCTCGCCCAGGAGCGGATCGTCGCGGAGGTCGAACTGTTCACCGGGCTGCGCGCCGAACGCCGCGCGGAGGGCGTGGCGCTGATCGACACCTCGGGGCGGCTGTCGGACGTCCGCTTTCCGGGGACCGGGACGCTCGCGCAGGTCGCCTTGCTCCTGGCCGGTGAGATCGCCGACCGCGTGCTGGACATCGATCACCCGCTGCCGCGGCGCCACGCCGGCCCGGACACGGATGCGGCACTGGCCGACCAGCTCGATGAAGCCATTCCCGAATCCACGCTGTTCGTGCCGCTCGCGGAGCCGCGTTCGCCGGATCCGTCCGCCCCCGAACCGGATTCGGCGACGGATGCAGCGGAGCAGACAGACCGGTCCGTCGCCACAGGCTATCCGCTGATCGACCGGGCCTGGCTGTATGAGACGGTGCAGGCGCTGGCCGATCGCTACGGCACGACGTTCGCCGCGCAATGGCAGGCCGACGTTCCTCGCCTCACCACCGAGGTGGTGGCGCTGCTGGAACGGCTGCGGCTGATCCGGATGGTCGAGGACGGACTGCTCGTGCTGCCCGCACTGGCCCGCTACCGTGGCGCGGTCGTCACGGTCCGCACCAAGCGGGCCGCGGAGCTGTTCGTCACCGCGGCCGACACCTACGGGCCCGGCGGCACCGGGACGGAAGGGAACTGACGAATGTCGCTCATTCACGGCGGAGTGCGGTTCACCCCCACCCGCGCCGGGATCGTCAACCTGTGGGACTACCGCGACCAGGAGTTCTGTTTCGCGGACGGCAGATTGGTCCTGCGCGGGCCGAACGGGTCGGGCAAGACCAAAGCGCTGGAGGTGCTGTTCCCCTTCGTTCTGGACGGACGGATCGAGCCGCGCAGGCTGAACCCGTTCGCGGGCGAGGAACGCACGATGAAGTCGAACCTCCTCTACCGCAAGCAGGACTCGGCCTACTCCTATGTCTGGATGGAGTTCGCGCGCGGTCGCTGGGAAGACCCCGAGGCGGTCACCGTCGGCATCGGCATGCGCGCCACCCGCTCCTCGGACAAGGTGACCCGCTGGTATTTCGTCGCCGACGGCCGGGTCGGGATCGACTTCTCCCTGATCGGCCCCGACGATCGGCCGTTCACCCGTAAGCAGCTGGCCGAGCAGATCGGCACCGACTCGATCGTCGACCGGCCGGTGGACTATCGCAACGCGATCGACGCGCGCATGTTCGGCCTCGGGACGCAGCGCTACGACCAGCTGATCAATCTGATCCTCACGCTGCGCCGCCCGCAGCTGGCCAAGAACCTCGACCCGCGCGGTTTGTCGCAGGCGCTCACCGACGGCCTGCGCCCGCTCGACGAGCAACTGATCCTGGACGCCGCTCGCTCGTTCAGCGATATGGAGGAGGTCGGCAGAACCCTGGAGGGTTTGGTGCACGCCGACACGGCGACCAGAGCTTTCGTCGAGGTGTATCGCAAATACCTTGCGGTTCAAGCGAAGACGGATATCGACCAGGTGCGGGCGCGGCTCGACGCGGTGACCCACGCGAGCACCGCGCTGTTCGCCGCCACCGCGCTGCGCGAGCGCAGGGAGACCGAGCGTGCCACGGCCGAGGCTCGGGCCGAGGACGCCGACCGCGCCTACGAGCAAGCCATCGCCGACCGGGAGAATCTCCAGCGTTCCAGCGCCTACGAGGGTAAACAGCAGCTCGACGACCTGGCCGACGCGGTGCGTCGCCTGGAGACCTCGGCGGGCGTGCACGCCGACAAGGCGCTCAAGTCCCGCCAGACCCTGGACCAGCGGACCCAGGAGGCCGAGCGCGCACGCACCGCGGTGCGCACCGCCGCCGCCGCGCTCGCCCGCGGCGAGGACGATCTGCGTGCCGCCGCCGAGGAGGCGGGGATCGCATGGACGCCGCTGCCGGAGTCGACGCGGGCCGAGCAGCTCACCGCGGCGGTGCGCGGGCACGCCGAGGAGCGCGACGTCGATGTGCGCGCGGTGCGCAAGGCGGTGGGCGCGGTGGACACCGCTGCCGCCGAACGCACCAGGGCCGAGCGACTGGCCGAGCGCGCGCGGGAACTGCGTGATGCCGCCGCGGCGGAGGTCGCGCACGCCGAAGCGACGGTCGCCTTGACCCGTTCCGAGGCCGCGGCCGCGTTGCGGACCTGGTGGGACGAGCACCGCGCGGTCTACGCCCCGGTGCGCTCCGGCCTGTTGGAAGCGCTGAACTCGGCGCTGGCCGAGGCCGGTTCGGATGCGCCCACCGTGGCCGAGGTGCTGGCCGATCGCACGGAACCCCTGCTCGAGGAGATCCGCACCCGCCGCCAAGAGGCACGCGCCCAGGTGGCCTCGGCCACGGCACACGTCGAGGAGCTGACCGCCGAACTCGAGCGGGTCGCGGCCCGGCGCGACGACGCGCCACCGGTATTCGCGGGCCGCTCCGGCCGGACCGGTGACCGGTCCGGCGCCGCACTGTGGCGGCTGGTGCGCTTCGCCGACGACGTGCCGCCCGAGACCGCCGCGGGCATCGAGGCCGCGCTGCACGCCGCGAATCTGCTGGACGCCTGGGTGTGCCCGGAAGGCGAGCTGCCGCCGAACTACGAATCCGATCAGTTCCTGCTGCCGCTGCCCGCATCGGACCGCCCGGCCGGTCGCACGCTCGCCGACGTGCTTATCGTGGAAGACGATTCGGACACGCTGACGGTGCCGCGGCAGGTCGTGGCCGATGTGCTCGCTTCCATCGCCCTGCACGAGGACGCGGGCGAGCCGAGCGGCGCGGTGACGATCGGAGCGAACGGCGCGTTCCGGCAAGGCGTGCAGATCGGCCGCCACCGCAAGACCGACGCGGAATTCATCGGCGCCACCGCGCGAGCCAGACGCCGCGAGCTCCGCTCGGCCGAGTTGACCGCGGCCGTGGCGGCCGCCGAGGCGGACCGGAGCGCCGCCGGACAGCGGGAGGCCGCCGCCACCGCCGAACTCGCGCGAATCTCCGCCGCCGCCAAAGCGCTTCCGCGTCCGGCCGCGGTGACCACGGCGCTGCGCGCGGTGTCCGAGGCCGCGGGCGTGCTGCGGTCGCGTGCGGAGGCCGCCGCCCACGCCGAGCGCGAACTCGACCAGGCGGTCGCGGACGTGTCCGCCGCGGAGAAGAAACTGCGCGCCGCCGCCACCGCACACCGCACACCGCGCACGGCGCGCGAGATCGACGCCCTCGCCGCCGCCATCCGGCACTTCGAGAACACCGGCACGGGATTGTTGCGGTTGCGCGGCGACCACGAGCGGGAACGAGAGCGCGAACGCGAAGCCGACGACCGCTTGACCGAAGCCACCGACCTGGCCGAGGCGTTCGCGGAAGAGGCCGAGGCCGCGCGCACCGGATACCAGGAGCAATTGCGCAAACTCGAGACCCTGCGCGATGCCCTCGGCGCAGGCGCGGCCGACATCGACCGCGAATTGGAGCAGGCCCGGCAGCGGATCGAGGCGACCAAGGTCGAGCAGAAGGCCGCGCGCAAGGCAGCCAACCAGGCCATCGAGGCGGTCGGCGACGCCGAAGCCGCCTACCGTACCGCGCACGAGTCGCTGGCCACCGCGCTGACCGAGGTGCTGGCGGAGGTGAAAGCCCTCGCGCCATACGCTCAGCCGGATCTGCTCACGCTGCTCGGCGCCCCCGCCGACGGACGCTGGCCCAGCAGCGACGCCGCGTGGTCGACGCCCGAGCAACTGCTGTACCGGATCGCGACGGCGGGGCCGGAGGCATCACCGCGGGTGCTGCCGGACGAAGTCGCCGCGCTGTTCGACAGCCTCTCGGCGGCCACGGCAGCGGTGCGTGTGAGCGAGGCGACGCGCAAGTCCACCCGCACGGCGGTGACCGGGGCGTTGCAGGAGTTCGACGCGGCGTTGGCCGGCTCGGGCCGCGATTACCGGTTGCAATGGGACGCCGCCGACGGCCTCACCGTCGTCCAGGTGCACGACGAACACGGGGCTTCCGCGCTGGCCGACTTCGCCGCCCGCGTCGACGCCGCCCGGCGGGATCAGGAACTGCTGCTCACCGACGCCGAGCGCCGCATCCTGGAGGATGCCCTGTTGACCGGCCTGGCCCAGCAGATCCACGAACGCACCAGCGACGCGCGCGATCTCATCGCCAGGATGGGCGCGGAGATGAAGCAGCGGCGGATGTCCTCGGGCAACACCATCGGCGTGCACTGGGTGCTGGCCGACAGCCTGTCCGACGCGGCGCGGGCGATGTGCAAGCTGCTCGACCGGGACGCGTCGGCGCTGACGGCGGAGGATCTCGCGGCGATCCGGGCGCACTTCGCCTCCGAGATCAGGGCGGCGCGGGCGGCGCACCCGGAACGCTCCTACCCCGAGATCCTGGCCGCGACCCTGGATTATCGCACCTGGCGGGTGTTCTCGTTCACTTTGATCTCCGCCGACGGCAGCGAGGACAAGCTCACCGTGGCCAGGCACAGCGCGCTGTCCGGCGGCGAGCAGTCGGTGTCGCTGCACCTGCCGCTGTTCGCCGCGGCGCACGTCATGCTCGATTCCGCCGACCCGCAGGCCCCGCGCCTACTGGCCCTGGACGAGGCGTTCGCGGGCGTCGACGACAACGGCCGCAGCGAATTGCTCGGACTGAGTGTGCAATTCGACCTCGATCTGTTCATGACCGGCTACGACCTGTGGATCACCTATCCGCACGTCCCGGCGTGCGCACACTACGACTTGGCGCACTCGGCGGCCGAGAACACCGTCAGCGCGACACTGCTGGTGTGGGACAGCGGCGACCTGCTCGCCGAACACGACGGAACGGATCTCACCGCCGCGCTCGGCTCCCCCGATCGGCGCAGGCTTCCCACCACGATCGAGGGCGGGCTGGAACTCACGCCGGTGATCTAGTACTCCAGCCGAAAGTCGTGTCATGGCCCGAGTCGGGATCAGCGCTGGTGTGACTGCGTCGGGCGCGAATACGACATGATCAGGCGGTCTCCGCTCTGGTCCGGCACCTTCATCGCTCCCAAATTCCGGTTGGAGTACTAGGGCCTCCAAGTCCTCCAGCTCCTCCGATCACACCTTCGAAGCGGAATTTCGCATCAGGCGACAAATTGCCGTTGAACGCAGGCGTTCGCCCCCGAAATTTTTCGGCCTGGCCGCATGCCGCCGTCATCGGCGGATCATTTCGTTCGTCGCGTCGTCGGTGTCGCTGCATTCGAGACATGGATCGAGTTGTGTTGCGCCGCAGTTGATTAGCAAGACATACGACCCTTGCGCAGCTCCGATCGTCAAGTACCTTGAACGAAGCAACCCAGCGACACGAAAGACACAGGGCAGCCGAATGCGGATTCCTCCCATCATCGCCGAGACGAGATTGCGTACGGTTCACGGCTGGGAGGGTAACCAGGACCTACGGAGGGCGATCCAACTCGCCGTCCATATGGCCGACCGCATCGAGATCACCGTCGAGGAAGCGCTGGAAGTACTTTTGCCGGGCGGTAACTATGCGGTCAAACATAGGACTCTCGACCAAGTCGCCAAGAGCGTAGGTGCGTGCGGCGCCGATGTGACCCTGGAGATCATCGGAGCAAAACAGTTGTCCGGCTCTCGTCGTGTCGGATTCTCAGCGGAGCGGGTGACAGAATCCGAACCGCGATTGACCGAATTGGGGACGGTCGGTGAGACTTTTGTCGGCCACCAGGTCGCGACGGTGCAGCGGAACGGCAAGCCGTTGGTCCGCGTTTTCTTGAGTTATAACGCAAAAGATGCGACCAAGGCCGCCGAATTATGGACGAGGCTGCGCGAGTTCGCGTCTATCGATCGCACCTACCAGTTCGAATTCTGGGATTTCGCATCCGAAAGCCTTCTTCCTGGAGATGATTGGCACCAACGCGTGTTGGCGGCGATCGCGCAAGGGGATATCGGAATATTCGCCGTCAGTCATCACTTCTTGAATAGCGAATATATTCACCAGTACGAGCTGCCCGACTTCGTCTCCCGTCACGCGGCCGTGCCGGTGCTGCTCGAAGAATTCGATCTCGACATGGTGGATCTGAAAGGCCTCGAGGGGCGCCAGATATTCCGACCCGATGGCCGATCGTTCGACAGCATGCGGGGGGAGCGAGCGAAGAATGCCTGGGTAGAGGCGCTCCGCGACAGTATCCACCAGGTTCTCGAACGACGTGGTAGCTCCGCGCCGGAAATCGTGGGGGAACAACGACGAGCTCGGCCACAATTGTTAGATCTCGACGCCGTCAAGTATTTCGAACCACTTTATGGACGGCCCGGTCGCCTTCCTGGCGATCCGGACGCGGCGATACCGCAGGGTGGTTCGCGAGTCGACGCGGTAGAACATCTCGTCGAGTGGGCACGAGCAGGCGCTGCGCCGCTCGCCGCGGTGTTGGGTGAGTATGGCACCGGGAAAACGATAACTTGCCAAGCCGTCGTCCGTGAGCTGCACCGCAGACGGGAAGGCGGGGAATTGGGTTTGCCGGAACCCATGTACTTCGATCTGCGCCACGTGAGCAGATTGCGGCAACGCGAAATGGTTCCCACTCTGCAAGAAATACTCGACGAATGTATAGCGCGAGGCTGGAGCGCCGGCGAATCCGGCCGTCCGACCACGAACGACTTGCTGGACCGATCGAAACGCAATCCCGCGCTTTTCATCATCGACGGGTTGGACGAAGCGCTGGTTCATCTGAATCGTAGCGACGGAAATGTATTCACCAGAGAGCTTTTGTCTCTGCGTCCACCAGGAAAGGAGCGGGATCCGGTTGCAGGCAGAGACACAAAGATACTGCTGTCATGCAGAACGCACTATTTTCGGTCGGTTGCAGAACAGTATGGCCATTTCCTCGGCCAGCATCGCGAAACAGCGGATCGCGGTGACTTCGAGGCGTTGCTACTGCTTCCCTTCACGGAAGATCAGGTTCGCGCCTATCTGGCGCGCGCTGTCCCGGATCGCGACTCGGGGCAGGTCTACGAAATGCTGGCAAGTCTGCACGATTTGAGTGACCTGACGAGCAGACCTGTGACATTGAAGCTCGTAGCTCAGCAGGTATCGTTCATCGAGCAGCGCCGGCTCAAGGGTGAACCTACACACGCCGCCGATATCTATCAGAGGGTTGTAGAAACCTGGGTAGAGCGGGATGGAGGCAAAGAGCAACTCCGAGCCCGGGACAAACTGGCACTCACGGCTCGGCTGGCGGCGTGGATGTGGCAGAGGAACGACCGGATCCTCGATATCGGAGTCATCGAGGACTGGCTGCACGAGCAACTGGAGGCAGATCAAGCTCTTCATCGGAGGTACGGCCGAGTCCACCCGGACGTACTCGAAGAAGACTTGCGCACGGCGACGTTCCTGGTCCGTCAGGATACCTACAACGGCACACAAACCAAAGGGTTTCGTTTCGCGCACACCTCGTTCCAAGAATTTTTTGTAGCCCGATTTCTCCTCGACGCCATCGAGCATCGTCGAATGGACGACTGGAGCCTCGAACCCAGCGACGAAACCCTGGATTTCTTGGGCCAATTGATTCACGACCATCAGGATCGCGAGACTTTGCTGGATACACTTTCCGGTTGGCGTATCACTTACAAACGGCGCGCCAGCGAATTACTGCTGCGCTACGCGTTACATGCCGCGAAGCACAACCTGCCCGCGCCGAGAACCACCGGCATGGATTTGAGCGGTGCGGCGTTGCGGTACTGGGAGATCTGCGGGACTGAGCAGAACCCTATCGATCTCACTGGCGCCAGGTTGTCGACGGCTGATTTGCGAGATTCTCGCATCGACTTCGTCGATTTTTCACACGCCGATCTGACGGCGGTTCGGCTGGACAGGGCTACCGCGCACGGCTGTCGCTTCGAACACTGCGACCTCTCGCGAGCACAGATCGTCGGGGGTTTCCTGCACCACTGCACATTCACCTACGCTGATCTCTCGGGTGCTGATCTTCGTGGCCTTCGCCATGTAGGTGACGACGCCGCGTTGCCGGATCCGCCTCCGTCCCATAGACAGACTCTCACTTCCTCTCTGGTCCGAGCGGGCGGCTTCAGCCCTGGCGCGGTAGCGTGGGCTCCTGACGGAGCTCGACTGCTCAGCGGTGACGCCAATGGCGCGATACGGATTTGGGATGCCGATACCGGTGAGCCGCTCTCCACCTTCCGCATACCGTTCGGCAAGGTTTCGTCCGTTACGTGGTCGCCGGACGGTACTCGCATTCTGACCGGCGACAGCGAAGGGACAGCACGGATCTGGGACAGTGGTACCGGCTCTTTGCTGCTGGTCCTGACCCCACACGCCGGCTCCGTCTCAGCCGTGGCGTGGGCGCCGGACGGAGCCAGAATCCTCACGGGCGACAGCAAGGGCGCCATACAGGTTTGGAACGCCCGTAACGGTGCGAAGCTGCCGGCTCCTGCCAACCGGCAGGGCAGCAGGGTTCAAGCGCTGGCGTGGTCGCCGGATGGAAAGCGTTTTCTCACCGGCAATCTCGAGGGAACAGCGCGAACTTGGAACGCCGACGACGGGGCGCCATTACTGACGTTGACCCGAAACATCGGATCTATTTCAGCAGTTGCATGGTCGCCGGATGGTCGGCAACTCCTGACGGGAGGAAGCAACAGTGTCGTCCGACTCTGGGATGCCGACAGCGGCGTACAGTTGCGCACCCCGCCCAACAGCCACGACAGCGGTGTGGGGGCGGCCGCTTGGTTACCGGACGGCAGTCGTCTCCTCATCGGCAACCGGGATGGTTCCGTATTGATTTGGGATTCGAAAACGAACTATCGGACACAGGTCATGGCGTTCGACTTCCGTCGTGCCGCCGAGCCGGCCATGGCCTGGTCACCAGACGGGACCAGGCTGGTCACGGGAAGTGGTGACGGGGCCATTCAGGTGTGGGATGCGGAGACCAGTGAGCCGCTGGCGAGATCTCGGTATCGCTGGAGCGGTGTCGTAGCCGCGGGGTGGTCACCGGACAGCACCCGGCTCTTGATCCGAACCAGCGAAGGAACCGTCAGCGTGCGCAACGCCGACACGGGTATCCCTTTGGTGAATCTGACCAGCCACACCACCCCGATATCCGCAGCAACGTGGTCACCGGACAGCACCCGGCTTCTGATCCGAACCAGCGAAGGAACCGTCAGCGTGCGCAACGCCGACACCGGCGTCCCTTTGGTGAATCTGACCAGCCACACCACCCCGATATCCGCAGCGACGTGGTCACCGGACAGCACCCGGCTTCTCACCGGGGACAGCGAAGGGACCGCCACCATCTGGGATGCCCAGAGCGGCGCGATTGTTCGCAATCTGACCAGCCACAGCAGCCCGATATCCGCGGTGAGCTGGTCCTCGGATGGTACCCGCCTCCTCACTGGGGACAGCGAGGGGACCGCCACCATCTGGAACGCGGGTACAGGAACATTGGTGCGACGGTTGGTATGGAATTATCAGACCGGCTCTATATCAGCCATGGAGTGGGCCCCGGACAGTACCCGTTACCTTGTCGGCAGCAGGGAGGGGACTGCCACAGTATGGGACAGCAGGGGTAACGAACCACTGGTCACCTTCAGTCCGCATGGCGGTCCGATCTCCGCCGTGGCATGGTCGCCCGACGGAACCAAACTTCTCACTCGGGGTGAGAACAGCCCGGCCCGGGTGTGGGACGCGAACACCGGCGACCCACTCGAGGCAATCCAGGGCAGTGATCAGCGCATCGAAGCGCTGGCGTGGTCCCTGGACAGGACACGACTTCTCGCGAGTGAGGGCGACGGGTTCGTCAGTGTCCGAGATCTCGACGGCGTCGAACTTCTCCGAATAGTCGTGCTGCCCGAGAACGAGTCGGCCGCGTGGTCGCGATTCGAAAACCGACTGCATTTCGCGACCTCGGAGGCTTGGCGTTATCTACGTGCCGCTTGCTTCGACCCCGACGGGCGATTGATTGGACTTCAGCCATACGAGCGGTACTTCACACCGTGACTCGACGATCGTTGGGTGGAAGACGCTGCGGTGCAGACCTATCGGCAACGCGCCGCGCCGGCTCGAACTCCACACTTCGCGCGTACAGGGGTGGCGGGCACCACGCGCTGATACGAACCCACGGCTGACGGCTGAGTGTTCGGCCCGATCACCGCACGCTGGCGTCGGGGAGCATGGGCGGGCACGGTGCGCCCGGCGCGGTCTGCAGCTCGAAATGCCAGTACTCGTTCTCGAACGAGCGGCAGAGCCCCCATCGGTAGCCGTTCGTTTCGAGCCACCGCGCGCCCTGTTGCGGACCGACATCGATGGCGTCTCCGGACACGTGGGTGGACTCCTCCGGCGGCAGGACCCAGCGGCGCGCGTTGTCCGGCCCGTAGGTCGCCACACCGTCCTCCCACAGCGCCTGCTGCTCGGCGGGCGTCCGGTACCCGGACGTGATGGACAGCGGCACCCCCTGCGCGTGCGCCTCGCGTTCGGCCAAGGTGTAGGCCAGCGCCAGCTTGGGATCGAGCCCTTCGGTCCCCGTCGCCGAACCCACCGACTCGCGCTGCTCGATGGCGACTGCCATGTCGGCCTGCGCCTCCCCCGCCGAAAAACCGACCGCGACCAGCGCCGGAAGCACTGCCACCGATAGTCCCGCCGCCACCCGACTCCGCCCAGCATTCCCGAACACCATGCGCCGATGCTATCGCTTGCGATCACCTATGCCGGATATGCCCCGATCGCAACGCGCTCCCGCGCTACCGGCGCAGGACTTTCGCGGTGACCGGCGCACGGCAGGAGGCAGGTCGCCGCCGCACCGGAGCCGGCTCGGCAGCCCGGGCGGTGCGGGAGCTTCACGCGGATGCGGTGATCGTGTCCTTCGCGAGCTCGCGGTAGTACTCGCTCGAGGCCATCAGCTCGTCATGGGTTCCGATCGCTTCCACACGTCCGCCGTCGAGCACCACGACACTGTCCACGTCCCGAATCGTCGAATACCGGTGGGCGGCCACGAGAACGGTGCAACGTCCGCGCAGTTCGCGCAACGTCCGCAAGACAGCCGCCTCGCTGATCGGGTCCAGGTTCGACGTCGGTTCGTCCAGCAGAAGCAGGTCGGGCTCGGTCAGCAACGCGCGCGCGATCGCCAAACGCTGCCGCTCGCCGCCCGACAGGGACTGTCCGTGCTCGCCGACCTGCGCGTCCATGCCGCCGTCGAGCCGGGCGAGGACATCCTCGAAACCAGCGAGCTCGACCGCGCGCTCGACCTGCCGCTGGGTGGCGTGCGGATGAGCGTAGGTGAGGTTCTCCCGCACCGAACCGTGCAGGATCGGAGCGCCTTGCTCCACGAAGGCGATACGACGCCGATAGGGAGGCAGATGGAGGCGAGACACGTCGTGACCATCGAGGAGGATCACACCACCATCGGGCTCATAGAAACGCTCGATCAGGGACAACACCGTGCTTTTACCACTGCCGGATCGACCGACCAACGCGACTTGTTCGCCACCCGGCACCGTGAAAGACACTTCGTCGAGCGCTCGGCGGGACGACTCATAGGAAAAGGTGAGCGTACGGAGTTCTACCGTGGCCGGTCTGCGCCGCCCATCGTGCACCACTTTCCCGAGACCGGTCAGCGGGGCGGGATCCTCGGTACCGGTGTCGTCTTCGACGGCGACCCGAAGCGCTTCGGCGACGCGCTGGAACGCACCCATCCCTTTCTGTATCGATCCCAGCAGCGAGATGGCGCCGGCGAGCGGTGTGGCCAGAAATGTGGCGTACAGCAAGAACCCGACCAGTTCACCGACTTCCATCCGATCGCCTGCCACGCGAATACCACCGATCAGCAGCAGAGCGAGGAACGACCCATTGACCGCCGCCGAACTCGCCGGGCGGATGATCGCCTCCATGCGCGCGGCGCGGACACCGCTGTGCAACGCCTCGGCCGCCTTCGCGGTGAGGCGAGCCGCTTCCCGGTCCTCAGCCGAATTCGCGCGCACCGTTCGCAGTGAACTCAGGGCTCGTTCGGTGTCGGCGGCGAGTTCTCCGACACCGGTCTGCGCGCTCTCCGAGGCGGTTCTGATCCCCGCCAGAGCAACCGCCACCAGCAATCCTGCCGTGGCGATGGTGACCAGGGTCACCACGGTCATGAACGGACTGAGCCAGACCATGGCCGCCAACGCCGTGATCGCCGAGACCACCGATATTCCCAACTGCACCACGCTCGTCACCGCGTGCTCGCGCATCGCCGAGGTATCGGCGCCCAGTCTGGATGTCAGATCCCCGATCCGCATACGGTCCAGTGCCGGCATTCGCACCCGCAGCAAGCGCTCGACGACACGCGCACGCAGATCGAATACCACTCGTTCGCTGGTGCGCGATACGAGAAAGTCGCCGCAGGTCTCGAATAGCGCCTGTGCGACGAACACCACGATGAGCAATGCCACGAGCCCGGCTATCGCGTGCCGACCGGCTACCGCGTCGATGATCCGCATGGTCACCCAAGGCTGCACGAGGCCCGCGCCGGTACCCGCCAACAGCAGCACGGCACCGGCACCGACTTCCCTTGCGTGCCGCCGCAGTAGAGCGACCAGATCGCGATACCGAACTCGGTCTTCGCGCCGCAATTCCGACACTTCACCCCCCTGTGTCCGACCGATGAAGCAGATATCGATCTACTGCCATAGTCGTACGGTTCAGGGTAGGCGAACAAGTTCATTCCGGCTTCGAACGGTGCGTGGGCGGACAAAACGTCCGCTTCCGCCTCGGCGTGTTGTGAGACACAAGATCGACTTCAGCCGGGGCATCCAACTAGCGCACTACTCCACATGCAGCGCACTGCACGTGTGGACAACAGTCAGCGAATTCCACAGAAAACTCCACAACTTGGGATAATGTCCATCTGCTATGTCCGTTATGCGGCCAATTGCCCTCTTGCGGCAAACATTTCGCCCATCCTGGAACGAGTGATGTCCACAATCTGTGGATGTGTTGTGGATCACTACGGCATTCAACCTGCTACCAATCGCGAATTGGTCGCCGATAAGCGACTTTTGGGTGATTTGTGCCCTGTCGTGGACAACCGGAGGGATGAGATCGAGCCTCCGCGAGAAACTTTCGCGAGGCGATGTGTCCCTTTCGGCCGGTATGTCAGGCATACCCGGACCAAGACATCAGCACGGACATATTCCGCGAATCCCCGCGATCCGGGCGCGGCGAACCATTTCGAGCCGTAGACACACCGCGGGCGGCCGTGGCTCGCGCCGCCAGCCGCCCGTGAATCGGGTGAATCATCCACAGATGTCGGGAATTTCACATTCCCTCCCCAGTCATGTGAAGATCGGCCGCATCAGACGATACGGACCGGCCACACTCCCGGCGGGCCGCCCAGCGCGCTCGGACGCGACGGCGGCGCGGTCATCCGCACACCTGCCCGGCGAATCGACTCCGCCGCTTCCCTGTTGCGCGCGATCCGCTCCAGGATCTCGCCGCCGTGTGCGCGGGCATACGCGAGCGCCAGCCTGATCTTGCTCGCGTGCAGGTCCGATTTGGCGCTGAGCACGGCGATCCGGCGTTCCAGCGGTCCGTCCAATTCGCGCAGGCGCGCAACGACTTCCCAAACCTCCGGACCGGCCGTCAGCGCGGCGCGCCGGTCGTGCAGCGGACCGCGGAAAACGATTCCGGGGTGGTCGAGCTGGTCGACGCCTTCGTGGATCAGCCGATCGAGCAGTGTGGTACAGCTGGTTCCCTCACGGGCAGCGCGATCGGCCAACCGGGAGGCGGCCGACTCGGTGATACACAACGCCGTCGGTACTGGCCTGGACGTGCTCATAGCTCTCCTCGACCTGCATCGGTGCGGAAATCGACGAAGTTCTTCGCTAAGCGTGCCCGCTGCGACCGCACCACCGCCCCGGTGATCGGGGTGACATCGTCGTGTCCGGGCCTGCCGAGGCAGGCCCGGAGAACGACTCAGACGCGCTCTTTGGAGCGGGTGCGCACGCGCAGCGCGATCGGCTTCTGCGTTTCGGCGAAGAAGTCGTTGCCCTTGTCGTCGACGACGATGAACGCCGGGAAGTCCTCGACCTCGATCTTCCAGACGGCTTCCATGCCCAGTTCGGGGTATTCGAGCACCTCGACCGACTTGATGCAGTCCAGCGCCAGCCGCGCCGCGGGCCCGCCGATCGAACCGAGATAGAAGCCGCCGTGTTCCTTGCACGCCTTGGTGACCTGCGCGGAACGGTTGCCCTTGGCGAGCATGACGAACGAGCCGCCCGCCGCCTGGAACTGGTCGACGTAGGAGTCCATCCGGCCCGCGGTGGTCGGGCCGAACGAGCCGGACGCGTAACCCTCCGGCGTCTTGGCCGGGCCCGCGTAGTAGACGGCCATGTCGCGCAGATAGTCCGGCATCGGCTCGCCCGCGTCGAGCCGCTCCTTGATCTTGGCGTGCGCGATGTCCCGGGCGACGACCAGCGGACCGGTCAGCGAAAGCCTGGTCTTCACCGGATATTTGGACAATTCGGCACGGATCTCGTCCATCGGCCGGTTCAGGTCCACGCGCACCACGTCGCCACCGAGGATCGCGTCGGTCTGCTCGGGCAGGTACTGCGCGGGCTCGCGCTCGAGCTGCTCCAGGAACACACCCTCGGCGGTGATCTTGGCCAGCGCCTGCCGGTCGGCCGAGCAGGACACCGCGATGGCGACCGGGCAGCTGGCGCCGTGCCGGGGCAGGCGCACGACCCGCACGTCGTGGCAGAAGTACTTGCCGCCGAACTGGGCGCCGATACCGAAGGACTGGGTCAGCTTGAAGACCTCTTCCTCCAGTTCCAGATCACGGAAGGCGTGCGCCGACAGCGAGCCCTCGGTGGGCAGGTTGTCGAGGTAGTGCGCGGAGGCGTATTTCGCCGTTTTCAAAGCGAACTCGGCGCTGGTGCCGCCGATCACGACAGCGAGGTGGTACGGCGGGCAAGCCGCGGTGCCGAGCGAGCGGATCTTCTCGTCGAGGAACTCCAGCATCCGCGCGGGGTTCAGGACGGCTTTGGTCTCCTGGTACAGGAACGACTTGTTCGCCGACCCGCCGCCCTTGGCCATGAACAGGAACTTGTAGGCGGGGTTCGCCGGATCGCCCGCGGTGGAGTACAGCTCGATCTGCGCGGGCAGGTTCGAACCGGTGTTCTTCTCCTCCCACATGGTGATCGGCGCCAGCTGCGAGTACCGCAGATTCAACTTGGTGTAGGCGTCGAACACGCCCCTGCTGATCCATTCCGCGTCGTCGGCGCCGGTCAGCACGCCCTCGGACTTCTTGCCCATCACGATCGCGGTGCCGGTGTCCTGGCACATCGGCAGGACGCCGCCCGCGGAGATGTTGACGTTCTTGAGCAGATCCAGCGCGACGAAGCGGTCGTTGCCGCTGGACTCGGGGTCGTCGATGATCTTGCGCAACTGGCCCAGATGCGCCGGACGCAGGAAGTGACTGATGTCGTGCATCGCCGTTTCGGTGAGCAGCCGCAGCGCCTCCGGGGCGACCTGCAAGAAGGTGCGCCCGTTGTGCTCGAACGTGCTGACGCCCTCCGTCGTGAGCAACCGGTAGGGGGTATCGTCCGCGCCGATGGGCAGCAGGTCTGAATAACGGAACTCCGGCGCGGTCACCAGTCGCACTCCTTCGAACGGGCCCGAACACCGCGAACGGCCGGGCTGGTCACGAGCACAGCGAGCCTAGTCACCGCCGCGCACGCCCCTGCTGGTTAGGCAACCCTATCTCGGACAGTTGGCCAGCAAAGGTTGCACGTTCAACCCCGGTGATGCTACCTCTCATCTCTGAGAAAGCGTTCGGGCGGCCGAGTCCGGCCGCGCGCGGACCGTTCCGCGCCGCACATCGCGACACGGAACGATCTTGGGACAAATCGGAGTTTGGAGCGCTGTCGTGACCGATCCCCAATGGCTCGATGACGTCGAGATGCGCGCCTGGCTGGGTTTCGTGCGCACCCGCGACCTCATCGCCGCGGCGGTCGGGCGGGATTCCACCAAGGAGTCCAACCTCACCTACGTCGAATACTCGGTGCTGGCCTATCTGGCCGACTCGCCGGACCACCGGCTCACCTTCGCCGATCTGGCGGCCAAGCTCGAGTGGTCGCAGAGCAGGCTCTCCCACCAGATCACCCGGATGGAGAAACGGGAGCTGGTCGTCCGTGAGCCGATCCCCGACGACGCCCGCCGCACCGCCGCCAAGCTCACCCCGTTCGGCGCCGATGTGCTCACCGACGCCGCGCCCGCGCACGTGCAGAGCGTGCGCAGGCACATGATCGACATCCTCGATCGTCAGCAGCTCGCCGCCCTGGCCGACATCTACGACACCTTGCTCGCGCACCACCGGCGGGCGGCGGCCGAGAACTGACCGCTCAGGCGGGCGTGGCCGCGTGGTCCGCCGGACCGCTTGCCGCGGAGCGGTTTTCGGGCAGCCCGAGCGCTCGCTCGAACCCGGCGGGCACCACCACGTCCGAGCGGTCCAGATCGCCGACGCTCGTCTTGCGCAGACCCAGCAGCGCGGAATCGATGCCGCCGCGCAGGATGTCCAGCACGTTCTCCACGCCGGCCTGCCCGTTCGCGGCCAGACCCCAGAGATAGGCGCGCCCGATCATGACCGCCCGCGCACCCAGCGCCACGGCCTTCACCACGTCGCTGCCGCGCCGGATGCCGCCGTCGAGCAGCACCTCGATCTGCGCGCCCACCGCGTCCGCCAGCACCGGCAGCGCGCGGATCGCGGCGGGGGTGCCGTCGAGATTGTTGCCGCCGTGGTTGGACACCGAGATCGCCGCCACACCCGCGTCGACCGCACGCAGCGCGTCGTCCACCCGCATGACGCCCTTGAGCAGCACCGGGCCTTCCCACTGCTCGCAGATCCAGCGCACATCGGCCCAGTCCGGCGCGGGCGTGCCCATCCATTCGCCGTAGGCGCCGAAGAAACCCGGCGCGGGCGCGTCGCCGATGGCCATGTTGGGCGCGGTGAGATCCGGAATGCTGCCCGACCGCGCATAGGTCGCCAGCCACCGGGGACGCGCCAGGGTCTGCGGCGCGAACTTCAGCATCGTGCGCAGGTCCAGCTTCTCCGGGATGACCGGGCTGCCCCAGTCCCGCCCGTGCGAGAACGACCAGTCCAGCGTCAGGATCAACCCGACCGCGCCGGCCCGCTTTGCCCGGTCCATCCGCTGCTGGATCGCGTCCTTGCCGCCACACCAGTACAACTGGAAGAAGGTCGTCGGGTTGGCCGCGATCACTTGTTCGATCGGCTTGCTGGCGAACGAACTCAGGCCCATGGCGATGCCGCGCGCCGCGGCCGCCCTGGCGACGGCGACCTCACCGTCGGGATGCACCGCCTGCACACCGGTCGGCGAGATCAGCACCGGCATCGAAAGCTGTTGCCCCAGTACGGTCGTGGACTGGTCGCGCGCGCCGATCGGCCCGGCCACGTGCGGCGCGAAACCCAGTTCGGTGAACGCCCGCTGATTGTCCTCGATGGTCTGGCCGCGCTCGGAGCCTGCGATCAACGCGCCGTACACCGATTTCGGCAGGCGCTTCTTCGCCCGCCGCTGCGCTTCGGCGACGGTCTCGAACCACGGGTTCATGTTGCGGTCCTTTCCGGGGAGTTCTCCGGCCACCAGTGCCGGGTTCGGTCGAGCAGGTCGGTGCTCAGGTGATCGAGCAGTGCCGCGCCCTCGGCGGCGGTCGCGCCCGCCGGGTCGCCGAGCACGCCGTTGGCGCTGACCGCGCGCACTCCGCCGCTACGCAGCAGCGGCAGCAGTTCGGCCAGCGGGCGGGTGTCCCCGGCCGCGGCGCGGTCGGCGTGCACTCGCTCGGGCGCGAGGGCCAGTTGCAGCGCCGTCTCCGACCGGCCCGCGTGCGGGTCGCCGTCGAAGCGCGGCAGGTACACGCGCACGTCACGCGATTCGGCGCGCAGCAGATCCTCGGCCCGGCGCAGCGGTTCGATGTTGCCGCCGTGCCAGTTGACCAGCAGGATCCGCTCGAAGGCTTCGGTCGCCGAGCGGCACAGCTCGACCACCAGCAGTTCCAGCGCCGCCTGCCCGATCGACAGCGTGCCGGGAAAGCCCGCGTGCTCGCCGCTGGCGCCGTACGGGATCGCCGGTGCGGCGAGCACGTCCGCGCGCGCCGCGGCCAGCCGGGCGCACAATGCCGCGGCGATGTCGGTGTCGGTGGACAGCGGCAGATGCGGGCCGTGTTGCTCGGTCGCGCCGACCGCGACGGCAAGGATCGCACCCGCGGTGGCGCGCACGCCCGCCTCGGGCCAGGTGAGATCCGCCAACATGCGGCGAGATTATCGTCAGTCACTGACAAAATCAAGGGCCGTGGCGGCCGAGCACAATCGAACAATGCTGGAGAACCGGGCCAGGCGCGGCCGCCCACGCGGCACCACCAAACGCGAACTCGAACTGATCGCGATGCGACTGTTCAGCGAACAGGGCTTCGACGAGACCACCGTCGAGCAGATCGCCGTCGCCGCCGGCATCAGTGGACGCACTTTCTTCCGGTACTTCCCCACCAAGGCGGAGGTGCTCTGGTCGCAGTTCGACGATGAGGTCGCCGCACTGCGCGCCGCGTTCGCGACGGTGCCTGACGACGTTCCGATGATGACCGCGGTGCGCCGAGTCGTGGTCGAAGCCAACAAGTATCGCGCCGAGGACGTTCCGGAACTGCGCACCCGGATGCAGTTGGTCGCGAACATCCCCGCGCTGGCCGCCACCGCGGGCGCGCACTACGACGCCTGGGAGCGCGCCGTGAGCGCGTTCGCTGCGAGCCGGCTCGGCGAACCCGAGGACGGGCTCATCCCGCTCGCCGTCGGCCGGACCACGCTGGCGGCGGCGCGCGCCGCGTTCGACGCCTGGCTGACCCGCGCGGACGCGGACCTCACGGTGTATTTGGACGAGGCGCTCGCAGCGCTGGAACGCGGATTCGCTACGGTGCCGTGAGGCACTCCCGCACTCGAACATCAGGCGAACAACCGGCAGGTTTCGTCGGCGACTCGGGTGGGGTATGACTAGGCTCGGAATCGGCACGCGCCGAATGCACACAGATCCCGACTGAACCGTCGAAAGGGGCAGGAGTCCATGTCCGAGGTGTCCATGAGCCTTTCGGCGGATTCCCTGACCGCGGGACCGATCGATCAATTGCTCCCGCAACTCGTCGAGCACCTGCGCCAGAACCGCACCGCGCTGCGTGAAGAGTGGGCCCGCCGCATCGCCGACGCCCAACTGCTCACCGCCATGACCCCGGAGGAGATCTTCTCCGAGGCGACCTCGATCTACGACGGCTACGTCGACGTGCTCGAGACCGGTAGCGTCGAAGCGCTGCAGGCGTACGCGCGGGACCTGTCCGAACGCATCATCCCGAGAGGCGTCGAGACCGACGAGGTCATCGGCATCGTGCTTCTGCTGCGCGACGTGCTCGCACGCAGCCTTTTCGAGAAGTACCAGTCGGACTTCGAACTCCTCAACAAGGTGCTCGACGCCTACGAACCGGCCGCCAACCGCATCGCCAACACCGTGACCGTGTCCTTCGTCCAGGAGCGCGAGCGCGTCATCCGGCAGCAGCAGGAAGCCATTCGCGAGCTGTCCACGCCGGTGCTGCAGGTACGCGAACAGCTGTTGATCCTGCCCATCATCGGCGTGCTGGACAGTCAGCGCGCCCGCCAGCTCACCGAGCAGTTGCTGCGCGCCATCCGGGCCAACCGCGCGAAGGTCGTCGTCATCGACATCACCGGTGTGCCCCAGATCGACTCCACCGTGGCCAACCATCTGGTGCAGACCGTCGACGCGTCCGGCCTGATGGGCGCGAACGTGATCATCACCGGGTTGTCCTCGGAGATCGCGCTCACCCTGGTCACCATCGGCCTGGATCTGTCGAAGATGAACGCGGTCGGCGACCTGCAGGGCGGTATCGAAGAAGCGGAACGGCTGCTGGGCTACGAGGTTTCCCGCGTGACCGAACGGGTCACCGAACGCGACGGCCGCTGATCGGGCGCGCCACATGCCGGTTCCGATTCTCAAACAAGGGACGTATCTCATCGCGTCGGTGCAGTCGGCGCTGACGGACGCCGATACCGAGCGCCTGCAGGACGACCTGATGAAACAGGTCAGCAAATACCGGGCACACGGCATCATCGTCGATGTCACCGCGATCGACGTGATGGATTCGTTCGCCGCGAGATCGTTGCGTACCATCGCGCACATGACGCAGCTGCGCGGCGCCGAAACGGTGATCGTCGGTCTGCAACCGGAAGTCGCGTTCGCCATGGTGCAGCTCGGTCTCACCTTCGAGGACATGCACACCGCCCTCGATCTGGAAGAGGGACTCGCCTGGTTGGACCGCAAGATCCCAGCCCGTCGCCAGCGAGACGGTCGTGACAGTGGCCGCTGAGAACGTGGTGATCGCGGTCAGGGTGTCCGGAGACATCGTGACCGCACGTCAAGCCGGACGCGAACTGGCAGCGAAACTCGGATTCACCCTCACCGACCGCACGATGATCTCCACGGCGATCTCCGAGATCGCCCGCAACATCACCAGTTACGCGGGCAGCGGCGAGATCCGTCTGCTCGTCGACGACCGGGAGGGCCGTCAGGCCCTGGTGGTGCAGGCCGAGGACCAGGGGCCCGGCATCATCGACATCGCCAGAGCATTGGAGGACGGCTACTCCACCGGACGCGGGCTCGGGCTCGGTCTGCCCGGCGCCCGGCGGTTGATGGACCGGCTGACCGTGGATTCCGCGCCGGGTCGCGGCACGCTGGTGGAGATGTGGAAGTGGGTACCGAACGGTGCATGAGGACGGGTTCATCGGCCGGATCGAGTGGGCGGTGGCCGGACGCGCACTGCCGGGTCAACAGGTCTCCGGTGACCGCGGTGTCGTCCTCGACGCCGGTGGCGGCACCGTCCTCTTCGCGGTCCTCGACGGGCTCGGGCACGGCGCCGCCGCGGCGGACGCGGCCGATCGCGCCGCGCGGGTGCTGTCGGAGAACCGCGCCGAACCGCTGGACGTGCTGATGGTGTTGTGCCATCGGGCGATGGCCGACACCCGGGGGGCGGCGATCTCGCTGGCCCTGTTCGACGAGGGCGACACGGTGCGCTGGCTCGGCGTCGGCAATGTCGAATCGCAGGTGCTCACCGCGGGTCCGGCGGGCAGCCTGAAGGTGCACGCCACCGTCCTGCTGACCGCGGGCATCGTCGGCTATCGCCTTCCGGCCAACCTCCAGCCGCAGTCGGTCGCGGTCCGTCCCGGTGACCTGCTGTTGATGTCCACCGACGGTATCGTCACCGAATCCGCCTCGGCCATCGACCTTTCCAAGTCCACCGCCGACATCACCGCCGACATGCTCGCCCGGCACGCCAAGGACACCGACGACGCGCTGGTGCTCGCGGCGCGGCACCGCGGTGCGGGGGGGACGGCCAAATGAGCGCCCTGCTGGCCGACTTCCTGGACGACTATGGCGATGCGCTACGGCGGCACATGGATTCGCCGACCCAGGCCGGTCTCGCCGAGGGCTACGAGCTGGGCAGGCGGGCCCTGGTCGAAGGCATCAGCCTGCTCGACCTCACGGAGAACCACTTCCGCGTGGTCCAGGAAGCGGAGGAACAGCGACAGAAGGACGCGGCCACCGAGGGCCGCGAACTCGCGGCACGCCTACCGGAAACCGCGCTGGAATTCCTGTTGCAGACCCTGGTTCCGCTGGACATCGCGACCCGCGGCTATCTGGACGGCACCCGCCGCTACGAGCAGCAGCGCACCCGCGCCGACGATCTGGCCGGACGCGACGCGTTCCGCACGGCGCTGGTGGAATCGCTGCAGGACGGCTTCTTCGTCGCCGACGCGCAGGGCACCATCATCGAGGTCAACACCGCCTTCGGCGCCTTGACCGGCTACGGCGCCGCGGGCATCCCCTATCCGCTGCCGCATCCGTGGTCGAGCCCGGACGGTCCGCGCTATCCCGACCTCGGTACCGAGGCACAGCGCTTCGTCATCCCGATCCGGCACCGCGACGGGCGCAATGTATGGCTCGCGGTGAGCACCAGCGCCCTGATCAAGCCGGAGGACAACGAGCGGATCTTCGTCGGCACGCTCCGCGACATCACCGCCGAACACGACGCGCAGGCGCGCGACCAGGCCGCGTCCCGGCTCGCCACGGCTGTCGGCGCGGCCACCAGTGTGGTCGAAGTGCTCGCCGTCGGGCTCGACGAGCTGCGCCGTACCGTGGGCGCGGAAACGGCGGTGGTGGCGGTGTGGCCCAGCCGCAACGCCGTGCCGGAGGTGTACGTCTCGGGCACGGGCGCCGACCGCACTTCGCACGACGGCGCCGCGTCCCTCGACGACGGGTCGCGCGCCCTGCTGGAGCGGGCCAGACGCAGGCCGCCACGCAGCCTGCTGGCCATTCCGGATGGAGCCGAGAGCTCCGAGGGCATCGTCGCTCCGCTCGGCGAGACCGGCGACGCGGCGGTGTGGTTGCGCTTCGCCGCACCCCGGGCGATCAGTGCCGCGGACTGGACGCTGTTCTCCCTGTTGATCGGTCATCTCAGTCTCGCCGTGCAGCGGGCGCGCAACTTCGACCAGGCCCGCGCCACCTCGCTGACCCTCCAGCGCGCCATGCTCGGCCCGATCGATCTGCCGCCGCGTTTCTCGGTGCACTACGAGCCGGCGCTGCCGCCGCTGGAGATCGGCGGCGACTGGTACGACGTGGTGCCGCTGCGCGACGGCACCATCGGCGTCGTGGTCGGCGACTGCGTCGGTCGTGGCTTGTCCGCCGCGGTCGTGATGGGACAGCTGCGAACCGCCGCCCGTGCGCTGCTGCTGCGCGGCGCGGGACCTGCGCAGCTGCTCGCCGAACTCGACACCGTCGCCGCTCGCATCCCCGGCGCCATGTGCACCACCGTCTGCGCAGCCGTGCTGGACCCGGTGCGCGGTCTGGTCCGCTACAGCAGCGCCGGTCACATGCCACCGATCCTCGCGGACGTCGCCAGGACCGGCAGGCTGCTGGAAGGCGGGCGCTCGGTGCCGCTGGCGACCTTCGATCCGCCGCGCAGGCCGGAGGCCACCACGGCGCTCACACCCGGTTCGACCCTGGTGCTGTTCACCGACGGTTTGGTCGAACAGCGCGGCGTCGACATCGACGAGGGGTTCGCCAAGATCGCCGCGGTCCTCGCCGACACCTCGGGACGGCTGCCGCGCGAAGTGGCCGACGCGGTGCTGTCGCGCCTGCGGCCGTCCGCGGGGTACGACGACGACGTCGCCATGGTGGTCTACCGCCAGCCGCCCGCGCCGCTGCGGCTGGACGTGCCCGCGCGCGCGGACGAGCTCGCGGCCCTGCGGCGCACGCTGAAGGGCTGGCTGGCCGCCGCGGCGGTGCCGCACGACCTGGCCGCCGACCTGGTCGCGGCGGCCAACGAGGCGTGTAGCAACAGCATCGAGCACGCCTACCGCAACGACGACACCGGCCGGGTGCGGATGTCGGCCACCTGCGACATCGACACCGTCGTCATCGTGGTCGCCGACGCGGGCGGCTGGAAGCCACGGGCATCCGATCCGGGGTATCGCGGCCGCGGTATCGACATGATGCGCGCCCTGACCGAGGAACTCGACATCGACCACTCGGAATCGGGGACGACCGTGCGGATGTCGGTGACGCTGCCCGCGATCACCTTCCCGGTGGCCAATCCGTTGCGCGGGACGAACCGGCGCGTTCCCGGCTGAGGACCCGCCTTGCGCTGAGCGCAGCGGCGGGCCGAACTCCGTAGATCCGGTATTGCATACCCCGATACGGCTTACCGGATTCCGCCCATTCGCTGACGATCATGCAGAACCCGCCGTCGAACCTGCTGTCCGGGTGGACATAACAACCATAGAGGCGCGGCACGATATCGGGACCGCCCGGCGCCCAGAAAGATCCTTTCACCGGGCGGTAGGTCCAGGCTGTGCGCCAGTTGTCGGTGATCCTCCTGGCCACCTTGACGAAGGCACCGTAGGCCCCGGCGTCGAATCCCGACATCACCCAATACCCTTGGATCCGCCGCAATCCGATCTCGCCCAGTTTCGTGTCGTCGGCCAGGATGCCGAAACGCGGATCGCCGCCCGGATCCCGGCCCCAGCCCCAATCCTGTCCGTTCCAGCCCCATCCTTGCCAGGCCGCCGGGTCGATGAGCGCGGCATGGCTCTCGCGTACTCGCCACAGCAGCATGTTCTTGTTCCTGGCCAGTCCGCCGGTGGAGATGACGTAGACGTAGCCGTCGCCACCGCGTTCCCACGAGATCATCGTGCGTTTGCCGCCGTAGGCGCTGGTCGACCACCGCACGGCGGTATCGGTCCAGCTCTCGCCGTTGTCGTCGGAATACCGGATCTCGCACCACCGCTCGTTCGCCAATCCCTGGGTGACCATCACCCACAGATAGATCCGGCTGCCGATGGTGATGGCGTCGCAGGGCAGAACCGTGGAGTACTGGGGATTGTCGTGCGGGTAGTCCCAGAGTTGCCGGGCATCCCGCGCCGCCGATCGGAATTCGATCGGTGCGGACATGTCGTGGGTGCCGCTGCGCAACAGCATCGGGGAACGCCAATTCGGCCCTCCCACCGCGGGTTCGGCGCCGGAGAACGTGTCACCGAGCAGGTACCCGATCTCACCGCTCGGCATGCGGAAGGGGATGAACAGATCCGACCCTCCGATGTCGGCCATCGGCAGCGGGTTCAGGTTTGCGATCTTGGGCATCGCCGGATCCTGTCGATTCTCGGAGCGTCGCTGATGGATCGGCTCGTAGGGATCACCGCGAGTGTGCACGGGCTGTTCACCAGTATCGGCTGCCGATGGCTGCGACGTTGCTGATTCGGGCGGATGAGGGCACGCGAGAATGCGGAAACCGACTGTGCAGCTTGTATTCCGGCAGCTCGATGCGGTGACAGGCCGCGCTATAGCGGTGGCTTAGGCCGCTTTTCGGGTGCCGCTTCGGATGTGCACGGTGTTCGCCGACGGCTGGGAACGCGCGGGATCAGCTGGTGCCGATCGAACGACCCGACGGTGTCGATTCCATCGGGCCGCGGACCCCCGATGACGTGCGGGCGTGCCGTCGCCGCGGTGCGATTCCGCGCCGGTGCGACACCCTCGGCGCGTAGACCGGCCATCACCGCTCCGGACGCCGTGTTTGGGCGGCCGTACAGCGGGTAAATCGCGCACTGCCATACCGGGCCAGCACACCCACGGATCGGACGGAAGGTATGTCCGAAAGAGACACTCCCGACGAAGAACATCCCGCCCCCGATGCCGCGGACAGCGGACACAGCGGCGACATCGCACAACCCCACGGCACCGACGAATCCGGTCCGATCGTCGCCGCCGAGGCCGAAGCCGCCCGTGCGCGCAGTGCGGAGTTCCCCCTGGGCCGACCCGGGCGTCCCTTCGATCGGCGCTCGCCGTTCATGATCGGGATGACCGGAGCCGCCGGTGTCGCGGTGACCTACGCCGCCATTCGCACCGTGCTCGCGGCGGGCCAGACGCTGATCCTGATCGTGGTGGCGTTGTTCCTGGCTGTCGGGATGGAGCCGTTGGTGTCCCGGCTGGTACGGCCCCGGTTCCCGCGCTGGGCCGCGGTGACGACCGTCTACCTGGTCGGGCTCGGCCTGTTCGCCGGATTCCTCGCCGCGGCGATACCACCGCTGGTCACGCAGGGTGAGGCGCTCGCGCACAACGCGCCCGATTACGTCACTCATCTGGCCGACCGCTATCCCTACATCGGTAGCCTCGACCAGCGATTCCACCTGCAAGACCGGCTGCGGCGAACACTCGAATCGGACTCCTCCGGCTTGACCACCGGGGTGCTGGACGCCGGGCGCGCGGTGTTCTCGATTCTCAGCAGCACGGTCATCATCGCGGTGCTGACCGCCTACTTCATGGCGAACTTCACTCGCGTGCGCGCTTCGGTCTACCGGCTCTTCCCCCACTCGCGCCGCTCCCGCGCCATTCTGATCGGCGACGAGATCTTCGCCAAGGTCGGCGGCTACATCCTGGGCAACCTGGTCATCTCGCTGATCACCGCCGTCCTGACCGGCATCTGGCTGCTCATCTTCGACGTGCCGTACCCACTGCTGCTGGCGGTGCTGGTAGCTGTGCTCGACCTGATCCCGATCGTCGGTTCTACGCTTGCCGGGGTGATCGTCGCGCTGGTCGCGCTGACCGTCTCCCTGCCGGTCGCGGTGGCGACCGTCGCGTTCTTCATCGCGTTGCGCCTGTTCGAGGACTACGTTCTGGTGCCACGCATCATCGGCCGCGCGGTGCACGTACCCGCGCTCGTGACCGTGGTGGCGGTGCTGCTCGGTGGCGCGTTGCTCGGGATCATCGGGGCGTTGCTGGCCATCCCTGTCGCCGCGGCCGTCCTGTTGATCATGCGCGAGACCGTCCTGCCCTCACTCGACGAGCGATGAGCGAGACCGGGTGGCGGCCACATTCCCGGTACCTCGGTATCACCGTGTCCGGCGCAGCATGCGGATGACGGCGCTGTCGATGACCGCCCGCTCCGCGTCGGCGGATCCGGCCCGCTTCGCGCGCCGCAGCGCCGCGGCGACAGTCGTACCGTTCTCGAAGGCGGTCACCACCCGTGGATCGACATAGGACGCCTGGGCGACGGCCGGGGTATTGCCGAGTGCGGCTGCGACCTCGTCCATGACCTCCCGGACCGCACGCTTGCGCGCACGGAGGTTCGACGGCCGTTCCATCGAACCGAGCGCGGCCGCGGCCAGGACGGTCGCCTGCCAGGTGCGCAGGTCTTTGACGCTGCACTCGCAGGCGGCGAGTTCTTGGAAGCGCGCGTTGATGTCGTCGGCGCGCAGTTCGCCGTAGCGGTCGCCGTCCCGGTACACCAAGAGCCGATCGGATTCCGTCCTGCCGCGCTGCAGTGATCGAACGGCTTTGGCCAGCAATGGGTCTCGGACGCTCACTCGTCGCCGGATACCGCCCTTGGCGCGATAGTCGAAGAGCATCTGCTCCCCCGACACCCGGACCTGCTCGCGCAGCAATGTCGCGACTCCCCGGGTGCCGTGCTCCTCGGCGTACTCCTCGCCCCCGACCCGGAACACTCCGCGATCCACCAGATCGATGGCCACCGCTTCCACCCGCCGCCGGGCCGAGCCGCGCAGGGCCAGATCCTCCCGGACCTGCGCGCGGACCTCCGGCAGGCGGCCCGCCAAGGCCAGGACCCGGTCGAACTTCTCCTCGTCTCGCTCCTTGCGCCACTGCTCGTGGTACAGGTACTGGCGGCGGCCCGCGGCATCGACGCCGACGGCTTGGATGTGACCGTTCTCCTGCGCGCAGATCCACACCTTTCGCCAGGCCGGCGGAATCGCCAACCCGCGGACGCGCTCCAGTGTCGCGTCGTCCCGCACCGGTTCGCCGTGCACGGTGCGATAGCCGAACCCGCGTCCACGCCGGACGCGTCGGAGTCCGCCGTCGTACGGTCGGCTACGACGCAATCGCATGCTCACATCACATAGCTGCCCTGTCCTGGACGGGCGAAACAGTTCGAGGCGCCGGGACCCGGCAGGACGACCCGGCGCGGCACGTGTTCGGTGATCCAGCCGGAGAGTTACGGGGCCGACGGGACGAAGGGCTGGTTGACGGTGGTGAAGTACTGCACCAGAGCGGCGACGGCGATCGGCGCGGTGACGAAAAGCTGACCGGCGAGTGTGCCCAGAGCCCCCACGGCCAGGATTCCGCCCAGACAGCCGACGGCGGCGGCCGGGATGAACGGGCCGAACATGCCGACGATCGTCGCGGCCGCGACGGTCGCTCCCGCGATGCCGCCGAGCACGCAGCCGACCAGGCCGCCACCGAGGCCACCGGCGACGGTGCCGATCGCGGCGCCCGTCGCGATGGTGTCCTTCAGCCGGGTGAATGCCGCGACCTCCCGCTCATACGGCGTGCGCCAACGCGCCGAGTCCTCGAACGGCAGGGCGACCGGGCGGTACGCCGCGTGCTCGAGGTCGAACAACGGTGTGAGCGTGGCGGTCCGGCCGCCGATGTCGGCCGCGATCGGGAAAACGAAGTCGTCGACCCGGAATTGCAGCGGCGTGCCCGCGAGCACGGTGCCGTCGTTCGCCGCGATCGCGAACACTCCGTTCTCGGCCTGCAGCGAGCCGGAGTCGATCCGGACGACCACGCTCTCGGCGGAAGCGGTCGCGGTGTAGTTCACGGCTTGCCCACCGGCTTCCGGTGGTGCGGCGCCTACGTTTCCGGCCGGAACGCAGGCAATCGCGACAGCGAGCGTCGATATCGTGGCGATCTTGCGCACAACCATGTCCGTCAGTCCTGCCGCACCGTGCCCAGCACGGCCCTGCTGTTCGCGTCGACGGCGGCCGCGAGCAGCCCGCGCCGACCGGGAAGTACGCGGCGAATAGCGACTTTCATAGGAAAACCTCCTGCGGGAATCGTCATCTCGAAGACGACGATCACCTTCGCAAGCGTTGGCTTAAGACAGCCTGAAGTCGCCTGAAAACCGTTTCAGGCAAGCGTTTCTCTGTCATTGTCGGGCCGACGGCGTTAAGGTCGGTGACGGGTCGGGGTTTCCGGGGGTTTTCGCATTCGTTTCCGTCGGTCAGTCCCGACGCTGCCCGCGTCGGCTGTGCCCGCTGCTCAGCTGTCGCCGAGGCGCGAGGGTGGGTGCGCTCGATCCCCTCCAAATGCACCCACCTTCCCCGAGCACATGCTCGCCGCTGCCAGTTGATCGAACCGGTGCACCAACGCCCGGTCACAAAGGTTCATTCGGCGACGAACTCCGCCTCGCGCTCCACCGCCTCGATGGTCCGGCGCGGCACCTGGATCGGACCGGGCGTGTAGGTGACAGCTCGCAGCGCGCCGGTGTAGCGGAAAGTGCCGCGGCGTTCGCGCAGTTCCCACGCCACCGGACCGCGAGCGTCGACGCCGACGGAAATCCCGGTCCACGGTGACATACCGACCAGCTGGACTCGATCCACCAGCCGCGCGACCTGGACGCCATCGAGCTCGATGACGAAATCCCACCGCAGCCGGGGCCGCACCGTGGCGCGCACGGTGATGTGCCGCGTTCCTTCCGCGAGGGTGCGCGTGGTGACGCTGTCGTAGCGGCCGTAGCTGTTGACACCGAACGTCACCCGGCCGTTCTCGAGGTAGAGCACATAGCCGCCCAGCGGGTCGCCGTGCGCGACGAGAACCCCTTCGTCGCCGGACGCGTACCCGGCGAGTTCCGCCTCGATGACGAAGTCCCGATAGGCGATCAGTCGCTGCGAGCGATACCGCTCCAGGGTCGGGGTGCCCGGCAGCAGCCGGACCGGCGCGGAGAATCGATCCTCCTCCGGCCGCCGCCGTGCCAGATCCTGGCGCGTGAGCAAGGGGAACACGGTATTCGCCCAGGCGGATTCGTCCCATGCGGCGGCCAGTTCCGCGACCTTCTCCGGGAACCGCTCGGAAAGATCGTGCAGCTCCGTCGGATCGGCGCGAACGTCGAACAGCTGCCATCTCGGCTCATCGATATCGGTCCCGGGCTCGTACAGCGACAGCAGTTTCCATCCGTCGCGATAGAAGCCGCGATTGCCGACCATCTCCGAGTACTGCTCGGTGTGCTCGGACACCGCATGGGGGTCACGCAGCGTCCGCACGGCCGAGACGCCGTCGAACTCCTTGGCGGGCAGCCCGTTGCGTACGCCCGGCCGCCGCAATCCGGCCAGTTCCAGCAAGGTCGGCGCGAGATCGGTGACGTAGGTGTACTCGTGCCGGATGCCGTTGTCGCCCGTGCCGCGCGGCAGCCCCTTGGGCCAGGAGATCACGAACGGCACGCGTACGCCGCCCGCGAAGGTCTGGCCCTTGTAGAAGCGGAACGGCGTATTGGACGCCTGGCCCCACCCGCGCGGATAGTGGACACCCAGCTTCGCGGTGCCGATCAGCTCCTCGTCGTGCGGGACGTCGCCGATCCAGTCCGGATCGGTGATGTGGGCGAACTCCGCGAAGTAGCTGCGGGTGCCTTCCGGCCCGCCCTCGGCGGTGCCGCCGTTGTCCGAGGTGAACACCACGATGGTGTTGTCGAGCTCGCCGAGTTGTTCGAGCGTGTCGACGAGGCGCCCCAGGCTCTGGTCGATGCTGTCGACCATGCCCGCGTACACCTCCATGTACCGCGCGAATCGCCGCTGCTGTGCGGGAGTCAGCGAATCCCACTCCGCCGCTTCGTAACCCGGCTCGGTGTTGCGGGGCTTCTGCTGCGTGCCCGCGGGAAAGAGGCCCTGGGCGAGTTGGGCGGCGAACCGGCTCCTGCGCAGATCGTCCCACCCCTTCGCGTAGCGGCCGCGGTATTTGGCCAGGTCCGCGGGCTTGGCCTGCAACGGACCGTGCATGGCGACGTGCGCGAAGTACAAGAAGAACGGCTTGGTGGCGTCGTGCGCGCGCAGATCCTTGATGTAGGCGATGGCCTTGTCGGTCAGATCGTCGGTGAGGTAGTACCCCTCCGGGTACTCCTCGATGTCGACGACCGAGGAGTCCGACACCAGCTGGTTCGGGTAGTAGAAGGAGTTGAGGCCCTCGAGCGAGCCGTAGTAGCGGTCGAAGCCGCGCTGGGTCGGCCAGGAATCCCGGTGCGCGGCCGGGTTCATCGTGGCGTCGCGCACCAGGTGCCATTTGCCGACGGCATAGGTGGCGTAACCGTTGCCGCGCAGGATCTCCGGCAGTGTCAGCACGTCGTCCGCCAGTTCCAGGCGCAGCCCCGGATATCCGGGATCGGCGTTGGCGACGAAGCCGAAGCCGGCGCGGTGGGCGTTGATGCCGGTCAGCAGCGACGCGCGCGACGGCGAGCACAGCGGAGTGGTGTGGTAGTTGGTCAGCCGGAGACCGTCGGCGGCCAGGCGGTCCAGCGTCGGCGTCTCGATCTCGGAGCCGAACGGGCCGATGTCGCTGTACCCCATGTCGTCGATCAGCACCACGACGATGTTCGGAGCCCCCTCGGGAGCGGTGGGCGGATAGCTCCACTCCGGTGTCGAATCTGCCGTGGTGCGGCCGACGGAGCCGCCGAAGTCGTCATAGCCGCGAGCATGGGGTGGAACAGGCATTCGTGCAGTCAAAGCCACCTTCGCCCGGGTCACCACTCTTTCGCGCATCGTGCGCCGAACGGATGACCCGGTGGTCCGCGGTTGCTAACTTCGCTGTCGGCCCTGGGCCGCGTCGAGCGACGGGCGCACCTCACCGCTCCGGTGCAATGCTTGCACCAAGTCTGCGACGTCCGCCGCATCCGGTGTGTAACCGGGGAAGTAGCAGCACACCTCTTCGATCCCGGCGCCGAAGCGGGCGCTGATCTGCGCCGCGCACTCTTCCGGTGTGCCTGCCACCCCGATCGTGCGCACCATTTCGTCGGTGACCGCCGCCCGCATCTCGGCGAAATCGCCCGTCTTGGACAGCGCGTTGAGTTTGGGATGCAGCGCCGCCCATCCCTCGACTTCGAGGACCGGACGATACGCGGGCGTGGACCCGTAGAACGCGATCAGCGAGCCCACGCCGCCCATCGCGGCGGTCAGAGCTTCCTCGGTGCGCCCGAGCGCGACCATGACCTGAGCGATCACCGGGAATCCGTCCGCGGTCCGCCCGGCCCGGCGCAGGCCCTCGGCGACGGCGGGCAGTGTGCGCTCGGTGAAATGGCGACCGCTGTTGAACGGCATCACCAGCAGTCCGTCGGCGACCTCCGCGGCCTTGCGCGTCATCACCGGTCCGAGCGCGCCCATCAGCACCGGAGGCGGACCGAACGGGTTCGGCCCGGGATCGAAGGTGGGCGGCATCAGCGTGTGCGTGTAGTACTTGCCGCGAAAGTTCAACGGGCCCTGCCTTTCCCACGCGGCGAGGATCGCTTTCACCGCCGCCACGCTCTCCGCGGTGCGCTCCGCGGGCGCGCCCCAACTGCTGCCGTAACGCTTCTCGATATGGGCGCGGATCTGCGAGCCCAACCCGAGCCGGAACCGTCCCTCGCTGTAGAGCCGCAGATCGTAGGCAGCGTGGGCCAGATGCATCGGGCTACGCGGCCCGGCGATCGCCACGTTCGTCATCAGTTCCAGGGATGTCACTCCGGCTGCGACGACGAGGGGAAAGAACACGTCGTGCGGGCCCTCGAAGGTGAACAGGCCGTCGGCCCCGGTCTCGGCCAGCGCTCGCGCGTCGGCCGCGACGTGCGGTGGCGCTCCGGTGACCTGCACATGAACCTTCACGCCGACCTCCGCCGGTCTCGGTGCGTCACGCTTTCCGCGACACGACGACCCCATCGTATGGACAGCGCTCTGTGCACGTGTCCAGTTCGAGCGAACCGCTCTCGGATCGGCTTCGCGCGATGTCACCGCCGTACCGCGGAACTCCCGAGGGGTGAGGTCACGTACCGAGCAGCGAGTTCTCGCTCACGGTGACGACGACCACGATGTCGCCGTAGGGCGCCGCGCCCATGGCCAGTCTGTGGCCCAGACGCGCCAGACCGAGCCATCGTCCGTATTTGGTCTGCATACCGGTCCGCACCTGGTGGAACAGTGGCCCGGTACGAAGCAATTCGGCCGTGCCCTGATGCTGCCGCGACCCGAGAGCCGGCGCACCTCGCCAGTCCGCGGCCTGCACGATGACCCGAGGTTCGCGGGCCAGATGCCGAGCCTCGCTGGAATGCGACGAGATACAGAAGGCCAGACGCCCGTGGTCGACCGGTAACACGAGGTGCGGCACGGTGTTCCAACGCCCCGTGGCCTCCGGCCGTGGGTACGTCACGCGCACTGTGCTCGCATCCCACCACAGCATCCCCGGATGCCATTCGCTGGGACGATTCGGGACGGCGAGAACGCGATGCGCCGCCGGGAGCCGGTTGTACCGCCGCGGGGTGTAGCCGCGGAGTCTGCTGCGGAGCGAGGAGCCGCCGTGCACTGGATAAGTCATCGCGTGGAACCTCCGGGACAGGGGCGAGTTCAGGGGGTACCGATCCGATCTCCGTACTGCGATCGGCGCTGTGGCGCCGTGAAGAAGTACCACCGGGCGCATCCAGGTGCAACGACCTGTCCGTGTCGCCGCGCAATGGAGAGCGAATCGTCATGCGCCGCGCCCGGCCGAGAAAGCGTTATGGCCGTCCGGCTGGGACCGATGCGCGCGAACCGCGTTCACGGCGGCGAACAGCAATCCGATTCCGATCAGAATGCAGCCCCGCAACCACACGACCCCGTCGATCCGGGTGAACAGGAACAGACAGGAAGCCAGTCCCAGCCAAGGCACGACGCGGGGCACGCGAAAATGCTCGGCCACGTCGGGCTCCCGCCGCAGGATCAGCACCGACGCATTGACCGCCGCGAAAACGACCAGCAGCAACAACACCAATGTCTCGGCGAGGGAGGCCACCTCGCCGGTCAGCGCGAGCGACAACGACGCCGCCGCGGTCACGGCGATCGCCACCCACGGCGTCCGGCGGCCCGGCAGAATCCGGCCCAGCGCGCGCGGAAGCAGCTCCTCGCGAGCCATGCCGTAGGCCAGCCGCGAGGACATGATGCCGGTCAGCAGCGCCCCGTTCGCGACGGCCACCAGGGCGACCACGGCGAACAACTCGTCCGGGACGCCACCGGCCAGGCGCACCACCTCCAGCAGCGGACCGCTCGAATTCGCCAGCCGATCGGTGGGCACCGCCGCGCCGGCCACGAAGCCGATCAGCAGGTACACGCCACCGGCGGTAAGCAGCGCCCCGAACAGCGCGCGCGGATAGGACCTGCGCGGCTCGGCGACTTCCTCCGCCAGATTCACCGAGGTCTCGAACCCGACGAAAGAGTAGAAGGCCAGCACCGCGCCCGCCAGGGTCGCGCCGACGACGCCGTGCTGTTCGGTCCCCACGTCGGCGAGCCGGGCCGGTTCGGCGTCTCCCCGAACGATCACCCACGCGCCGAGCCCGATGACCACGACGAGCCCGCCGAGTTCGACCACGGTCGCGGCCACGTTGGCGCCGAGCGACTCCTTGATGCCATAGATGTTGAGCAGCGCCAACGCGCCGATGAACACCACCACGACCAGCGCGGTCGGCAATGTGACCAAGGCGCGGAGGTAGTCCGCGGCGAACGCCCTGCTCAGCGCGGCCACCGACACCACACCGGCCGCGAGCATGCAGAAGCCGACGAGCGATCCCGCGGCCGGCCCGAGCGCACGGCGAGCGTAGTGGGCCGAGCCGCCCGCCTTGGGATACTTCGTCGCCAACTCGGCATAGGAACCGGCAGTGAGGCAGGACATACCGAGGGCCACCAGAAGCGGTAACCAGATCGCACCACCGGACTCCCGCGCGATGTTGCCGACCAGCACGTAGACGCCCGCGCCCAGGATGTCACCGAGAATGAAGAAGTACAGCAGAGGCGTGCTCACCGCCCGTCGCAGAGTATCCACCACAGGGCGGCGGATACCCGCGTCATCGACGCCGAAGCTCGCGCCGTGTCACGCCGGCGTCGCCGCGATCATCCGGGTGGGGACCGCCTGCACGGCGCCGTGATAGAAGTGCCTGCCCAGACCGACCGTGAACACGAGGATTCCGTACACCGAGTGCTCCACCGACGCGGTGAACAGCGACCGGGTCCGCGAGTACCGCGAGGCGAAGATCCAGCCACCGACGCCGCTGGCGGCGACCGAGAACCAGCTGCCGAAGACGATGTGCACGAAGCCGAACGCGGCCGCGCTCGCGATCACCAACCTCGCGCCTTCCCCGAAGACGGGCGCGTACCGGTGGAACAGGAACGATCGGAAGATCAATTCCTGCGGGTACACGCTCAGCACGGGATACAGCACCGTCACCGCGAGCCATATCCGGGGATTCCGCCGGGGCAGATCGAACAGATCCTCCCGCCGCACCACCGCGACCGCCGCGGTGAGCGCCACCGCGCTCGCTGCCGCGCCCGCCGCCATCGACCGCGCCTGGGCGCGCAGTGCCTCGCTGCGCCAGAACGCGGCGCGATCGAAATCGGAGGAACGCCGCAGATAGACCGCCGCGCCCGCGGCCAGCGCGAGCAGTGCGGGAATCGGCGACTTGCCGCGCGACACCGCGTTGTAGACGGTCGCTCCGCCGAAGAACAGTGTCGCGTACTCGGCGCCCAGGTACACCCGACGCCGCAGTCCGATCCGCACGGCCCCAGCATAATTCCGCAGCGACAAGCGCGCCGATCACATTCGGACGATGGGTACCGACATCCTCAGCGGGACAACCACCCTGCGAACCACCGGGACAGCAGCGGCATGATCACCCACACCATCGCGGCCACCGCGACCGGCACGATACAGGCCAGCCGGAGCGGCGACGGCAGATGGTCCACTTCCCGCTCCTTGCTTCGCCGCTCACGCCCCGCGTTCTCTCCGAGCAGACGGAGCAGACCACGCCACTGTGACATTCGCGAATGCCTCGCACAGTGTGCCTGCTGCCGGAGCCACGACGCGCATGGTCGGTCTTCCCGCACCAGGGCACGATGGTCGCGCAGGCGCTTCCACAGCTGTGAGCCCGGCCGCCCGCGGATGCGTCGCGGCGTCGTGAGGCGGTTCACGCCTGCGCGGTACACACGCATACCCATTACGCGGCGGGGAATGCCGGACCAGTGAACGACAATGCGCCATCGGGGGCCGTGCCCACGGTCCCCGTCTCCAAAAGAACGGGAAGTTTCCAATTCTGGTTCGCCGATCAACGCTGGGAATGGTCGGAGGAGGTCGCGGCCCTGCACGGGTACGCACCGGGTGAGGTGACACCGACGACGGAACTGGTCCTGGCGCACAAGCATCCGGACGACCGAGCGGAGGTCGCCGACACTTTGGCGACGGCGGTGCGGACCGGGCTGCCGTTCAGCGGCCGCCACCGCATCGTCGATACCGTGGGAGTGACGCACCACGTGCTGGTCGTCGGCGATCAGATGCGTGACGCCACCGGTGCGGTGGTCGGCACGGCGGGGTACTACATCGATGTCACCGACACCGTCGACGAGGAGCGCCAGGAGATCATCGACGCCACGCTGCCGGAGATGGTCGCCGCCCGCGAAGTGATCGAGCAGGCGAAGGGCGCCTTGATGCTGGTGTACGGGATTTCGGCCGATCAGGCATTCCGTGTGCTCACCTGGCGATCACAAGAGACGAATACGAAACTGCGTGTTCTGGCCGAGGAACTCGTGGCCGCGCTGATCGATTTCGGCGGTGCGGATGTGCAGACCCGCACGCGCTTCGACCACGTGCTGCTCACCGCGGACGAACGTCGTGTGCAGGGCTGCCCTTGACCCGATGTCGTCGGGGTCTCGGCTCCCCCGTCGTGTCAGTGGTTGTCCGGACGGCCGTGGTCGATCTCGGCCATGTGCGCTTCGGCCCACGCGCGTAGCGCCGCCAGCGGAACTTCCAGCGACAGACCGAGTTCGGTGAGCCGGTAGTACACGCGCGGCGGCACGGTGGGTTCCACGCGCCGTGCGACCAGGCCGTCCCCGGTCAGATTCCGGAGTGTCACGGAGAGCATCTTCTGCGAGACACCGGGCATGCGGCGCTGGAGTTCGGCGAAGCGAATCTCGCCGGGCGCGGCCTCGGCGAGCAGTTTCACCACCATGGAGACCCATTTCGTGCCGATGCGGTCGAGCAGCCGCCGGGTCGGACAGGCGGGATCGAACAGGTCACCGGCGGCTTCGACGTGCTTACGCAGGGGATCGGTAGTCACCTCGGGCTCACCACCTGATTCGAAGGTGCGGTCTTGGCAGCGCCGCTCAGCTTACCTACGGTCACCTGATAACCAATAGTGACCAGGAGTAGGTGATGACCACCTTGTCTTCCGAGATCTCGTTGCGCCGCATCGCGACCAATGGCATCGAGGTGAACGTCGCGATCGCCGGACGTGGGCCCGCGGTCCTGTTGTTGCACGGGTTCCCGCACACCTGGCAGCTGTGGTCCGAGGTGATCGGGCCGCTCGCGCGAGGGCACCGAGTGATCGCACCGGACCTGCGCGGCCTCGGGGCGAGCACGCGCGCGGCCGACGGCTACGACGCGGGGAATCTGGCCGTCGACGCCGCAGGACTGCTGGACGCGGTCGGCGAGCCGACCGCGGCGGTGGTCGGAATCGACGCGGGCACGCCACCCGCCTTTCTGCTGGCCATGCGGCACCAGCACCGGGTGCGGCGACTGGTGCTGATGGAATCGCTGCTGGGCACGCTGCCCGGCGCCGAGGATTTCCTGTCCGCCGGGCCGCCCTGGTGGTTCGGGTTCCATGCGGTGCCGGGCCTCGCGGAGAAGGTCGTCGCCGGAAACGAGGCGGCGTATATCGACTGGTTTCTGGACGCGGGCACTTTGGGCCACGGTGTCCCCGGGCCGATTCGGGACGCCTTCGTCGAGGCCTACGGCAACCCGGAGGCGTTGCGATGCGCGTTCTCCTACTACCGTGCGATGCCGGCCAGCGCCCGGCAGATACACGACGCGGCGGCCACCGCACGGCTCACGGTGCCGACCATGGCCGTCGGCGCACACCCGGTGGGTGACGCGCTGGCCCGGCAATTGGCTCCCATCACCGATGTGCTGATCCACCATGAGATTCCGGGTTGCGGGCACATCATCCCGCTGCACGCACCGACGGAACTGGTGTCGCTGCTCAGCGATTTTCTTGCCGCCGACCGCGGGGCCGCACTACGGCCGGATTGACGGGAAAGCGCGGACAAACCAACCGAGCCCCGAACCGATATACATCGGTTCGGGGCTCGCTCGGGGGTATTCGCGCCTATCCACCGATCGCTCGGTAGTTTGACAAGACGAATGTACCGGGCTGTACGCGAAATCACCAAACCCGGGTTCCGCGGGGGCGGAATGGTTCAACGAGCAACTTGTTCGGACTCATATGAGGTTCTTCTGCTTGCGGATTCGCCGACGCAGATCGACCATCAGCGCGTGCGATCCGCCGTGCCGCACGAAGCGCGGAATGAAGCGGTTGACAAAGGAAACGAATACGAACAGGTTCTCGAACCTCCGCTGGTCGGCGTCGGTCCACTCGACCCGGAGCTGTTCCCGGAAAATCGGGGCCAGGAATCCGATGGTGAGGAACCGGAGCAGGTTCCGGAAAGGCAGCCGCAGGTACCAGTGGATCATGCGAAGATTCAGCAGGCTCTCGAGGTAGCCTCGGACGTAGTCGTCCAGCACGACTTGCTCGCACGCGGTGTTCCAATATTCGTCGAATTCCGCGCGGGTGGCGGGCCACATGTCCTCCGTGACCTGCAAGGTGGTGCCCAGAGTGGAGGACGAGGTGTAGAACGCTTCGGCCTGCTCGTCGTTCATTCTACCGTGTAACAGCTGGTAGGTATCCTCGAAACCGATGTAAAGGCAGGCGGCGACCCACAGTTGGAGGTTGCGGTCGAAGGCGTTGTACTTCACGGCGGCGCCCGGGGCCGAATGCACCTGCCGGTGCGCCACATTCACCGCTTCGCGATATGCCGCGCGCTCTTCGTCGGTACCGAGGATGGCGACCGCGAGATATTGCGTGGTCGTACGCGCCCGTTTCCACGGGTGCTTCATCAGCGAGCCGGACTCCACCTTGCTTTCGGCCACGCCGTAGCCGACGCCCGGCCGGGCCATCTGCATGACGACGTTGGCCGCGGCGCCGGCGAAGGACCAGAAGTCCAGAGCGTCGGTGAGTTTGATCGGCCGCTTGGTGTACGGCCGATGCGTGACGCTGATACCGATGCGGGTGCGATCCTTCGTCAGCGACGCACTGTGTTCGCGATCGGGTTGATGAGCGACTGCGGTCATCGGGATGTCCTTCCATCTGCGTTCATACGTCGCGCGACCAGGCGAACCAGTCGCGCCGACGTCAGCCGGACACCGCCGAACACCAGCCCGGCGGCGGAGAGCACGACGAGGAACTCGAACACGGTCAACTCCGCTCCCAGCACCCGACTGACGGTCGACGGTCCGGACCCGACCGTGTCGCGCCACCCCGCGGACTCCGAAGCCGGGGTACGCCCGACTCCGGCGCGTTCCCACTTCGGTCGCTCCTCCACGAGAACATCGGCGGGCATCGGACTCTCCTGCGTTCGATGACCTGGACCGGTCACCCGTGCTTATGTTACTGATGATTCTACTCGACTCCGAGTTACTGACGCAATAAAACTAGTAACCAAGGCGATATTTACTGGGCGCATAGAATCATATGTGGTCCTATGTTCTGAGTCTCGCACCGATCGCCAGGCCGTCGGAATGGCCGTGCCAGGTCGCTCATTTCCGCACGCCGGGCGGTCGTGTCGCCGTATCGAACAAGATGACCCGCATCAAGCGCGCCACGGCATCCTGCGGACAGCCGTGCCCGCCGTCGCCGAGGGCCCTGCCGAGGTCGACGACCAGACCGAACGCGGCGTGCACGAGAATTCGCGCTTGCGCTGCGGAGAGATCGGAGCGCACGGCGACCAGCAGCTTGCCCCACTCGGCCACCGACAGACGCTGAATGTTGCGCAACACGACTCGGTCTTCGGCCGGGACGTGCGAGAACTCCGTGTAGTAGACGAATGTCAGTTCCCGCTCGGCGAAGGAGCCCGCGACGTAGAGTTCGATCAATTCTGTCAGCGCCGCGGAGGGAGTGGCCGAAGACGCGATGACGGGACCGATGGCGTCCGCCACCTGGTCGGCGGCGCGACGGAAAGCGGCGGTCAACAGGTCGCTTTTGCTGCGGTAGTAGCGGTAGACCGCGGACGCGGCGGCCAGGTCCGCCGCGGCGGCGATGTCCTCGACGCTGACATTCGGATATCCGCGCTCATGGAACAGTTCCACGGCTTTCGCCAGCAACAACTGATGTTTGAAAGGGGTCGGCGGGTCCGTCGACGGCTGCGCGACGGGGGATTCGGCGAAAGTCGGCAACACCGCGTGCACCGCCGTCCAACAGGCGGAGGCCAGCAGGACCGCGAGGGATTTCGTCGGCAGGGCGGCGTGGTGATCACCGATGCTGCTGACGATGCTGAGTATCGCCACCGCACGGACGAATTCGTCTCGCTTGCTCAACCCTGGGCGCACCGCAGCGATCAGCCGGCGAAGCGCGGTGATCGAGGTCGCGAATTGATCGGTGAGGGTCTTGCCGTCTTCGTCATCCAGATAGCGGCCTTCCCAGCGCGCCAGAGTCACGGTCGGGCGATTGGTGACGGCCTGGGCGATCAAGGCATCGATGACGTATCGCAATCGAGCCTCGGCGCTCCAGCTCTCGGCCTCGGCCTCGGCCTCGGCCTCGGCGGGAAGTGTCACCGCGTCGACGGTGATCTGGCCCAAGCGGAGCAACTCTTCGCGGAACAGCGAATACTTGCTGGGGTAGTGGCGATACAGCGCCGCGGAGCTGATCCCGACCTTGGCCGCGATCTCCTCCATGCTGACGCCGTGATAGCCGAGGGCCCCGAACGCGGCGGCGGACGTGGCCGCGATCTGCGCCCGCCGGTTGCGCGGGCGCCTGCGCACCACCCGTTCCGAGCTGGGCTCGGCGGATTCTGTTCTCGCGCTTTTCACGGCACCGGCGTCACGGTTGCGCGGGTAATGTCAACGGCGAGTTGACCTTGTTCACCAGCCACCTGTCCCCGACCTTCTCCAAGCGCATCACCATCGACAATTGCCCCGGCGCGGGCTTGCCCTTGGTGCCGAGACTGGTGATGGTCTGGCCGATGACCACGATCGCTTCGGCGGAGTGTTCGTCACCGGCGCGAATCGCGCACTGCACGTCGCGCGTGGCCGAAGTGACCTGGCCTTCGCCGAGCACCGTACGCAGCTCCGTGCTGGTGGACTCGAATTGTTTCTTCCAGTCGCCGGTGGCGCCGTCGCTGACGGCGGCGAAGTAGGCGTCGAGATTCTTCGAGTCGTAGTTCGCCAGGACGGGCGCGTACCTGCAGGCCGCGGCGCGTGCGTCTTCCTGTGCCGCCAGCAGATTCTTGCTGTTGTGATCCTGGACGTACCAGTAACCGGCCGACGCCACCGACACACCCACGAGGATCGCGGCCGCCGAACGCAGGGCGATCGGACCGGGACGGCGGATCGGCAGACCGCGCAGCCGGCGCCACCGATCACCGGATTTCGCTGTGCCGGTTCCGGCGGGATTCGCGTCCGGCGCAGTCGTGCCCGCGGAGCCGGTGCGCACGGACTCGGCGTCCTTCTCATCCGCTTGCGTTGCGCGCGAGCCGGTTTCGGCGGGCGGATCGACGTCTTCATTCTGCATCGGAAATCTCCTAGTTGCCGGGGACCGGGCGGGACAGTTCGTCGCCATGGACACCGGGCGGCCGGGCGGCCCCGTTGTCCGGAATGCCGGGACGCGGCGCGTTCGCCGAACCACGCACCTGCAGGGCGGGATCGTTGGTGACGCAGTAGTTGTAGAGCCGGACTCGGGTGTCGGTCATCTTGTCCGTGGGCACCACCGGGATGGTGTCGTATTCGCATGTGGGGCGCGGCCAGATGTCGACCAGGGTGTAGAAGGCGTTGTCGTGGGCGGGTATGCCCAGCGCCTCCGAGCCGACCCGCAACGCGGGGAACAGTGCCGCGATCGCCGGGGCGCGCAGCTTGGCCGCCTTGGTGATCGCGACGAAGTTCGTCACCAGGTTCGTGATGGGATCCTGGGTGCGGGACACGAAGCCGCCGAGCGTGCTGAGCTGGGCGGGCCCTTCGTCCAGGAGGTGACGTACTTCCAGATCCGCCGCGGTCAGCTGCTCGAACAGCACGCCGCCCGTGCGCGTGAGTGTCGCGAGGTCCGGTTGCGCATGCGAGGTCGTCTCCGCGATCACTTCGAGGTTTTCGATCAGCTGACGTGTCTGCGGCAGCAGGTCGGTCAGCCCGGCCATGGCGCGACTGATGCCCGACACCATGTTGCGCAACTGGTCGGGGCCTCCGGCCAGCGCCTTGTCGAGTTCGTCGACGATCACGTTCAACCGGTCCGGGTTCAATCCCCCGATGAAGCCGCTGAGATCGGTCAGCACCGACTGCACGCTCACCGGCACGGTCGTCTGGGAGCGTTCCACCAGCGCGCCGTCGGTGAGGTAGGGGCCGGTGTCGGAATCCGGGCGGAAGTCCAGGTACTGCTCGCCCGCCGCCGACAACCGGCCGACGGCGACCGTGCCGCCCACGGGAATCTCGGCAGCGGAGTCGATCTCGGCCACGGCCGCGACGCCGCTGCCCGCGACTTTCACCTCGCGGACCTTGCCGACCCTGGTGCCGCGGAAGGTGACGTCGTTGCCCGCCGACAAGCCACCGGACGACTGCAACTCCACAGTCACCGTGTAGTCGTCGCGTAGCGGATCGAACCGCAGGACTTCGGCGCCGAGATAGGCTGCGCCGAGGATCAGCACCACGATCAATCCGAAGTTCGCCACCGCGACACGGCGGCGGACCAGCCATCGCCACAAGGGGGGATTCATCGCTCTCCTCCTTGCTGGGGCTGCTGAGATTGCTGTGGCGGGCTGGTGACCCGGCCGATCACCTTCTCGATCACCTGCGCCAAGCTGCCGATGAACGCGGGCACGTCGCCGATCTCGGGCAGCCTGCTGCCGCTGGGATCGGTCAAGGCCCCGACGCTGAGGTAGGACACCGTCGCGGCGACGGCCAGGGCGGGCCCGTCGAGGCTCGCCATCAGCGAGGGATAGATGGTGTGCAGGCCGTTCAACGTTCCGTCCAGGTCGTCGCCCATCTGGGTGAAACCCGCCATCAACCGCTGGATGCTGTCGAACAAGCTGACCGCCTGCGGGCCGGTCGTCTCGGTGAAATCGCCGAGCGCGGTCATCGTGGTCGAGACTTTGTCGAGCAGGTCCACGATGGACTGGTTGTTCTCCGCGAGCAGAGCCAGCAGCCCGGGGAAGGTATCCGCGGCGTCGCCCAACTCGGCCTTCCGCCTGGCCAATTCACCGGTGAGCACGTTGAGGCCGGTCAGGACGCTGTCGATGTCGCCGGTGCGCTGATTCAGCGCGGCGATGGCACCGGTCAGTTCGCTGAGCAGGTGCGCGAGTTGTGGCGCGCGGCCCGCGAACATCGAATCCATCTCGGAGGTGATCTTCGCGGCCTGGTTGATGCCGCCGCCGTTGATCAACATCGAGACCGACATCATCAGCTGCTCGACGGACGCGGCGGCCGACGTGTGCTCGGTTCCGATGACGTCACCGGCGCGCAGATTCTCGCCGCCGGATGTGGCCGCGGGCAACGTCATCGCGACGAAGATGTCGCCGAGCGGCGTCGCCTGACGCAACTCCGCGGTGGTACCGCGTGGCAGCTGGATGTCCTCCCTGATCAGCATTTCCACCTCCGCGATGAAGTTGGTCGTGCTGATCGCGGTGACGACGCCGATATCGGTGCCACCGATCTTCACGTGCGCGTGATCGGGCAGATTGAGCGCGTCACGGAAGGCCGCGCGAATGGTGTAGCCGGGGGCTCCGATACCCGGTTTGGGCATCGGCAGATTCGCCACCGTCACGCCGCAGCCGGTCGCGGTGCCCATGACCGCGACCAACGCCGCCGCCACCGCGGTGCGTCGAAGCGGGTTCGTTCCGGTCATTTCGAAATCCCCAGTAGTGCCGCGGTGAGGCCGAAGTCGGGCCCGAAGTCCTGGATTTTCCCGGTGCGGCAGCCATCCAGGCGCATCTGGACGCGTTCGCAGAACTGGGACACGACCTCGTTGTCGAGCAGGACTTTGTCGGTCAGCGCGTGCAGGCGCAGCGCTTGGTGCTCCCGGCTGACCGCGTTGGACAAGTTCTCGAACAGCAACGGCCCGACGTCGACGATCTCGGTGAGGCCGCGGGCGTTGGCCCGCATCTGTTCGGTGATGGTCGTGAATCGCTCCAGCGCACCGGCGAGCTGATCGGAGTTCTCGCCGACCAGCGTGGCGGTGTTGGCGACGAACTGGTCCAACTGCCGCAGCACCGCCTGCAGACCGGGCGCCTGGTCGCCCATCAGCTGCACCAGTTCGGTGAGGCGGCCGCTGAAATCACGTACCGTCTGGTCGTTCTGGGCGATGATCTGCGTGATCTCGTTGAGTTTGATGATCGTGTTCGAGATCTGGTCCTTGTTGGCGAAGGTCACCTCGAACGCCGAGGACAGCGCGTCCAGGGTCGCGCGCAGTCTGTCGCCGTTGCCGTCCAAGAGCGGGAACAGGACACGGCTGGCCATCGGACCGTTCCGGTCGTCGCCTTTGAGCGCGGCGCCGAGCTGGTCGAAATTCTGCAGGATGCGGTCGAGTTCGACCGGTGTGCGCGTCCTGGCCAGCGGGATGTGCGTCCCGTCGGTGAGCAGCGGCCCGTCCCCGCTGTACGCGGGGGCGAGTTCGACATGCCGATTGGTGATCAGCTGCGGCGACACCAAGGCGGCGATGGCATCGGCCGGGACTTTGGTTCCCTGTTCCAGGCTCATGGTGACCTGGACGTAGCTGCCCTTGGCCTCCACGGTGTCGACCCGGCCGACCGGAACGCCCAGCACCGCGACCTCGTTGCCCGCGTACAGCCCGGCGACGTTCTCGAAATCGGCGCTGATGCGGATGCGCTCGCCGAGGTACTGCCGCGGCAGCGCGGTCAGGCTGTCCGGTACGAGCGCGCAACTCGCGGTGACCAGCGCGGCCACGATCAGCACGCCGAGCTGCGCGAATCGTCGTGTTCTCATCAATTGCACCCCTGTACGGCTCGAGCGAAGCACAGCCAGTTGTCCGGGAAGAACCACGGCGCCCAGACGTCGCCGTACGGACCGTTGCCGACGGCGTTGTTGAACTGCCGCAGAGCGATCGGCATGTTCTCGTAGAGCCGGTCCAGATTGTCGCGGTTCTTGACCAATCCCTCGGACATGGTGTTCAGGTTGTGGATCAGCGGCCCGAGCTGGCCGTTGTTCTCCAGACCCATCTCCTGGAGCAATCTCGACAGGGCCGCGACGTTGTCGAGCAACTGTTTCAACAGCTCCTGTCGCTGCTGAACGGCGTTGCCGATCGCCTCGCCGCGGGTCAGCAGCAACAGCACGCTGTTCTGGTTGTCCGAGACCAGCTGGGACACCTGGTCCATGCTCTTCAGCAGCGAGTCCACTTCGTCGCGGCGATCGGTCACGACCTTGGCGAGCGCGCCGATGCTGTCGAGCGCCTGGACCGCCAGCTGCGGGGAATCCCCCATCTGCTGGTCGACCAGGTCGAGCGCCTGGCGTAGCTTCTGCGGATCGAGGCGTTCGATGCGTTCGAAGGAGTTCTTGTACTTCGGGTCCTGGATGACCTTGCTCAGGTTGTACGGCACCGACGTGTTCTCGATGCGGATGCGATTGCCCGGCAGGCCCTTTCCGTCTCCTGGCACCAGGTCCACGTGCAGGCGGCCCAGAATCGTCGACATCTTGATCGCCGCACGCGCGTCGGGGCCGAGACGGAGATCGCGACGCACTTTGAGATCGACCACGACCTTGGTGCCTTCGAGCCGGACCGCGCGCACCGCACCCACTTCGATCCCCGACACGTCCACCGTCGCGCCCGGACGCAAACCCGCGGCCTGGGCGAATTCGGCGTGAATCGTCTTGTCGCCCAACCGGGCCTGGGTCAGGACACTGGAGCCGATCAACAGAGCGGCCACCGTCGCGGCGGCGACCAGGCCGAGTCGCAGATACCGGTTCCGCAGGAATCCCGGCCACGGAATGCGCTTGCTCATCGGCACACCTCCGAATGCGAGTTGCCGCCCACCTGGGAGAACAGTCCAGGAGGCAACAGCACGCCCCACAACGACACGTCGAGGCTGCACAAATACGCGTTGCCGTAGGCGCCGTTGCTGGTGAAGCGCGCGACGCCGTTGAGTACGGCGGGCAGTTCGACCGCAGCCCGGTCCAAGGAAGCGCCGTTGAGCAGCAGCAACGCCACACCTGTGGTGGCATCGTTCTGCGCCTTCGACAAACCTGGCTTGACCTGCATGATCAGCTGGGTCAGCGAGTCGGTCGTGTGCGCGACGCGGTCCACCGACTGCTTCAGACTCTCGCCTTGCGAGTAGAGCGCCTCGACCAGCGCCCTGGCCTGGGTGAGCAGCGTCTCCAGCTCGCCGCTGCGATTGGCCAGGCCGCCGATCACGGAGCTCAGGTTGCTCAGGACCTCCCCCAGGATCTTGTCCCGCTGCCCGAAAGTGCCCGCCAGATCCGCGGCTTGGGTGATCAGGCTGCTGAGCGACACCTGGTTGCCTTGCAGGGCCTGGATCAACGTCTCGGACAGGGAATTGACCTGATCGGGTTGCAGCACGCTGAACAACGGCTCGAAGCCGGACAACAACGCGGACACGTCGAACGACGGTTCGGTTCGCTCCAGCGGAATCCGCGCGCCCGCCGCGACGACGGCGCCGGCTTCCTTGCCCGGCGCCAGGGCGATATAGCGCTGACCGATCAGATTCTGGTAGCGCACCAGTGCCTTCGTCGTGGTGGTGAGATGCTGGCGCGCATCGATCCGGAACTCCACCTCGGCGCGGTAGCCGTCGGTGAAGTCGATCTTGTCCACGCGACCGACCCGCACGCCTGCCATGCGTACGTCGTCCCCGACGCGCAGGCCGAGCACGTCGGAGAAGACCGCCGAGTAGCGCTGGGTATCCCCGGTGACCGATCGCTGCAACGTGGACCAGATGGTGACGGTGAGCGCGATCGCCAGCACCGCGAACAAGCTGAATCCCGCCAGCGCCTTGCCTGATCTCATCGGCGCGCCCCTCCCTCGTCGGCGGCGGTCACGGTGACCGATCCGCCCGCCAGCACCGGAGTCAGCAGCAGGTACTGGGCCACGGTCGGCCGCGCTCCCACGATCGCCGCCACGGCGTCGGAACCGCGCAGCGCGATGGGCCGCGCCTCGGGGCCCGGACTCCGCGGGCCGGGCTCGCCGGGTGCCACGGCGCTCGGCGAAAGGCCGGGGACGGACGGCAGACCCGGGATGAACGGGAGACCGGGAATCGCGGGCAGGCCCGGCAGCACCAGCCCCATTGCGCCCAGCGGCGCGGGCGCGACCGGCACGGGTGCGGGCCCCGCCGCGTCGAGCCACTTCGGCATCAGCTGCGGCGGGTAGTTCTGCTCCGGCGCCACCTCGGGCACCGTGGCGCCTCCGCAGCGGGGACCGTACTGGTCGCCGTAGTGCGGGCAGTCCTTCGCCGTGTACTGCTGGAACGGCGTGAACGAGACATCCATCTGCCACACCATCTGTTTGGACGGACCGAAGTGGAACGTGGTCGCCAGCCGTCGCAGGGCCACGTTCAGATTCGCGGCCGTGTACGGGATGGCCTCGGGATCCTTGGCCAACCCGCCGAACAGATCGTCCAGACCGGACACGAGGAACTTGCCCGCGTCGGGGTTGCGGGCGAACAGTGCGTTGACCGAGTCGACCGTCGCGTTACCGGTGGCCAGCAAGTCGATGAGCTTCGACCGTCGTTCGGCCAGCGTGCGGGCGGTGGTCACCGACTCCGACAGCACCCCGACCAGTTCGGGAGCCGACTGGCTCAACGCGATCGATGCCCGCCCGAGGTCACCGAGCAGCGCGTCGATGCCGGGCGTCGCCCGAATTTCGGTCAGCCAGTTGTCCAGGCGCTCCACCGTCGAGCCGGGCGCACGCGCCGCGGGATCCAGCGCGGCCGCGAGAGTGGCCAGCACCCGGCCCAATTTCTCCGGTTGGATGTTCTCGAGCACGTTCCGCAGCACATTCAACGTCGTCTGCAACGCCACCGTCTCGCTGCTGGTGTCCTCCGCGATGGTGGCGCCTGCGCGCAGCGTTTCCGGTTCAGGGCCGTTGTCGACGAATTCGATCGCCGTGACGCCGAACAGGTTGTTCGGGATCACCCTGGCCGTCACGTTCACCGGAATGGTCGAGGCGACACCCGGTTTCAGATCCACGCGCGCCTGCTGCCGGGCGCCGCGGGCCACCACGTCCACCGCGGCCACCCGGCCGACGACCATGCCGCGGAATTTGACGTCCGCCCGCCCGGGCAAGCCGTCGCCGGTGCTGGTGAGCTCCACGGTCACCGGGACCTTGTCCTCGAAGTAGCCGGTGTAGCGCAGCGCGAGCAGGTACAGCAGGACCGCGACCGTCGTCAGCACCGCCAACCCGGCGAGGGTGAGCTGTCTCGCGGTCGGTCCGCGACCACTGGGGTCAAGAATCATCGTCGGCCTTACCCCGAGATCCGGAATCCGGGATCGATGCCCCAGATCGTCAGCGTGAGAAAGAGATTCGCGAACACCATCACGACGATCACCATCTTGATGGCGCGCCCGGCCGCGACCCCGACGCCTTCCGGGCCACCGGTGGCGACGTAGCCGTGGTAACACTGGATGAACGTCGAAAGCAGCACGAACACCACTACTTTGAGCAGCGACAAGAAGACGTCCGGGCCGATCAGGAACTGGAAGAAGTAGTGATCGTAGGTGCCCGCCGCCGTGCCGCCCAAGAACAGCACCGTGATCTTGGTGGCCAGGTAGGCGGTGGCGAGCCCGATGCTGTAGAGCGGGATGATGGTCAGGGTCGCGGCGATCATGCGGGTGCTGATCAGATACGGCAGCGGGCGGATGGCGATGGATTCCAGCGCGTCGATCTCCTCGGAGATGCGCATCGAGCCCAGTTGAGCGGTGAACCGGCATCCCGCCTGGATGGCGAAAGCCAAGGTCGCGAGGATCGGCGCGAGTTCGCGAGTGGTCGCGAATCCGGAGATCGCTCCGGTGAGCGGAGACATCGTCAGCAGATTAAGAGCCGTGAACGACTCCATGCCGACGATGATGCCGCCGAACGCGCACAGGATGACGACCACACCGATCGTGCCGCCGCCCACGATGAGCGAGCCGTTGCCCCAGCCGACATCGGCCGTCAGCCGGGCCACCTCACGGCGATAGTGCTTCAGGACGAACGGGATGGCGATCAGCGCCTGGAAGAACGTGATGGCCTGATGCCCCACACGCCGATTGGCGTGCACAGGCGCCAGCGCGACTTTCCCGGCGGCATGCAGGGGCCGCAGCGCCGGAGGCGTGTAGCTGCTCGCCATGCTCACACCACCTTCGCCGGGAAGAGCGTGTTGTACAGCTGAGTGAGAATGATGTTGGTGGCGAACAACATCAGCGCCGAGCTGACCACCGCCGAATTCACCGCGTTGGCGACACCGCCAGGGCCGCCGTGCGCGTGCAAGCCGATATCACAGGCGATGACCGCGGTCAGCACCCCGAAGATCGCGGCCTTGACCAAGGCGATGATCAGATCGTCCGCCACCGCGAAGGACGCGAACGAGCTGATGAACGAGCCCGGCGTACCGGATTGGGCGTACACGTTGAACATGTACGCGGTGGCGAATCCGACGAACACGACGAATCCGCAGAGCAGGACGCTCACCAGCACCGCCGCCGCGAGCCGGGGCGCGACCAGGCGGCGTACCGGATCGACGCCCATCACCATCATCGCGTCGATCTCTTCCCGGATGGTTCGCGATCCCAGATCGGCACAGATCGCCGAACCGACCGCACCGGCGACCATCAACGCCGACACCAGCGGAGCGCCCTGGCGGATGATGCCCAATCCGGCGACCGCGCCGATGAATGTCGTTGCGCCGACTTGATTCACGAGCGCGCCGACCTGGATGGAGACCACGACGGCGATCGGGATGGCCACGAATACCGTCGGCGCCGCCGACACGTTGGCCATGAAGGCGCACTGCTTGATGAATTCCCGGTACGGGAATCGTCCCCGCACCAGTGAGACGAACAGCTGGACGAAGGCTTCGCGGCCCAGAGTGACCTGCCTGCCCAGTGTTTCCAGCGACCGCTGGGGGTGGCGCCGCCACAAGCCCGAAGCGCTGTCGATCATCTTCCCGAGCTCGCCCGGTTCCAGTGGCGGTTGCTTGTCGGCTGGCGTTCGCAACGAGGCAGTCACCGGTAGCCGTTCCTTTCCGATTTCTCGTCCACCGCGCCGGCGGCCGCCCCTTCGATGGCGCGGAGCGGGTGAAGTGTTGCACACCTCACAGACGTCAGACAAGTTACAAGTGATTCATTATTCCAGTCATCGGCATCCGCCGAAGCGCACGGTCCATATCAAGGACCTCGGCAGATACCGCCTTTATCCTGCTCATACGTGCGACCACTGCACATAGATGACCGCTTCGGAAAGCGACTCCCGATGGTAAGTAATCCTCTATTCTGCACTCGGACGACCAGAGCCGAGTCGGCGAAGCCGCTAGGCGATGGCCTCCAGCCAACGTTGCAGCAGCACCGCGAGTGCGGCGAGCACCGCGCAGCCGGCCAGGAAAAGACCGAGTACGGCCACCCACAGCCCGAAGCGGAGCACGGGATTGACCTTCATCCGCCCACCGAGGACCTTGACCACGATCACGAGAACGTCGATGAGCCACACCAAAGCCATCATCAGGTCATGCACACATTCGAGAAGGTCAGCACGGGCCAGCACACGATCGATCCCAGGAACGACATCAGCAGATCGATGCCGTGCATATCGCGCAGATGACCGGTGTGCGTGAGCGTCCAGATCACCCCGGCCAGGCCGTAGGGAACGCCAATGATGATGAGAGTGCCGAGGAACTCGGAGACCTTCATCTCGTAACCGAGTATTCGGTCCAGCTTCTTGAGCATGCGTCGATGCATCCTTTCGATTCGATCCACGCCTCCGCACACGCATCGGACACCACCGGAAGCGGCGTCCGGCCGCACGCGCCAGTCAACGAGATCCGCGCCGTATGTTAGTCGATATTCTTCCATATATGGAAGGGGTATCGAGAGATGCGGACCGGCAACTTGGATATCAGCAGGTAATAGCTCCATATGAGCAGCCTGTCGCCCGGATCATGTTGATGGACATTCTTCTGGACGTGCAACACTGCGCCCGCACCAGATGCGCCACGACACGCACGTCTACGTTGGCGGCGTTCGGTTTCGACACGGCGCACATGTCGTCGATTACGTCGACCACCGGCGCGAGCGCCTCGCCATCTGCGCCCCGCACCCCGCCACGCCGCCACGTAAGGCCGAGGCGGGAATGGACTCCGTCGCACGGGCTTGACCTTGCCCCTGGGGCAAGGTTGGACGGTGGTCCGCATGAACAACAACGCACTGCACACCGCCGAAGCCCGGATTCGCGAGCAGATCGCCGCCTACTGCCTGTCCAACGAAGTCCCCGGATTCGTCGCGGGCGTCTACCGTGCGGGCGAGCAGATCGTCGTCGCCCACGGCACCGCGAACGTCGCCACCGGGGCGCCGATGCGCGCGGACACCGGGTTCCTCTTCGGCTCGGTGACCAAGGTGCTGACCACCACGCTGGTCCTCCAACAGGTCGAGCGCGGGCTGCTCGATCTGGACGCGCCGGTGGTGCGGTACCTGCCCGAGTTCGCCCTGACCGCGCCGGGCGCCGCGGAGAAGATCCTGGTTCGCCACCTCATTTCGCATACCAACGGCATCGATGCGGACTTGTTCTTCCCCGATGCGAAAGGGCGCGACTCCCTGAAAACTTATGTCGAGGGTCTCGCGCGCAATTGCGGTGTCCTGTTCGAGCCCGGCGAGCAGCTCAGCTACTCCAACGGCGGCATGATCGTCGCGGGCCGCCTGCTGGAGGTGGTGACCGGTCTGTCCTTCCCCGACCTGCTCGAGCGCGATGTCTACGCACCTGTCGGCATGACCGACTCCAGCACGTCGGCCGAACGGGCGATCCTGCGCAGCACCGCCATCGGGCACTTCCCGGACCCCGAGACCATGGCGGCCGAGCCCACCGGAATGTTCACACTGCCCGACACCTGGGGACCGGCGGGCGGCACGCCGATCGGCACCGTCGCCGACCTGCTCGCCTTCGGACGCACCCATCTCGCGGGCGGTGTGTCCCCTTCCGGAACGCGCGTCCTCTCGGCCGGGTCGACCGCACTGATGCAACAGGTCTCGCACGACATGGCCACCCCGAACGTCCCCCCGATGGGCCTGGGTTGGGTGCGGTATCCGTTCGGCGACACGATCGTCCTCGCGATGTCGGGCGCGTCACCCGGCGGCGTGTCCATTCTGTGCGTCGTGCCCGAGCACGACCTCGTGTTCACCGCCTTCGGCAACACCGCGGGGGCGATCATGCTGCACGACCAGATCCTGCGCTGGCTGCTGAGCGAACACCTCGGCGTTCGGATCCCCACCCTCATCAACGAATCGGCGCAGGACATCGATCTCACACCCTACGTGGGCACCTACCGTTCCGATCAGCTGCGCGTCGAGGTCGGCGTCGTCGACGGCCAACTCGAGGAGCGCGTGACCTACGAACCGGCGGACGCATCGCAGGAGCGGATCTTCACCGAGTTCGCCGGGGGCACGACCGCCGCCCCTCCGCAGCGGTACGTGCCGATCCGGCCCGGCCTTTTCGCGCCCGCCGGATACCCGTTCGAGACGTTCGACGGATACCTGCGACTGCTGCTCGTCTCCTTCCACGACATCCGTGACGGCCGAGCGCGTTTCCGCAACGGCGGCGGCCGACTTACCCGGCGGGCCTGACCGCTGTCGGAGCCATCCGCCACGGCGAGCGAGATCTCCGCCGTCCGAGGTGATGCGTGCGTGAACCGACGCGTTCGCCATTAGGCTGACGCCGTCGAAGGTGACCGAACGGCCGATCCCGGTGTGGCGAGGCCGTCCTCAACGGTCGGGCGCGGAAAAGCGAGGTATGCGCTATGCGGGACAGTCGGTGGCGGCGGGTGGTCGCATCCGTCGTGTGCGGAGTCGGAGTGCTGGCGGGATCGTCGGTCGGCGCGGTGGCGGACCCGGCCGGTGACACCGGTGTCGTGTGGTTGTGCAGGCCGGATCGAGCGGACGACCCCTGCCGAGGCAGCTCGGCGACCACGGTGCGGCAGGCGGGGCAACCCGATGTGCGGGAAGACCCTACGCCTGCTGAGGATTCCGGGGTGGACTGCTTCTATGTGTATCCGACGGTGTCGTTGGAGCCCACACCCAACTCCGACACTGCGGTGACCCGAGAGGTGCGGGCGGTGGCCGAACAGCAGGCCGCCCGATTCTCCCAGGTCTGTCAGGTCTTCGCGCCGGTGTACCGGCAGCGGACCCTCACCGCGCTGGCGCGGGAACGGGCGTACTCCCCCGACGAGCGCGCCGAGATGGCGCGTATCGCGTACGAGGACGTCCTGCGCGCGTGGCGGCAGTTCCTCGCGGAGCGCGAAAGCGGAAGGCCGATCGTCCTTCTCGGGCATTCGCAGGGTGCGCGCATGCTGCGCCAACTGATCCGGGAGGAGATCGACCCGCAGCAGGCGGTGCGCGAGCGGATCCTGTCGGCGATCCTGCTGGGTGGCAATGTGGTGGTGCCGAAGAACGGTGACGTCGGCGGCGACTTCCAGCACCTTCCGCTGTGCCGCGGCGAACAGCAGACACGGTGCGTCCTGGCCTGGCAGACCTTCGGCGCGACCCCGCCCCCGGACAGCCGATTCGGCCGCAACCCGACGACCCCTGAGCCGCTGCCGCGTCCGTACGGCCCGGACTACGAGGTCGCCTGCACCAATCCGACTTCGTTGAGCGGCAACGAGTCCCGCACCGCGGCCACCGTGCTCCGCACCGGTCCCGTGCCCAGCCCACTCGCCGCCGAACTGGCGCTGCGCCACGGGCCGTCCGCCGTCGCCGCGCCGACTCCGTGGCTGGTCCCCGCCGAGAAGTACCGGCTCCAATGCGTCCGCGACGGCGACGCGACGGCGCTACTGGCGACGCCGGAACCCGGCAGCGCCGAGCTGTACGCCGTCCCGGACGCGACCTGGGGCCTGCACCTCGCGGACGTGGAGATCGCACTGGGCGATCTGGTCCGCATCGTCGCGTCCCAGATCAGCGCCGACCGCGCCGCGCACCGCTGAACGCCGGAGTCCGCGAAGCCGCCCATCTCTCCGAACCGGCCCGACCCGGTTCGGCACCCGAGACCGCGCGGCGATGCCCGACCGCGCGGCGAATCGGCCACAGGCGCGGCTATTCGGGGATGGTCGCTATCGCATCGATCTCCACCAGCGCGCCGGGGCGAGCGTGTCCCGCGGTGGAGACGACCGTGATGGCGGTGCGGTGGTCGCCCCACACTTTTCGCGCCGCCGCGTATCCCGCCTGTGCGTCGACCCCGGCGACAAGGTAGATCGTGAGTTTGACGACGTGTTCGGGACCGGTATTCGCAGACGCCAGCACGGTCAGTACGTTGCGCATGGCCTGGATGGTCTGCGCTTCCAAGCCGTCCAGCAGTTCTCCCGTGCTGTCGGTGCCGAGCTGACCGCCGACATAGACCGTCTGGGCAGCGGGCGCGATCACGCCCTGTGTGAAGGCGGGGTTGTGATGCAGTTCTTCGGGGTCGAGGTGGGTCGTCTTCGTGATCATGGGTTTCCTGACAGCCTCGGAGTGCGTATAGAGATCGCGGATCAGGCAGACCTCGGACAGGTGGTGGATCAGCTCACGGTGGATGTGCAGCACCAGATCGGCCATGGGCGCCTCGGGGAAGGGCTCGTTCGGGCCGATCGGGACCCGGAGTCCGGCGTCGCCGAGACCACGCACTCCGGTCAGCCAGACGTCGAGCTGGGCTTCGAGCTGGTCGAGCGCCGTGGCCGCGTCGCCCGCGTATTCCCATGTCTCGTACGCGGCCGCCGGCGCGCCGAAATGGGTCGCGTTGCGCGCGGCGAGCACGCCGACGATGACGTGACCGAGCCGCCAGGCGATCGTGGTGAACGGCGCGGGGACCGGATTCGGGAAGGCGTAGTCGATCGTGAAGTCCCCGGCCCCCGCCTGCACGGGCGCCGTCGAACTGCCGCGCGGTCGCACGCTCCAGGCGTCCGGTACCGGAGACCAGAAGTACTCGTCGTCGGTGAGACCGTGGAGCCGGTCGCGTAGCTGATCGTTCCAGTGGGCTTCCCACTGCTCGCGCAGTGTCCTGTTCCAGTCGAGTGCGTCTGCGTTCATGCCGCCCACCCTGGCACCCCTAGCGGACAGAATCGGTCCGCTATTTCTGGCAGGCTGAGCGACATGGAAGCGGCGAGCGGTACCGAGCGGGGCACGACCGAGCGGGTGCTGACCCTGCTCGGACTGCTGCAGCAACGCCAGGTCTGGACCGCGCGCGAGCTCGCGGAGCGGCTGGGCGTCACGCCGCGCACGGTACGGCGCGATGTCGAGCGCCTGCGTACGCTCGGCTATCCGGTGCACGCCTGTCACGGCGTCGGCGGCGGCTATCAGCTCGGCCGGGGACAGGAGCTGCCGCCGCTGCTGCTCGACGACGAGGAAGCGATCGTCACCGCGGTCTCGCTCCTCGGCGGCGCGGGCGCCGCGGTCGCGGGCGCCGGGGATGTCGCGCTCCGGGCGCTGGCCAAACTCGACCGGGTGCTGCCCACCCGTTTGCGGCACGAAGTGCAGGCACTCTCCGGCTCGGTGGAGTCCTTCGGCGGAGGTCACCCGCCGGTCGACCCCGACGTGCTGATGACGCTGGCCAGAGCCTGCCGCGACGAGGTCGAGGCCGGTTTCGACTATCCCGCCGGAGACCGGGTGCGCCGGCGGCGGGTCGAGCCCTACCGCTTGGTCGCCTCCGACCGGCGCTGGTACCTGCTGGCCTTCGACCTCGATCGTGCGGACTGGCGCAGCTTCCGTGTCGACCGGATGACCGAGGTGGCCGCGCGGACGTGGCGCTTCCGACCACGCGCGGCGCCCGAGGCGGCGGCCTACGTGCAGGAAGGCGTGGCGAACCGGGTCTACCCACTGCGGGCCCGATTCCTCGTGCACGCCTCCGCCGACACGGTGCGCGCGCAGATTCCGGCGTCGGCGGCCGTCGTACGGCCGTGCGGCAGCGGGCGTTGCGAGGTCCGCAGCGGAGCCGACCACAGCCTGGACTTCGTGCTCATGCATGTGCTGTTGCTGGGGCACGACTTCGAGATACTCGACCCGCCCGAGCTCGCGCACCGCGCCCGCACGCTGGCCGAGAAACTGCTGTCGGCTGGAGTGACGGCCGCACCGACGCACCGCATGGCGGATTCGTGAGCCCGTCGCGGCCCACGAGCGTCGCGAGCCTCGGATGTAGCGGTTCGCGCCCTCGCGTCCACGGCATGGACACCCGCGCATCGGATGCGACCGTCGCCCACGCTCGAACGCTGCTCGGCGCGGCACCCGCTCATGTGCGTCCTACTGCCGAGCGACTACAACCGGCTCGGTACCGGAGCCGGTCGGTGTCCCGGCCTGCGCGGTTCCACCGCCCGATTCGCCGCACGTGGGCGACGCCGACCGCGGTCTGTAGGTCAGACAGGCTGCCGATGCTCCGTCCACTGCCAGGAAGACCACTATGCGCGCGGTGTCGAGCAGGCCCGTTTCCCGCGCATGGAGGTAGGCGTGTACCGGCCCCGCGGTGTAGGGATCTCCGATCGAGGCGTCGAAACCGACGACCGACCGCGACGGAATGGCGAGCGCGCCGGCCAAGCGGACGCGGAAGTCGGCGGCCTGGTCGGGCGCCAGCAGCAGCGCGTGTCCTTCGGCGAAGTGGCGGCCGTCGAGCCCTTCGGAGTCCAGACAGGCACGCACCACCTCGGCCGCCGAATCCACCCGGTCCTCCGCACCGGTACGAACGCGGATCGCGCTGCGACCGTCGGCGCCGACATCGTTCAGCGGCACCCAGGCGATGGGGCCGACCGGGCCGGTGGTGTCGCGCGTGTGCAGCCGCCCGAATCCTCCTGTGGCAGGCGAGGTTCCGAGCAACAGGGCGGCGCCGCTGGCGCTGTAGGGGAAATCGGCGACGTGGCGCTCGGTCGAGGGGTGGGTGTCGCCCGCGACGAGCAACGCGTACCGAACCGTGCCGGTGGCGAGGAAGGTGTCGGCGGTCGCGATGGCGTGCAGCAGGCCGCAGGCCCCGTGCATCAGGTCGAAGGACAGAACCGGGACGCGCCCGGCCGCATACGTGAGCCCGAGGCCGATCCGCTTCTGGATGAGGGCCGACACCGCCGGCTCGGAGATATTGCTGTCCCGGAAGACGCCCCCGTTGATCAGCATCCCGATCTCGTGCAGGCCGACCTCCGAGCGCTCGACGCAGGCCAGTGCCGCGCGAGTGGCCAGTTCGAGGTAGCTGCCGGTGTCGAGGTCGCGGTTCGTCGCGGCCGAGACGATCGTCGTCGCCATGCTCATGCCGCCAAACGCGAGATGGTCGCGGCGAGATACCCGGAGACGATGCCCGATGCCGCGGGGATCATCAGAATCTTGGATCCCTTCGGAACCTTCTGTTGTGCGAGATGCTCGTGCAGGACCAGGAAGTGAGAGGTCGAAGCGGTATTGCCGTAGTCGTGCAGCACGTTGAGGGCCTGCGGCATCGGCGTGCCGAAATGCCGTTCGGTCAGGTCCGAGATGTACTCGATGGCCGGCGCGCTGAATTGATGATGGATCCAGTAGTCGTATTTCTCGCTCTCCCAGGTGCGTCCGGTCTCGGCGAGGAAGTCGGCCATACGGTCGATGCCCTGCCGATACCGGGCTTCGTTCTGCATGGCGCGGTTGTCGGTGTACATCGCGATGCCGCCGGTGCGGTCGCTGGGCATTCCGATGCAGTGCTCGGCGCCGTCGGCCGCGGTCATCAGCTCGACATAGTGCAGTTCGTCCTCGTCGTCGCCCCGGTCGTCGAGCACAACCGCGACCGCGGCGTCACCGACCGTCAACGCCGCGAATTGCGGGTCGTAGGGGCGGCTGATCTCGCGCAGCGCCGTCTCGGCGATCGGCGTGATCTGCTCGCCGCTGACCACCAGGCCGTTGCGCACCGCACCGGCCTTGATCATGCGATCGAGCACCATCACTCCGGTGATCATCCCGGCGCAGGCATTGGAGACATCGAAGTGCCGAGCCGCGTTCGCGCCGATCGCATTGCCGAGCATGAGCGCGAAAGACGGTGCGTAGCAGAAGATTCCCGCGCCGCGAGTACGCGTGATGGAGGCCGAGATGACGACGTCCAATTCGTCGGCCCGATACCCGGAATGCCACAGACAGTCCTCGATCGCGTGCAACGCCAGCTCGAAGGAAGATTCGTACCGGTCCGGATCCGAGTCGTAGACACGACGGTTCTTGATCCCGGTGATGCGCTCCAGGTCCAGCGACCGCGGCACGGCCAGCTCGGCGATCAGATCCTCGGTGGAGCGGACAGTCGTCGGCGTGTACGCGCCGATCGACTCGAAACGAGTACGGATCATGCTCCCCTGCCTTCCGCTTCAGTCGGCGTCGATTGTCGTGTTGCTCAGCGATAACGGTGTCGCTGGTCGTGTGCGCCTACCCGGTGAGTCCGACCAGAGCGGCGCTGACTTCACACAACTGCTGCCCGAGTGCGTCGTCCTGCGCGAGGCGGGACGGCGCCTTGACGCGGTTGTTCTGGAAGTAGCAGCCGCTGACCGCGGCGACTTCCGGGTCGGCGGCCAGGTAGGTCAGCGCTCGTCCTCCTTCCGCGGCGGAGATCATGAACAATCGCTTGGCGAGCGCCACGAAGGGTTGCCCGAACCACGGCATCGAATCCCAGATCCCGGTTGCCACCGCACCGGGGTGAAAGGCGTTGACCGTTACGCCGGTTCCCTCCAGACGCCGCGCCAGCGCCCGGGCGTACAGGACGTTCGCCAGCTTGGACCGGCTGTATGCCCTTTCTCCCGAATAACTCTCCCGGAACTCCAGATCGGCGAAATCCATGGTGGCGCCGAATTGCATGACCGATGAGGTGAACACGATGCGCGACGGGGCGCTGCGCACCATCAGATCCGTCAGCAGTTCGGTGAGCAGGAAACCACCGAGATGGTTGACGGCGAACGTGGCCTCGATGCCGTCCACGGTCTCGCTCCTGGCCTTGTGGTAGCCACCTGCGTTGTTGGCCAGCACATCCAGCCGGTCGTAGGCGGACGAAACCTCCTTCGCCAGCTGACGGACCGACGACTGCGACGCGAAATCGCACTCCAGCGTGTCGACTCCCGCCGCCCCCGCGCCTCGGACCAGCTTCGCCGCGGCGGAGAGCTTCTCCGGATTCCGCCCCACCAACACGAGCCGATTCCCTTGCGCCGCCAGCTGCTGAGCCGACTCCAGCCCGATACCCGATGTCGCCCCCGTGATCAGGATTGTCTGCACAGCCGACCACCCTGCCACAGAAGTTTCCTCGGAGATTGCTGACACGAGCCATCCGAACCGAGATTTCCGTCGTCGCCGACCTCGGCTTCGCCGAGCATGTCCGACTCACGCCGAAGTCTCGGCTCAGGCTGCGGCTGTGGCGAAGCGGCTCCTGCGGAGAACCAAATGCCCCGCGGTGGCGAGGTGAACGAGCGCGAGCGCGCTTCCGCCTGCCATCATGCCCGGAATTCCCTGCGCGGCGCCGATGGCGACGTCACCGAGCTGTACCGCGCCGGACACGGTGAGCAGCGGTAGAAGTGCCCTCTTGCGGCGGCCGGCCAGGCTGAACAGCAGCGCGGCACCCAGCGGGATCGCCCGGGCCGCGTACGCCTGGGCATACAGATCGATCCCGGGCGAGTCCGCGCCGATCGAGATCGCGGCGGTCGGATCGACCAGTGCCGCGACGCTGAATGCCACGGCGGTGGCCGCGCCGATCGCATTGACAACGACCGCGGTTCGACTGAGCTTCTCGTCCTGCATTTTTCACTCCAAGAATCATTCAGACCGTGACTGATTTAGGTTCAGTATTATGCTCGCCATGAAGAACGTCAAGGCGGAAAAGCTGCCGGAGACCCTCAGCTTCCGGCTCGGACTGCTGGGCGCGTTCCTGACCGACCGCTTCAGCGCCGATGTGTCGGGTCTCGAGCTCAAGCCGAAGCACGCCGGGATGTTGAATGTGTTGGCGGCCAACGGACCGACATCGCAGATGGAGATGGCACAGCTACTGCGCGTCGCGCCGAGTCTGGTCGTCGCGCTGGCCGACCACCTCGAGTCCCTCGGGGCCATCGAACGGTTGCGAGACCCGAAGGATCGCCGCCGTCAGAATCTGAACCTGACCCCGCACGGCCGCGCACTACTGCGCAAATGCCTCGACGCCGCGCGGGCGATCGACGCCGAGACCACCACGGATCTCACCGCCGCCGAGCGTGCCGATCTGCATCGCATCCTCGGCACGATCGCCGATCGGCTGGGGCTGCCCAGCTGATGGCGTGCGAGCGCTGCGACCGTAGCCGTCGCCTCGGCAGGCCGATCGGCGGAACGGGGTATGGTTAGCTCTATGAACACCCAAAGGTTGCGAATCCGCCGCGATTTGTGTGTTGTGAAGTTGTGACCAACACTTCCGGAGACGCGTACCCCCTCGCGGACACGATGACCACCACGGTCGCGGCCCACGACGGCGCCACGGTGCTGACGGTGGCCGGCGAGGTCGATCTCGCGACGGCGCCCGCACTGGAGAATGCGATCGATGCCATTCTCAGCGGCAAGCCCGCGGCCCTGATCATCGACCTCACCGCGGTCAGCTTCCTCGCCTCGGCGGGCATGGCGACGCTCGTCGCGGCCCACCAGCGCGCCGGCTCGACCACCGCGATCGCCGTCGTCGCCGAGGGCCCGGCGACCAGTCGGCAACTGAAGATGACCAGTTTGGATCAGGTCTTCGCGCTGCATTCGACGTTGGACGCCGCGCTGGCGGCGCTCCGGCAGAGATGACGCGCCGCTGCCGCCGTCGCACCCGTCGACGGCGGCAGCGCCTTTCTCAGACCAGTTCGCGCAGCTGTTCGATCAGCTTGACGCGCTCGGCGGCGGTGGCCGCCATTGGAACGACGTTCAGGACCGTCACGCCGGCTTCCTTGAAGGCCGCGACCCGCTCCTTGACGTATCCGGCCGAGCCGACCAGGGAGATGTCCCGGACCAGCTGGTCCGGGACCGCCTTCGTCGCGGCCTCCTTCTCCCCCGCCAGGTACAGCTCCTGGATGCGGTCGGCCTCGGCGCCGTAGCCGTACTTGGTGGCCAGGGTGTGGTAGAAGTTCTTGCCCTTGGCGCCCATGCCGCCGATGTAGAGCGCCAGATGCGGCTTCACGAACTGCAGCAGCGGTTCGACGTTGTCCCCGATGGCCAGGGCCGGACCCGCGTACACGTCCAGGTCGCCCAAGGCGGGGTCGCGCTTGGCCAGACCCGCGGTGAGCGAGTCCGCCCACACATCCTTCGCCTTCTCCGGCAGGAAGAAAATCGGCTGCCAGCCCTCGGCGATCTCGGCGGCCAGTTCCACGTTCTTCGGCCCGAGCGCGGCCAGCAGCACCGGAATGCGCTCACGCACCGGGTGGTTGATCAGCTTGAGCGGCTTGCCGAGACCGGTGCCCTGTTCGGCGGGCAGCGGGATCTGGTAGTACTTGCCCTGGTATTCCAGCCGCTCGCGCCGCCAGACCTTCCGGCAGATCTCGACCAGTTCCCTGGTCCGGCCGATCGGCGCGTCATAGGGCACGCCGTGGAAGCCCTCGATCACCTGCGGACCCGACGCGCCCAGCCCGAGCACGTAGCGTCCGTCGGAGACGAAGTCCAGGCCCGCCGCGGTCATGGCGGTCAGGCTCGGGGTACGCGTGTAGAGCTGCAGGATGCCGGAGGCCAACTGCAGGCGCGTGGTCTTCGCGGCCAGGTAACCGAGCGCGCTCACCGCGTCGAACGAGTACGCCTCGGGCACGAACACGATGTCCAGGCCCGCCCGCTCGAGGTCGGCGACTTCGGCCGCCGCCTCTTTGAAGCCCCCCGAGTAGTTGATGCTCAATCCGATGCGCATGGCACTCAACATAACGGCGGGTACGCTGGGGCCGCGCACCGGCCACAGGGGAAGGCCCGGCAAGGCGTGGTCACGACCGTACGACCGGCGGCACGGGGTAGCGTCTACTCGTAGACCATCCTCGCCGTAAACGAAAGGCAACACCCTCGTGTCGCAGACCAGCTCGTCGTCCACGGAAACTGCGCCGTCCTTCGGCGGGGCCGCCCTGGCGCAGTACCTGAGCGATCTGGCCGCCAAGATTCCCGCACCGGGCGGCGGCGCGGTGGCCGCGCTGCACGCCGCGCAGGCCGCCGCGCTCGTCGCGATGGTCGCGCGCTACACCACCCGCGCCAAGGACGCCGAGAACCGGCCGGTGGTCGATCGGATCATCGAGGCCGCCGACGCGGCCCGCGAGCGCGCTCTCGCGCTGGCCGACGCCGACGCCGCCGCGTTCACGGCTGTCGGCGCCGCCTACAAGCTGCCCAAGGACACCCCGGAGGATCTCGCCGCCCGCACCGCGGCGATCAACGACGCGCTGATCGAGGCCGCCCGCGTGCCCGCCGCCGTCGTCGACGAGGCGGACGAGGTGCTGTCGCTGGCGGCGGAGCTGTTCCCGATCGGGAATCCGAACGTCGTCACCGACATCGGCGCGGCCGCCGACGCCTGCCGCGCCGCCGCGACCTCCTCGCAGCTCAACATCGAGATCAACGTGGCGTCGCTGCCCGCCGCCGAGGGCGACCGGTTCGCCGCGGTCCTGGTGCGGATCGACGAGCTCACCGCGCGGGCGGACGCCCTGCACGCCGACGTCGTGCACGCCGTTCGCCGCTGACTCGCTCGCGCGGGCCGCGGCCCGGCCCCGTCAGGCGGGCGGGTTCCAAGCGACCAGCACGATCTTGCCGCGCACCCGTCCGGACTCGCTGAGTTCGTGCGCCTTCGCGGCATCCGCGAGCGGTAGCACTTGGTCGATGGTCGCGCGCAGATGACCGCGCTCGACCATCGTGGTGATCTCGCGCAGCGATACCCCGGACGGTTCGACATAGAACCGCTCGTAACGCGGATCGGCTTCCGCATCCGAACCCTGCGTGTCGATCAATCTGCCGTCGGGCCGGAGCACCGGGACCGAGCGAGAACCGTACGCTCCACCGACCAGGTCGAGCACGACGTCGACGTCGCGCACCGCGGCGCCGAAATCGACCGCAGTGTAGTCGATCACCTCGTCGGCGCCGAGTCCGCGCAGGTATTCGTGGTTGACCGCGCGTGCGGTGCCGATCACGTAGGCGCCCCGGTGCCGGGCTATCTGCACCGCCAGATGCCCGACGCCTCCCGCGGCGGCGTGCACCAGCAGGCGTTGTCCCGCTCCGAGCGCGGCCAGCGCCTGCCACGCGGTCAGCGCCGCCGTCGGCAGTGCCGCTGCGTGCACCAGGTCGAGGTTCCTCGGCTTCGGCGCCAGGGCGTGCGCTTGCGCCACAACGTATTCCGCGTTCGCGCCGCCGAAGACCATGCCGTACACCGGATCACCGACCGCGAACCGGTCCACACCGGGTCCGAGTTCGGCCACGACACCCGACACGTCGAGCCCCAGCGTCAGCGGTGGATCGCCGAGCCTCCCGACCAGTCCGGCGCGCACCTTCCAGTCGGCGGCGTTGACGCTGGTCGCGGCGACCCGCACCAGCACCTCCCCCGGACCTGGCCGCGGCCGATCCACCTCGACCACTTGGAGCACTTCCGGGCCACCGAACGCGTATTGCGTGATTGCGAGCATGCACCGATTCTGGCCACCCGTGGTACCTTTCGGAAAGAAGGCACCTTTTTGATACCGAGGTACCCAATGGATACTGCCCGTGACCGGCCCGCGGCAGGCAGCCTGGTCGACAACTACTTGCACCACTGCCCCGCACGAGAAGTGCTGACCGTGCTCGCCGACAAGTGGGTGATGCTCGTGCTCGGCGTGCTGCGGGGCCACGGCGGGCCGATCCGCTTCAACGAGCTGCGCCGCCGCCTGGACGGCATCACCCAGAAGATGCTCACCCGCACGCTGCGCGCCCTGGAGCGCGAGGGGCTGGTGCACCGCGCGGTCTACCCCACGGTGCCGCCCCGCGTGGAGTACTCGCTCACCGAACTCGGCGCGAGCATCGGCGCGATCACGCATGCCATGGGCATCTGGGCCGTCGAGCACCAGGACCGAATACTCACCGCCCGAGCGGATTTCGACGCGCGAGCGGCGGCCGCGCCGGAACCGCTGCCCGTCGGCGGCGCGCGCTGACCCTCGACGGAGGCCCCGGTACCGGTACGTGTGCCCGTTTCGACGCGACCGCGCGGGGTAAGCGCTCAGTGGTGGGCGTGTCCCCGATCACAACTGGACCACGGACCAAGTTCTATCCGTGGCCGAGTTGATCATGGGGGCTTAGACTGTCTCTTGCCTACCACACCAGCTCGAAGGGGTGGACGCCATGAGGAGCGCCATTCGGTACCTGTTCCTCGCGACCGTGATCGTGGCACTGGCCGCGTTCGGGTCGGGCGCGGCGACAGCGACGATGATCGGAAAGCCGTCGACGCCCGCGGTGGCGGCGATCGGACCCTCGAACGGCCAGGTGGTGGGCGTGGCCCAGCCCGTGACCGTTCGTTTCGCCGCACCTGTCGCGAATCGCGCGCAGACGGAACAATCCATCGACATCAGAACGACCCGGCCACTGCCGGGCACATTCGCGTGGACCGACGATCGCGAAGTGACGTGGACGCCCACCGGGTTCCTGCCCGCGGGTTCGAACATCCTCGTCTCGGTCGGCGGCGTGCGCACGGAATTCACCACCAACGCAGGCGTTTTCGGCGAAGCGAATATGTCGGCGCACACGTTCACGCTCACCGTCGGCGGCACCGTCGTCCGGACGATGCCCGCGTCGATGGGCAAGCCCGGATACGAAACGCCCACCGGCACATGGCCGGTTCTGGAGAAATTCCGGTCCGTCGTGTTCGACTCCCGCACCATCGGCATTCCGCTGAGTTCGCCGGAGGGCTACATCATCAACGGCGAGTTCGCCGAACGGCTCACGTGGGGCGGTGTTTTCATCCACTCGGCTCCGTGGTCGGTGGACCAGCAAGGTTACTCGAACGTCAGCCACGGCTGCATCAACCTCGCTCCCGACGACGCCGAATGGGTCTATCACACGATCGGCGTCGGCGACCCGGTCGTCACGCATTGGTGAACGGCGCCCTCCTCCGAGTAGCGTTCGGAAGACGTACCCGAGGGAGGGCCACCGTTGCGCGAGTTTCCGATCCCGCCGCCTCGTGACACGAAAGAAGCCGATTTCCAAGATCTTTGGGGCCCGTGGGCATTCGTCACGCCGGGCGATGTCGGCGAGATACTCGGCGACATCGACGCTCCCTGGTGGATCGCGGGAGGCTGGGCGATCGACGCCTGTACCGGCACCCGGCGGCGGCACAGCGACGTGGACGTGGCGATGTTCCGTGCCGATCTGCCCGCCCTGCGCACCGCCGCGCGCGGCCGCCTGCACATCTGGTCGGCGGGCCCGGACGGCATCCGCCCCGTCGACGAGCGCTGCCCTGACGTAGCCGAGAGCGCCGATCAGGTGTGGCTGCGCGCGAACGCTCGATCCCCGTGGCTGATCGACCTTCTGCTGAGTCCGGGACAGGACGGGGCATGGGTCAACCGGCGCGATCGCTCCATGGTCGCACCGCTCGACGAGGTGACCTGGATCGCCGACGACGGCATCCGATACCTCAACCCGGAGCTGGTGCTGATCTTCAAGGCCAAGCAGCGCAGGCCGAAAGACCGCGTGGATCTCGAGCGGACCTGGCCGGAGCTGAGCGCCGCACAGCGCGCGGTGGTGCGGACCTACGTGACCGACCACTATCCCGAGCACGAATGGCTGGATCTACTGCGGTAGTACCGCTTCCCGAAATGTCTCTCGGGCAACGGCGCTCGCACTCTCGGCGCCGCGAAACGGCGTCGTGCGACTCGGTGGCGGTCGGCGCGAATCAGCGAGCCGGGCGGGGACGGCGCGGCACACGTGCGCCGGATCGACGTACCGGGCGGTACCCTCCGAGGGGCGGGACGGCTCAATTGTGAACGCGGCAGGGCGTTCCCGGCTCGGGACGATGCGGTTAATCTGACGGGGACCTGATGAAGGGTGGGGCGATGGATCGACCGGAGATGAGCGCACGACCCGGATACGACCGGGGGCATCCCTACAGCGCCGAGCGGCCGGTACATGCGCCGTCCGGCGAGGACTACCGCGGCGAGTGGGCCGCGTGGGTGGATCGGCCGCCCGTGCCGCCGTCCGAACCCGCGCAGCCGCCGGAACCCGAACCGGAGCTGTACGAGGACCAATTCGCCGGGCTGATCGACCGCTCGCCCGCGCCGCGTTCACGGCGATGGGTGGTGCCACTGCTCGGCATACTCGGTATCGCCGCGCTGGCCCTCGTGGCCTATGTGCTGGTCGGGACCGGCGGCCCCGATCGGCAGGCCGCCGCACCGGTTCCGTCCGCGCAGGCCACCACGCCCGCCGCACCGACCGCGCAGTGCCCCGCCGAGCGGGTTGGCAACCGGATCCAGGGCAACGGCGTCGGCGGATTCGACTCCGGTCCCGCGGTGATCTTCGCTTTTCAGCACGCCTATTACGTGGACCGGTCCGGCGAGCAGGTCCGCGCCACCACCACCGCGGACGCCGCCGTACAAGCAGCCGACGCGATCCAGCGCGGCATCGACAGCATTCCGACGGGCACCACCCACTGTGTCGCGATCAGTCCCGGCGCCTTCGCGGGCCAGTACATCGTGGTGATCACCGAGCACCGCCCAGGACAGCAACCGGTGACCTACAATCCGCAGATCGTCACCACCACCAAGGACGGCGAGCGCACTCTCATCAGCGCCATCGCCCGCGGTTAGGCGTACCTCCGCCTTCGCTCCGGCCATGCGCGAGCTGCGTACCTCCGCCTTCGCTCCGGCCATGCGCGAGCTGAGGACGGACTACGTCCGACCGCACCCATTAGGCAGCTCTCCGCAGGCGCGAGAGCGCCCGGTCAGTCGGATTCGGCGGCGGTGACCACGTGGCGCATGAGGAGGGCTGTGGTGACCGGGCCCACGCCACCGGGGACGGGACTGAGCCCGGCGGCCTTGCCGCGTACCGAGTCCGCGTCGACATCGCCGACGATCTTGCCGTCGGGGGCCTCGTTGGTGCCGACGTCGATGACCACCGCGCCCTCCCGGACGTGCTTGCCGGAGATCAGGCCGATGCGGCCCGCCGCGGCGACGACGATGTCGGCGGCGGCGGTGACGGCGGCGAGGTCGGCGGTGCGGGAATGGCACACCGTGACGGTCGCGTCCTTCGCCAGCAGCAGCTGAGCGAGCGGCTTCCCGACGACGTTCGACCGGCCGACGACCGCGACGTGGCGGCCTGCCAGCGGGATCTGGTGGTGCTCGAGCAGTTCGACCACGGCCTCGGAGGTGGCGGGGACGAAGCCGTCCAGCCCGGCCGCCAGCAGGCCGAGCGACAACGGGCTGACGCCGTCGACGTCCTTGGACGCGACGATCGCGGAACTCACGTCGTCGAGGGTGACGCCCTTCGGGAGGGGGGTCTGCAGCATGATCGCGTCGGTCGCCGGATCCGCACCGCGCGCGGCGAGCTCGGCACGGATCTCCGCCGCACCGGCCGCTGCACCCAGATCGACCGTGTCGCAAGCGATTCCGAGTCGCTCGGCCGCTTTGCGAAGTGAGTTCACATACCAGGCGCTCGCGGGGTCGTCGTTCGCAACGACCAGAGCAAGACGCGGAGCGGCGCCGCCTTCGGTGCGCGCGGCGGCGCGGGCCTTGGTGTCGGCGTTGATGGCGGCGGCGAGTTCCTTGCCGGACAGCGAAACGGTATCCACGTTGACACAGCCTAACGGGCGCGGCCTGACGAATCCCTCCCGCGCCCACGTCGAGTTGAGCTAATGGAAGGCAATCGAACGCCGAACCGCGGGCGGACGCTCGGCGAACCGAACGAAGACCGTTCGACACGCCGGAAGGCACTCGTCCACCATCGGGCCGCCAGGGTCGAGCGGAGCGACACGGACGAGCATTGCCATGGCAGCCCGCCTTGCGCCGAACTGAACGTCCTCTTGGTACCGAGCGAAGATCGAAACGTGCCGACTCGGCATCGAAAATCGCCGACAGCGGATTTCGCGACCTGTCGTTCCGCCGAGCACACATAGCCGTGACGACGGCGCATGACCCGTTCGCCAATTGCCGGATCGCCGGGAACTTCGGCCGTATGGTAATTCCTGCTTGCCCCAGCTAACTGCTAGCACGTGCCAACCCGTTCCGCAGCGGAAAGGTGACGACTGTAGTGATGATCTCGAGGCATTGGAAATCTCTCGTCGCGGCGTCGTTCGCCGCGTTCTCGCTCACCGGGCTCGCCGGTGTCCCCGCGCACGCCGCGCCGGAAACGGACGCCCTCTACAACTCCGCCCAGCGGCACTTCGCCAACGGCGACGACAACGCGGGCCGCGCCGACCTGCGCAATCTGATCGGCGCCGACCCCGCCGACGCCGAAGCACTGGCCCTGCAGGCGATCTGGTCGGACTACGCCGGTGACCTGCCCGCGCTGGTGGACGCCATGGCCCGGCTGCACGCGGTCGATCCGGGCTTGGCACAGGGCACCGACAACGTGCTCGGCGCCATCCGCGCCGCCGTGGGCACCCTGCCGAACCCGCTGCCCGCGCTGGCGGGGCCGCAGACCGGCATCGTCGTGCTCGGCTACGGCCTGCTCCCGGACGGGGCGCTGCGTCCCGAACTGGTGAACCGACTCACCGCGGCCTGGTTGCAGTCGATCGCCGCGCCGTTGTCGCCGATCGTCGTCACCGGCGGCAATCCGCAGAACGGCATCACCGAGGCCGAGGCCATGCGCGACTGGCTGGTCACCCACGGCGTGCCGCCCACGCGCGTCCACGTGGAGAGCCGCGCGGGCTCGACCGTGCAGAACGCCCTGTTCAGCACGAGGCTGCTGCGGGACGTGGGCGCGACGAGCGCGATCGTGGTCACCTCGCCCAATCACATCCGCCGCGCCGTGGCGGATTTCATCGTCGCGGGCACCAGGGTCGTCGGCGCGACGACCTCGCTCGAACAGCTGGTCTCGCAGCTGCCGCCGCCGGGCCGAGCGGGCCAGCGCGGCATCTACCTCGACGCCACCCGCACCTTCCAGCTCGACACGGCACGCTGACTCCGGGCCGATCGGGACCCGCGTCCGAAACGCCGGTCCCGATCGCCCGGGGAAATCCGTTGGCGGCGTCACGCGTGCGCGCGGCAGGATGGCCCGGTGACGTCAGCGGGAAGTACCGACGTGGTGGCTCGGCTCCGGGCGGCGGGCTGCGTGTTCGCCGAGGACGAGGCGCGGTTGCTCACGGCCGCCGCCGCAGAGACCGGTGTGCCCCTCGAATCGCTGGTCGCCCGGCGCGTCACCGGCAGTCCGCTCGAGCACCTGCTCGGCTGGGCGGAGTTCCACGGACTGCGGGTCGCGGTGTCGCCCGGCGTCTTCGTGCCACGGCAGCGCACCGCGTTCCTCGTCGATCTCGCGGTCGAGTTGATCCGCGACCGCACCGGCCATCCGGTGGTGGTCGATCTGTGCTGTGGCTCAGGCGCCCTCGGCCTCGCTGCGGCGCGGGCCGCCGCCGACGCGGGCCGCGCGATCACGCTGGCCGCCGCCGACATCGATCCGGTCGCGGTCGCGTGCGCCCGCCGCAACCTCACCCCGCTCGGCGCCCCGGTCTACGAAGGGGACCTCTTCGAGCCCTTGCCGGAGGAATTGCGCGGCTGCGTCGACGTCCTGCTCTGCAACACCCCCTACGTCCCCTCGGAGATGATCGCGCGGATGCCGCCGGAGGCACGCGATCACGAGCCGCGCACCGCCCTCGACGGCGGCCCGGACGGATTGGATGTCTTCCGCCGGGTCGCGGCCGATGCTGCCGAGTGGCTGGCCCCGGGCGGACACCTGCTCGTGGAGTCCAGCGAGGACCAAGCGCCGATCGCGCTCGACGTGCTGGCCGAGCACGGCCTCGCCGGGCGCGTCGCGGAGTCGGACGAGCACTACGCGACCGTGGTCATCGGCACCCGCCCCCGGTGACGAGGGCGCACCGCCCGGCTCCGACCCGGACGCCGCGCTACTTCTTGCGGCCGGTGAACTGGTCCATCGAGTGGTAGACGCCGACCGTGTCGAGGAACAGGTCGCGCAGCTTGATCGGCAGCAGGCCGGAGAGCGCCTTGTTCAAGCGTGAGGTCCACGGCAGTACGAGCAGCGGGGCGCCGTTCTTCATCTCCCGCCACGAGGTATCGACCACCTTCTGCTGGTCCAGGATCGGCGTGAACAGGAATCCCTTGGCGCCCTCGAACATTCCGGTGTTGATGTAGGTCGGGCAGACCGTGGTGATCTTCACGTGGTCGTGGCCGGCCTGTTCCAGCTCGATGCGCACGGAGTCCGACCAGCCCAGCGCCGCCCACTTGGACGCGGCGTAGACGCTCATGCGCGGGTTGGACACCAGGCCCGCCGAGGAAGCGACGGTCAGCACTCGCGCCTCGGTGGATCCGGCGACCATCGCGGGCAGGAATTCGAGCGTGACGTACATCGGTCCGAGCGAGTTGATCGCCATCGTCTTGTCGATGTCGGCGCGGTTGTCGGTTTCCCAGAAGTAGCTGTTGCCGCGCACGATGCCCGCGTTGTTGACCAGGATGTCGATGCCGCCGACCTGCTCGCGCACGCTTGCCGCCGCCTCGGTGATCGACTCGGCCGAGGCCACGTCGACCACGTGATGATGCACGGCGCTGCCGCGGCCGGTCAGCTCGGCGGCGGTCTCCTTCAGCGCGGCCTCGTTGATGTCCCACAGCACCACCGCCGCGGCGCCTTCGCGCACCGCACGCTCGGCGAACAGCTTGCCGAGGCCCATCGCGGCCCCCGTGACCAGGACCCTCTTGCCCGCCACCGTGTCCAGTTTCATCCGTACCGCTTCCTGATCCGTGAGTCCTGCGAGTTACTTCTGCCGAAGCGATTTCATGACGCCGAAGTACAGCGTCATGGTCTTGGCCCAGAGCGCTTCGGACATGCCGGGCAGCGGCGCGATGGGCAGCACCCGCTGCACCGCGATGGTCTGGGTGTCGATGTACTTGAGCAGGCCTTCGGGACCGTGCCTGCGCCCCGTGCCGGAGATGCCGAGCCCACCCGATGGCGCGTCGGCGCTGCCCCACGCGGCGATGAAGCCCTCGTTGACGTTCACCGAGCCCGCGTTGATCCGCGCCGCCACCGCACGGCCGCGGGCGGTGTCCTTGGTCCACACGCTGGCGTTGAGGCCGTAGGCGGTGTCATTGGCCTGCGCAACGGCATCGTCGTCGCTGCTCACACGGTAGATCGAGACCACGGGGCCGAAGGTCTCCTCGCGATGCACCGTCATGCCCGGCCGCACGCCCGCCAGCACCGTGGGCTCGTAGAAGTACGGGCCGAGGTCCGGGCGCGCGCGACCGCCCGCCAGCACCGTGGCGCCCTTGGCCACCGCGTCGTTCACGTGCGCCAGCACCGTGTCCAGCTGACGCTGGAAGGTCAGCGAACCCATGTCGCTGTCGTAGTTCAGCCCGCCGCCGAGTTCGATGGCCTCGACGTGCCCGACGAATTCGGCGACGAAGCGGTCATAGACGCTGTCGTGTACGTAGATCCGTTCCATCGACTCGCACAGCTGCCCGGCCGAGGCGAAGCAGGCGCGGATGGCGATCTTGGCGGCACGGGAGACGTCCGCGTCGGCGAGCACCAGCAGCGGGTTCTTGCCACCCAGTTCGAGGGAGTAGCCGATCAGCCGCTCGCCCGCCTGCTGGGCGATGGTGCGCCCGGTGGCGCTGGAGCCGGTGTAGTCGACGTAGTCGGCGCGGGCGATCACGTCGCCGCCGATCACCGAACCGCGGCCGAGCACCGCCTGCCAGAGCCCACGCGGCAGTCCGGCGCGCACGGCGGCATCGATGGCCCACAACGCGGTCAGCGCGGTCTGGTTGTCCGGGCGCGCCACCACCGCGTTGCCCGCGACGAGAGCGGGCAGCGCGTCGGAGACCGCCAGGGCCAGCGGGTAGTTCCACGGCGAGATCACCGCCACCACGCCCTTGGGCCGGTGCAGCACGTCGACCTGGGTGAGCACGGGAAGCACTCCGCGCGGCTTGCGGGTGGCCAGCAGCCGGCCGGCTACCGAGGCGTAGTACCTGGCGTTCACGGCCACGTCGCCGACCTCGTCGAACGCGTGCGCCCGTGCCTTGCCGGTCTCGGTCTGCACGATGTCCAGGATGGTGTCCTGCTCGGCCAGCACGATGTCGTGGAACCGGCGCAGCACCGCGACCCTTTCCCGCACCGGACGCCGCGCCCACTGGCGCTGCGCTTCGCGGGCGGTGGCGAACGCGGTCTCGATATCGGCGGTGGAGGACTGCGGCAGGTCGATGATCTTCGCGCCGGTCGCGGGCGCGAATACTTCGACCGCGGGGGCGCCGCCCGCGACGGCGTGCGCGAGCAACGGCCGCACCAGCGCGGAGGGCAGCGCGTCGGCGGTGACCGGGTGGGAGGCGGTGGTCATGTTCGGCCCTCTCGAGGACGGTGGGCCGCGTGCGCGCCCTATTAAATGAACAGTGGTGTTAGATTAATGTCTATGTCACTGCTCGTGTCAAGCTGTTCGTCGTGGCGCACAGGTATCCCGGAGGCCGCTTTGTGAGGTGGCACCATGCCCGCTGAGTCGACGGCCGCGCGGCGCGGCAGACCGCCGCAGACTCCGGAACAGGCCGAAGAGGTGCGCGCCCGGATCGTGCTGGCGACGGCGGAAGTGTTCACCCGCACCGGTTCCCGCGGGCTGAGCGTCGCGCAGATCATCGAGCAGGCCGGGTTGGCACGGCCGACCTTCTACCGCTACTTCGCCAACGCGAACGAACCCCTGCTCGCGGTGCTCGACAGTTCCAACGACGGGTTGGTCGGCGGCATCCGCACGGCGCTGACGGGCACCGACGAGCCGGTCGAGCTGGGCATCCGATTGATCGACGCCTACCTGGACTGGGCGCGCGGGCACGGCCCCATGCTGCGGCCGCTGTTCGCCGAGCTGCACGATCCGGGCTCGCCGGTGTCGGTATACCGGGAGCGCGCGCTCGACGACATCCGCGCGCTGGTACGCGAGACGTTCGCCGGGCTGGGCCGTCCGGTGCCGAGCCCGCTGGACCTGGACGCCGCGCTGCACCTGTGCGAGTACGTCGTCTACCGGATCTCCGCCGGTACCGCACCCGGCGCCGAGCCGGACGCGGACACCGTCGCGGCGGCACGCCTGACCATGATCCGGGTGCTGCTCACGACGCTCGGCACGCGAGCCGATGTGGAATACGCGCTGACGCTGCCCACGATCTTCCCCGCCGAGCCATAGCCCGGCCCGCGCGTCAGCGCGGAACCGGGGTGACGGGGCGGCTGTCGAGGACGCGCTGCTCGACCCGGTGGATCAGGTCGTGCACGCGCGGGTCCCGGGCCAGCCTGCTGTCCAGCACCACGTTGATCGCCCCGCGGAACAACGCGTAGGGCTCCCACTGTGGCGGCGCGATGGTGCGCGCGGCGCGACGGGCGATGCCGTCGGCGATGGATTCCGCCGCGTCGCGCACGGTGATGCGCAGGTTGAGCGGCCACGGCAGCAACGCGCCCAGATCGGCGCCCAGATCGTCTTCATCGAGGGCGCCGTGGGTCATCGCGGTGTCGACGATGCCGAAGTACGCCACGCCCGCGGTCGCGCCGACCGCGGCCAGCTCCACCCGCAGCGCCCGCCCGAACTGCTCGACGGCGGCCTTGCTGACCATGTAGGGCGAACCGGCCATGCCCGGCGCGAACGCCGCGGCGGAGGAGACCACCACCACGTGCCCTTTCGCGGCGACGATGTCGTCCAGCGCCGGATGCACAGTGTTGAACACGCCGGTCACGTTGATGCCGATGACCCGATCGAAGTCGCCGGGATTCATCGTCCGGATGGTCGCGGGCTCGGGCACCACGCCCGCGTTGGCCACCACGACATCGATCCGTCCGAACCGCTCGCGCACTCGGGAGATGGCTTCGCGCATCCCGATTCGATCGGAGACGTCCGCGCGCACGACCAGCGCCCGCTCCCCCATCGAGCGCCCGACGGCCGCGGCGGTGGCCTCGTCGATGTCGATCAGCGCCACCGAAGCGCCCAAGGCGTAGAGCTTTTCGGCCAGTGCCCGGCCGATGCCGGTGCCCGCGCCGGTGATCACCACCACCCGGTCGCGGACATTCAGGTGCTCGGCGGGCGGGGAGAGAAGCTGACGCAGCAGGTCGACGACCACGGCGCTCACCCCGCCCGCAGCCGGTAGGACTCGTGATCGAAACGACTTGTGCGCCTGCGATACTCGAAGCTCCAGTTCGGGTACAGCCCCGCGTTGCCGCCGTCGGCGGTCTGGTAGTAGCTGCGGCAACCGCCGGTCAGCCAAGCGGTGTCGCGACTGCGCTCGGTCACCTCGTCGAGGAAGGCACGCTGCACCTCCTCGCGCACATCGATCCGCTGGATGTTCTGCGCACGCATGGTGGTCACGGCATCGACGATATAGCGCACCTGCGCCTCGATCATATAGATGGCGGACTGATTGCCCGCCGCCCCGAACGGACCCAGCGTGCAGAAGAAGTTCGGGAACCCGGCCATGGTCGTGCCGAGGTAACTGCTCGGCCGCTCCCGGTACCGCTCACCGATGGAGCGCCCGCCGATTCCGTGCACCCGATCGAAAACGGCGGGGGGAACACCGAATCCGGTACCCCAGATGATCGTGTCCACAGGGTGCTCCGCGCCGTCGGCGGTGACGATCGACCCGGCGCGGATCTCTCGGATGCCCTCGGTCACCACCTCGACGTTCGGTTGGGTCAGCGCCGGATAGTAGGCGTCTGAGAAGATCGCACGTTTGCATCCGATCACATAGTCAGGGGTGAGTTTGCGGCGCAGCTCGGGATCGCGCACCTGACGCAGCAGCTGGAGTCTGCCGAGCGCCTCGTACGGATGGCGGAATCGCTTGTCCACGAAGCCGACCAGACCGAACGCTTCGATGCCGGTGTAGTACAGGCCGCGCAGCGCGCGGCCGAGCGCGGGCACCCGGCGCAGCAGCGCGCGTTCGGCGGGCAGCGTGCGGCGATCCAACCGCGACACGATCCACGGCGCCGAACGCTGGAACACGGTCAACTCGCCCACCAGCGGTTGGATCTCGGGGATGAATTGGACGGCCGACGCGCCCGTGCCGATCACCGCGACGCGCTCGCCGGTGAGATCGTGCTCGTGGTCCCAGTGCAGCGAATGGAATTGCGCCCCTTCGAAGGTCTCCGCGCCCGGCAGCCGCGGGATCCGCGCCTCGCTGAACGGCCCGACGGCGGAGACCAGTACGTCCGCGGTCAGATCGCCGCGATCGGTGCGCAGCCGCCACCGCGTGCCTGCTTCGTCCCAGCGCGCCTCGAGCAGTTCGACGCCGAACCGCATGTGGCGCACCACGTCGTGGCGCGTCGCGACCGAGCGGAGGTAGGCGAGGATCTCCGGCTGCGTCCCGTAGGTGCGCGACCAATTCGGATTGGGCGCGAAGGAGTACGAATACAGATGCGAAGGCACGTCGCAGGCACAGCCCGGATAGGTGTTCGCCCACCAGGTGCCACCGAGATCGTCGGCGCGCTCGAGCAGCACGAAATCCTCGATACCCGCCTCGCGCAGCGCGACCGCCAGACCGATTCCGGCTATCCCGGCTCCGATCACCGCGATCGGGACGTGCTCCGGATGCGCAGCCACTGCCATGTCCTCCTCCCACCCGCGGGCGTCGTTGCCCGCCGAGCTCACAGATCCAGTTCGAGTTCGCCGCCGTGCGCGCGGGAGACGCAGGTCAGCATCGCCTCGGCGCGCTCGGACTCGAGCAGCGACCGGTCCCGGTGTTCCACCGCGCCCGCGAGCACCCGGGTCTTGCAGGTGCCACAGAAACCCTGCCCGCAGGAGTAGGCCACGCCGGGCAGCACGCGGCGGATCGCGCTGAGCGCGGACTCGTCGGCGGCGACCTCCACGTCGAACCCGCTGCGACGCAACCTGATCCGGAACGGCTTCCCGTCCCGCACGGGCAGCGGCGAGAACCGCTCGGTGTGCAGCGAGGCCGAGGGATCGTGCAGCGCGAGCACCCCGCGCGCGGCCTCGGCCAGCGGCGGCGGCCCGCAGACGTAGACCGCGGCGCCGGGCGGCGTCTGCTCGAAGATCATCCGCGCGTCGGGTACGCCGAACTCGTCGTCCGGCCGCACCACCACGTCACCGCCGGTGTAGCGGGCCAAGTCGTACAGGAACGGCATGCGCGTCCTGGAGCGGCCCAGGTACATCAACCGCCACGGCACCCCGGCATGCTCGGCCGCGGCGACCATGGGCAGGATCGGCGTGATCCCGATGCCGCCCGCGACGAACAGATAACACGGCGCGGCGACGAAGGGGAACGCGTTGCGCGGCCCGCGCACGCCCAGGCGGTCACCCACCCGCAGATCCCGATGGATCTCCGCGGAGCCGCCCTCGCCGTCGGCGATGAAACGGACCGCGATGCGGTAGAACCCGCGGTCGGCGGGGTCGTTGGTGAGCGAATACTGCCGCTGGCGACCGGAGGGCAGGAAGACATCCAGATGCGCGCCGGGCGTCCACGCGGGCAGCGGGCCGCCCTCGGGGTGGCGCAGCCACAAGCTCACCACACCGTCGGCCTCCTGGCCGATCCGGTCGACGACCACCTCGAATTCGTAGCCGGTGCGGCGGACCGGATCCGGGCGCGAGAGCAGTCGCGCGGCGTCGCCTTCCACGAACAGCCGCTTGTAGGCGTCGGCCGCCGAGCCGATCAGGCGCAGTGCGGGCCCTGGCTGGAACCGCTCGACGGCGGTCACCCGCGCGCCGCCCGTGCCGCGGGCGACTGCGCGAGGTAACGCAGCGCGTTGTCCATCGGGCCGAGCTGCGACGGGTGGAAGCCCGGCCGCAGGTAACGCGGAATCTCGGTGAAGAAGGTCGTGAAGCTCGGCACCACACCGCGCACCGAGGCGCTGGCCATTTGGAGTGGCCAGAATCGGCCTTTGTGCTTCGACGGGTCCTTGTGGAACAGGTAGCCCCCGGAGATGACGAACAAGACGAGCAAGCCCGCGCTGGCCAGCAGCGCCTGCCGCGCCTTGCGCGCGTATCCGCCGTCGACGTGCATGTACGCGTCGTAGACGACGCTGCGATGCTCGACCTCCTCCGCGCCGTGCCAGCGGATCAGATCCAGCATCGCCGGGTGCATGCCCTTGGCCTCGAGCTTGTCGTTGGCGAGCAGCCACTCCCCGATGACCGCGGTGTAGTGCTCCATGCCCGCGAACAACGCCAGCCGCTCGCACAACCACTCCCGCTTGGCCCGGCCGGACAGTCCGTGGTCGCCGAGTATCCGGTCGACCAGCCAGGTGACCCGGTCGACCATCGGGCCGACCTCCAGGCCGAGCCGCTCCAACTGTTCGCGCGCCTTCTCGTGCGAACTGGCATGCATGGATTCCTGGCCGATGAAGCCGCGGACTTCCTCGCGTAACCGCTCGTCGTCGATCAGCGGCAGTGCCTCGGCCAGCGCCTGCGCCATCGCGCGCTCGCCTTCGGGCAGCACCAGGTGCATCACGTTGATGATGTGGGTGGCCATCGCCTCGCCGGGGATGTAATGCATCGGCACCGTGGCGAAGTCGAACTCCACGGCCCGCGCGTTGATGGCGTGTGTCTGGTCGGCATATACGGCAGAACCCATCTCGCACCCCTCGTGATCGATCGGTGGTCTTCGCAATGTATTGGTGACATCACATGCTGTCAACATCGCATGATGTCAATTCGGCCGCTATGAGAGGATGACGGCCATGGACGAAGCCGACGGGTCGATTCCGGGCATGCGCCGCTGGCGCGGGCAATCCCCCGCCGATCGCGTCGCCGCGCGCCGGGAACAGCTGATCGAGGCGTGCACGGAACTGATGGCCACCGTGGGCGCGGCCGAGACGTCCATGCGAGGTGTCTGCCGTCAGGCCGGACTCACCGAGCGCTACTTCTACGAGAGCTTTCCGAACCTGGACGCGCTGCTGACGACCGTGCTGGACACCGTGGTACTGGGCGCGCGCGACCGGTTGCTGGACGAGCTGCCCAACGCACCCGTCGAACGCGACGCGATGTTCCGCCACATGGTCGCCGTCTTCACCGACTATCTGCTGGAGGACCGCCGCCGCGGGCGGATCATGTTCGTCGAGTCGCAGGCCACGCCCGTGCTCTTGCCGCGCGCCTATGAACTCATCGGCCTTTTCACCGCGCCGATCGCGTTGGTCATCAGCGCGGGCGACTACACCGAGCCGATGCCCGACGAGCACGATCACGAACTCAACGCCAGCGCCATCTTCGGTGCGCTCGCCTATCTCTATCGCCCGTGGCTCGACGGCGAGATCCCGGTCTCCCGAGAGCGTTTCGACGCGCACACGTCCGACGTGCTCGAACGGATCGCCACAGCGCGCTCCTCGCTGAGCACCGAAGCCTAGCTCCGGACGCCGAGCGCCCGATCGGACCATGCGGCTCGATGGGCGCCACGTGAACGTGGCCGACCGGCCGCTCCGGGCCGGTGATCGATCACACGCGGCCGCCGGTCGAACGCAGCTCGACGCAGCATTCGCCCGCTGTCGGCGCGAGCGTCGCCGTCACCGTGTCGGCTTCCAGGCCGTTCAGAAAGCCACGCAGGTAGGCGTGGTTGATTCCGCACACCAGGTCTGGAGCCTTGGCCGCGAGTGGATGGAACGGGCAGTTCCGCAGGCGCAGACATCCCGCGCTTTCCCGGCCGGGTTCGAACCCTTGATCGGTGAGCGTCGACTGCAGCAGGGTCAGCGCACGTTCGGCGCCGAGGCGTCCCGGCCGAAGTTGTTGCCGTAGCGCCTGTCCGTGTTCGGCGCCGCGATCGCGGGCTATCCGCATCGCGGCCTCCCGCGAGGTCTCGTCGGCCGACTCGGCGAGGACGGCGTCGGCGAGTATCTCCGCGAGCACCTGGTGGCGGCGTTCGGGAATGCTGATCTGGACCTCGGTGTCGGCGGGCTCGTAGACCTTCGGCGTGCGCCCGACCCGCCGGACGCCGCCGACCTGCTCGTAGCGGGCCCGCAGCAACCCGGCGTCGACGAGCTTGTCCAGGTGGAACGCGGCCAGCTTGCGGGATATCCCGACCTGCTCGGCGGCCTCGTCCCGGGTTACCGGGCGACGGGCGCGACGGATGAACCGATACATCCCGCGCCGCAGTTCGTCATCGAGGGCGGCCACTGCACCGATCGCCGCATCGCTGGTCACAGGATCACGATAGCACTTACCACACTAGTTGAAATACGTGTGATGCGATATATGCCCAGCTCTTGACCACCTCGGACAATTTAGCCAATAATAATTGGCGTAATCAGTCCGACCGCATTCGGACCAGCCACGGCGGTGCGCCACGAGCCGCCCTCGACATGGGGAGCCAGCGTTCATGTCCCATTCCGCGTTACGAGTCGTCCACGACTCCGGCACCACCGTCGACCTGACCGCCGCCGAGCGCGCGGCCGGCGAGTTCCTCTCCGCGCTCGGCGTCGGCCTCGACGACGAACACCTGAGGGCCACCCCGGGCCGCATGGCTCGCGCCTACGCCGAACTGTTCACTCCCCGCCCGTTCGACCTGACCACTTTCCCCAACGACGAGGGCTACGACGAGCTCGTACTGGCCCGCCGCATCCCGTTGCGGTCGGTATGCGAGCACCACCTGCTGCCGTTCGTCGGGGTCGCCCACGTCGGTTATCTACCGGGCGACCGCATCCTCGGACTGTCCAAGCTCGCCCGCATAGTCGAGCACTTCTCCTGCCGCCCCCAGGTGCAGGAACGACTGACCAAACAGATAGCCGATTGGCTGGCGACGAATCTGAGCCCCAAAGGGGTCGGGGTCGTCATCGAAGCCGAACACACCTGCATGACCCTGCGCGGCGTGCAGGCGGTCGGCACGACCACGGTCACTTCCACCATGCTCGGCACACTGCGTGACGACGCCCGCTCTCGCCAGGAGTTCTTCTCCCTCACCGGGATCGCGCCCTGACCATCTCACCGTCGAGCTACAACCCCCACTGAGCAGCGACCGCCCACACTGAGGCGTCGCCCGGATCGTTCGGCACGTCCAATGGTGGGCAAACCTTCTGTGCCACAGCGATGTTCGGCACGTATCGGAGCACTGGCCGCATCACTCCGATCCCGCACCGGACGCACGGTTCGCAGTGAAGTCACTCACATCCGACGAGAGAGACGTCTCCCCGAGTACTCACACATTGCCGCCATTCGGCAATAGCCGATCGGTTGCCATTCCGAAAGCGACGCATTCGCCCACCCGGTGCGCCGCATACGGCCCGCGACGCGAAACACCGTGACAAGCCGAAACGGCTCTTCACATCGCAATACTGCGAACGCCATAGCCAGCCGGTCACCGGTTGGTGATACCTCACGAAACACATACCTTCGCCAGTGATTTCCGTCTCAGACGGAGCGCTCGAAGGTGATATAGCCATTCGTTGTTACTGTCGGGTAGTGTTCACTGCACCGACGATCAGAGTCGATCCGGAACCGTATTTCCCCACGATTTCAGGAGCGCTCGTGTCTCCCCATTCTCGTTTCGAATCCATCGGCGCCTATCTGCCTTCCAGAGTCGTCACCACAGAAGAGCTTCTTTCCGGGCTGAAAGAACCGCCTTCGTTCGATCTTGAGAAAATAACCGGCGTCCGTGAGCGCCGGTTCCGCGATACCAGGCCGGAAAGTCACGAGGACTCGTTCACACTGGCCATGAAAGCTGTCGAAGACTGTCTTTCCAGGTCACAGTACGCACCCGAGGAGATCGACGTCATCATCTCCGCCTCGATCACGCGGAGCAAGAACGCGACCAGGGTGTACATGGAGCCGTCTTTCGCCGGTTCGATCAGCCGCCTTATCGGTGCCAAGAACGCGATCACATTCGATATCACCAATGCCTGCGCAGGAATGCTCACCGGGACGTACATCCTGGATCGGATGATCCGGTCCGGCGCCGTTCGCAACGGCCTCGTGGTCAGTGGTGAAGCCATTACCCCGATCGCCGAGACCGCAGTTGCCGAGATTTCTCAGAAATACGATCCGCAATTCGCTTCGCTGTCCGTCGGCGACTCCGGATGCGCGATCGTGCTGGATCGCGCGGTCGATGAAAACGACATGATCCACTACATCGAAATGATGACCGCCGCGGAATACGCGCAGTTGTGTCTGGGCATGCCGAGCGGCAAGACGCAGGGCATCGCGATGTACACCGACAACCGCAGGATGCACAACGAGGATCGCTTCCTGCTCGGCACCAATACCCAGCGGAAATTCCTCGAGGCGCAGGGCAAGACCTTCGCCGACGAGAAGTTCGACTACGTCATCCACCATCAGTTCGGCGCCACCGCCATTCCGTGGATGAACGCGATCGCCGAGCGCGAGTTCGGCAGTCCGATGCCGCCGGACCTGCGGGTCATCGAGAAGTACGGAAATACTTCCACCACTTCGCATTTCATCGTCCTGCACGATCAGCTCAGCGAGCAGAGCATCCCCGCGGGCTCGAAGTTGCTGCTGGTGCCCGCGGCTTCCGGCATCGTCACCGGGTTCGTGTCCACCACCATCTCGTCACTGAAGGTCTGAGGCCGGTCATGAGTGTGCGTATCAAGTCCACCGCGATCAGCCGCGGCGGCGACACCAACAGCATCGTGGAGCACAACGGCCGCGCGGCCAAGCGGTGCCTCGAGCGTGCAGGCATCCGTCCCGACCAGGTCGGCCTGCTGATCAACGCGGGTATCTTCCGGGATTCCAACACCGTCGAGCCCGCGGTGTCGGCGCTGATCCAGAAAGCGGCCGGAATCGGCCTGGAATACGCCAAGGACGACCCGAGGACGTTCTCGTTCGATCTGATGAACGGCGCGATCGGCGTGCTCAACGCGGTGCAGGTGGCCACGTCGGTCCTGGAGACCGGCAGCGCCGAGCACGTGCTCGTCGTCTCCGGCGACACCCATCCGTCCCTGCTGCGTTCCGTCGGCGACGACCGGTTCCCGTACGCCACCTGCGGCGCGGCGCTGCTGCTCGAACACACCGACGAGCCGACCGGCTTCGGCAGGGTGCACACCGTCGCCGGCGAGGGCACGCCCGCGATCGAGGCCTACGTCGACGTGACGACCATGGGCAACACCGGCCGCGGCGCCATGACGGTGGAACGCGAGCCCGGCTTCGAGGACCGCCTGCTGGAGGTGGCCGTCGACGCCGCGCGCCTGGCGCTCGCCGAATCCGACCACGCCTCGCTCGACGAGATCGCGCTGATCGCCTCGACGCCGAGCCCGGAGTTCCCGAAGAAGCTGGCCGCCGCGCTCGGCATCGACGAAAGCTCGGTCCGCACACCGGATCTGCGCGACGGCGACCCGCACACGGCCGCGCTCACCGCGGCCTACGACCAAGCGGTAGCGGACGACACCCTCGCCGCTCATCGCCAACTGCTGTTCGTCGCGGCGGGCGCGGGTCCCTCCGCGGCGGCGGTGCTCTACCGGCTGCCCGTCTTCGCCGGGGCGCCTGCGTGACAACGGGAACCTACTGGCAGGCCATCGATCGGTTTCGTGCGGTCGTCCGCACCGACCCCACCCGGGTGGCCGTGCGCTACGCGGACGGGGCCGGCCCCGATGGCCTGCCGGCCTACCGGCACCTGACCTATCGCGAGCTGGACGAGTGGTCGGACACGATCGCCCAGCGGCTCGCCGCGTCGGGTGTCGGCACCGGGACGCGCACCATCGTGCTGGTGCTGCCGAGCCCGGAGCTGTACGCGATCATGTTCGGGCTGCTCAAGATCGGCGCGGTGGCCGTGGTGATCGACCCGGGCATGGGCGTGCGAAAGATGTTGCGCTGCTTGCGCGCCGTGGACGCCGAGGCGTTCATCGGCATCCCGCAGGCGCATGCGCTGCGCGTGTTGTTCCGGCGCGGCTTCCGCACCGTCCACACGGTGGTGACGGTCGGCAGACGCTGGTTCTGGCGCGGCGAGTCGCTGCGGGACTGGGGCCGCACGCCCGCGGGCTCGATGCCCGTGGGCCGCCCGGCCACCGAGGACGATTTGCTGCTCATCGCTTTCACCACCGGCAGCACCGGCCCGGCCAAAGCCGTGCAGCTGACACACGGCAACCTGGCCGCGATGGTGGAGCAGGTGCATGTAGCACGCGGGGAGGTGGCGCCGGAAGCCTCCTTGATCACCCTTCCGCTGGTCGGCGTGCTGGATCTGCTGCTCGGCTCGCGTTGCGTGCTGCCGCCGCTCATCCCGAGCAAGGTGGGCGCGACCGATCCGGCGCATGTGGCCGACGCGATCGAGAAGTTCGGGGTGAGTACCATGTTCGCCTCCCCCGCCGTACTCATCCCGCTACTGGAATACCTGCGTGCCCACCCGACTCCGCTCGCGTCGCTGGAGAGCATCTACTCCGGTGGCGCGCCGGTGCCGGACTGGTGCATCGCCGGACTGCGCGCGGTGCTGGGCGAGGACGCGAAGGTGGTGGCGGGATACGGGTCCACCGAGGCGCTGCCGATGTCCACCATCGAGTCCAGGGAACTGCTGGACGGCTTGGTCGAACGGGCGCACCGCGGCGCGGGAACCTGTATCGGCAGGCCCTCCTACCAGGTGCAGGCGCGCGTCGTCGCCATCACCGACGACCCCATACCCACGTGGGCGCGGGCCGAAGAACTCGCGGGCGGCCTGGCGGACACTCGTGGCATCGGCGAACTGGTGGTGAGCGGGCCGAACGTCAGCACCAGGTATTACTGGCCGGAACAGGCGAACGCGTTGGGCAAGATCGTCGACGGCGATCGGGTCTGGCATCGCACCGGCGATCTCGCGTGGATCGACGAACAAGAGCGGATCTGGTTCTGCGGCCGCAAGAGTCAGCGCGTGGTCACGGCGCAGGGACCGATGTTCACCGTCCAGGTGGAGCAGATCTTCAACACCGTCGCGGGTGTGGCCCGCACGGCGCTGGTCGGGATCGGTCGGCGCGGCGCGCAGCGACCGGTGCTCTGCGTCGAAGTGAAGCCGGGCGCCGACCCGGCCGTCGTCGAGCCGGCGCTGCGGGCCCACGGGGCGCAGTTCGACCTCACCAGGACGATCGCCGACTTCCTTGTCCATCCGTCGTTCCCGGTGGACATCCGGCACAACGCCAAGATCGGGCGCGAAGAGCTCACAGGGTGGGCGGCCGAGCGCCTCGGAACGGACACCTGATCATGAAAACAACCGCACTGCGGGCGGTTCCCGTCCTGGGATGGCTGTATCTGGCGGGCGGCGCGCTCGCCGCGACCACCGGCCGTGCCCCCGACAGCCGGATCCTGCGCACCGTCTGGTGGATCGACGCGTTCCTCAGCGTCGTCGTGCACGCGGCCCAGATCCCGGTGGCCTTGCGCGCCGCCGAAGGATCCGGCAGCGGTCGCCTCCGTACGGCGATATTGACGCAGATCTTCGGCCTGACCTGGTGGCGGACCCAGCCCGGCAAGGAGAAAAGGCAATGAGCAAAGTTCTGGTGACCGGCGCGTCCGGTTTTCTGGGCGGAGCGCTGGTGCGCAGGTTGGTGCGCGACGGCGAGCACCATGTATCCATCCTGGTGCGCCGCACCAGCGATCTGTCCGACCTGAGCGCCGACCTCGACAAGATCCAGCTGGTCTACGGCGACCTGACCGATCCGGCGTCGCTCGAGCGAGCCACCCGCGGCGTCGACATCGTGTTCCACAGCGCGGCACGGGTGGACGAACGCGGCACCCGGGAGCAGTTCTGGAACGAGAACGTCCGGGCCACCGAGCGGTTGCTGGAGGCGGCCCGGCGCGGCGGGGCCGCGCGGTTCGTGTTCATCTCCAGCCCGAGTGCGCTGATGGACTACTACGGCGGCGACCAGATCGACGTCGACGAGTCGGTGCCGTATCCGCGGCGCTACCTGAACCTGTACTCGGAGACCAAAGCCGCGGCCGAGCGGGCGGTGCTGGCCGCCGACACCGAGGGATTCCGCACCTGCGCGCTGCGCCCGCGCGCGATCTGGGGTGCGGGCGACCGGTCCGGTCCCATCGTGCGGATGCTCGGGCGGGCCGGCGCGGGAACGTTGCCGGATCTGTCGTTCGGCCGCACCGTGTACGCCTCGCTGTGCCACGTCGACAACATCGTCGAGGCCTGTGTTCGAGCAGCCGCCTCGGACACGGTGGGCGGCAAAGCGTATTTCATCGCCGACGCCGAGAAGACCGACGTCTGGGGTTTTCTCGGCCAGGTGGCCGCCCAGCTCGGATACCAGCCGCCGACCAGGAAACCCAACCCCAAGGTCATCGACGCGGCGGTGCGCGTCATCGAGACGATCTGGCGCATCCCCGCCGTTGCGACACGCTGGTCGCCTCCGCTCTCGCGCTACGCCGTCGCTCTGCTCACCCGCAGCGCCACCTACGACACCAGCGCCGCCGCGCGCGATTTCGGCTACCGGCCGGTCGTGGACCGCGACAGCGGGCTGACCGCCTTCCTCACCTGGCTGGAAGGCCAGGGCGGAGCGGTCGAACTCACCCGCGATCTGCGCTGAGCACTTCCCCGTTACCGGAGACCAGCATGAGCAACGCCCTCGTCTTCCGCAGGAAGATCACCCCTACCGAACGCCTCTATTTCTCCACGCGACAGGTGACTCCGCCGTTCGTGATGCACATCGCGGTCCACGGCGAGGGCAGCCTTGACCCGGCCGCCGTGCAGGCCGCCGTCGACGTGGCCTCGGCGGCCGCTCCCGGCGCGCGCCTCGTCCGCGACGGCCGCGACTGGGTGGACAGCGGTCTGGCCGCCACCGTGCGCGTAGTGCCTGGATGGTCGCTGAACTACGACGCACTGGAGCACGACGCGGTGCTCAACAGCCCGATCGGTCCCACGCCTGACCGCACCACCGAGGTGCTCCTGCTCACGGGTGCGCAGACCACCGTGCTGTTCCGCGCCTTCCACGGCGTGATGGACGGCATGGGCATGCGCATGTGGGTGGACGACGTGTTGCGCGCCCTGCGGGGGCAGCGGCCGCTCGGCGCTCCCGACCCGGTCGCGGACGCCGAACTGGTCGCGCGGGTCGGCGCTGCGGGCAGACCGACTTTGGTGCTGCCCACATTCCAGGCGCCGTCCGGACGCGGCCGCCAGGATCCGGCGGCCCCGCGCTGGCTGCTGCGCCACCGCACGATCGAGGCGACCGGCAGGGGCATCGTCGCGCGCGTGGCGGCGATCCTCGCCGAAGAGTCGGAGACGAAGTCGCGCTTCATGATTCCGGTCGATCTGCGCAGACACGATCCCGGCTTGCGGTCCACCGCGAACCTGGCGCTGCCCCTGTTTCTCGACGTGGCGCCAGGCGAAGACTGGGAGGCGGTCAGGGAGCGGATGCGGATCGGTCTGCGGGAGAAACGCGAACTGAACGAGTTGGACAACGGCAAGCTGTCGAAGTTCCCCGACGCCGTCATTCGCACGGCGCTGCGCGGGAGCAACTGGCTGGGGGCACGGCTGAACCGGAACATGGTGTCGGCCACCGTCTCCTATATGGGCGCCTGCGATCTCGACGAGATGGCCGTGCCCGGCTGGACACCGACCACCATGCGGTTGCTGCCGCAGCACAGCGGCGCGATGCCGCTGCTGTTCGCCATGGTCGAATCGCGCGGGAAGCTGGAGCTGACCGTCTCCTGCCGCAACGGCGCGGGCATCGAGCCCCGGCTGGAGGCGCTGCTGGACAAGATCACCGCGCGGCTCGAGGCCGAGCTCGCGCCGCACGATGCGGCCGTGGCATGACCGCCATCGCCCGGGTCGTCCTCGCCCGGCCACGGATGGTGCTCGCCGTCGTGACCGTGGTGATGCTGCTGTCCGGCCTCCTGGGCATCGGAGCGTCGGACAAGGTCACCGCTGCCGGGTTCATCGATCCCGGCAGCGAGTCCGCGCACGTGGATCAACTCGTGAGCGAGCACTTCGGACCGCAGAATCCCGACGTGGTCGTGCGCTACACCGCTCCGGAGGGACAGACGCTCGACGACATCGGCCCCTTGGTGCAGGAGGCGCTGGCGCGGATCGATCCGGCGGTGCTGCAACGGCCGATCGAAACCTATTGGAACGCTGGGTTCGCGCGAAAGCAGTTCCTGCGCGCGGCGGACGGACGGCACGCGCTCGCCGTGGTCTATCTCGCCGGTGACGCCAACCAGCGTGTCGCCGTGTACCCCGACATCGAACCGCTGCTTCGCGTTCCGGGTGTTCCGGCCGATCTGTCCGGCTACAGCGCGGTCTCCACGGAGATCAACGCGCAGTCCCAGCACGATCTGGTCCGGGCGGAAGCGCTCTCGCTTCCGCTGACGCTGCTCATCCTGGTGCTGGTGTTCGGCGGCCTGGTCGCCGCGTCCTTCCCGGTCGTGGTCGGCGGCCTGACCGTGCTCGGCGCGCTGGGCGCCATCCGCGTGCTCGCCGAACTCACCGAGGTGAGCACGTTCGCGGTGAACATCGCCTCCCTGCTCGGCCTCGGAATGGCCATCGACTACGGGCTGTTCCTGGTCACCCGATTCCGCGAGGAGGTCGCCGAGGGGCACGACGTGCGCGCCGCGATCACCCGCACCTACTCGACCGCGGGACGCACCATCGCGTTCTCGGCACTGCTGCTGGTTTGCGCGTTCGCGGGTACGTTCGTCTTCCCGCAGGCGGTGCTGCGCTCGCTCGGCATCGGCGCGATCACCGCGGTCGCCCTGGCCGCCGGACTCTCGCTCACCGTGCTGCCCGCCCTGCTCGCCCTGTTCGGCGCGCGCATCGGCACCGCGCGCGCGATCGATCGCACCGACCGGTTCTGGGGCGGCCTGGTCGACCGCGTGCTGCGGCGGCCGGGGCTGGTGACCGTGGTCGTCGGCGCCGTCCTGCTGGTCTTCGCGGCGCCGTTGGCCGGGCTGCGGCTGGGCGACATCGACCACCACGCGTTGCCCCCGGACAACGCCATGCGCGTCACCATCGAAGAGCTCACCGCGCAGTTTCCCGCGGCGGGCAGCGGAGCCACCGCCGTGCTGCACGGCACGAACGGGCCGCCGCAGGCGGCCGCGGTCGATGCCGTCGCGGCGGCACTGGGCAAGGTCGACGGTGTGCGGCAGGTCGTCCAGGTGGGTCGCGCCGAGGATTTCGTCGTCTTCCACGCGTTCCTGCGCGATACCGACCGCACCGAAGCGGCGAGCGCCTCGGTGCGCGGCATCCGTGCCCTGACGCCGCCGGACGGCACCGCGCTGTGGGTCGGCGGCGACACCGCGGCCACCGTGGACAGCGTGCGGTCCATCGTCGCCGGGATGCCGTGGATGATCCTCGTAATGGTCGGCGCGACGTTGGTGCTGCTGTCGACCGCGTTCCGCTCGGTCGTCCTGCCGCTCAAAGCCGTCGCCCTCGCCTTCCTGAGCCTCGCCGCGACCTTCGGCGTGCTCACCTGGATCTTTTGCGGCGGGCATCTGTCCGGCGTACTCGGCGTGAGCACCGGCCCGATCACCGCGGGCATGCTCGTGCTGATCATCGCGGTCGTCTTCGGCCTGTCCACCGACTACGAGGTGTTCCTGCTCTCCCGCATGGTCGAAGCGCACGACGCGGGCGCCGACACCGCGGCGTCGGTGCGCGCGGGCACCATCAAGACCGCGCGCGTGATCACCGCCGCGGCAACCTTGCTGGTGATCGTCACCGGGGCGTTCACCCTCTCCCCGCTGACCCCGATGCGCTTCCTCGGTCTGGGCATGATCATCGCACTCGTCGTGGACGCCACCCTCGTGCGCATGCTCTTGGTGCCCGCGCTGGTCCAGCTGATGGGCCCGGCCAACTGGTGGTCACCGCGCCGCCGCATCATCCCGGCCACCGTCGCCCGCATCCGGGAACGCACGTCCGCGGCCTGACGGAATCCAGCGGTGCTAAGCGACCAGTTCGAGCAGGCCGCGTGGATCCCACGGCATCGGCCCGGTCGGGAAACTCATCCGGACCAGTCGGTGCGGGGCGACCGCGTCGAAGTGGGCCACCGCGGGTGGCAGGAACCCGCCGATCACCTTTTCCACCATCGTGTTCAGCCCCGTGAGCCGCGGCCGCAGCCGTACCTGCCAGCTGGTGATGCGACCGGCGGGTACGTCGACGACGGTGCGCTGCTCCACTTTCGCCCCGAGCGGGATGTGCACCGAGAAGGCGAGCCACAGGTCGACGCACTCTTCGGCGCCCTCGGCGAAGTCCAGGCCGCGCAGCAGCGTCAGGCCGCCGGCGAGCGGCATCACATTGGCCGGAAACGGCGCGATCCCGCCGCCGAACTGAAGATGGGTGGTGCCGACGAAGTTGGCCTCCTCGCGGCTGACGACCGTGGTGCCCGAACGTGTCTCGGCGCGATAGCGCTCGGCCGACAACCGATCTCCGGAGCGCTGGAATCGCTGCTCGATGGTCATCGCGAAATTCGCGGGTCCGAGGCCGACCTCGAGCATCGAGCGGTAACCGTCGCCGTCGTGCGATACCACGCTGATCAGATCGAGCTTCGGCGGCCGATCGGTCACGCTGACGGTGTAGACGGACTTCTCTCCGTCGGGTATCCCCGGGTCACGAAAAGCGGTGCGCACATGTCCTCCTCACACTGTGTCCTCGGCCGCCGCCGCGAACACCGCTTCGAGGGTGGCCACGTAGCGCTCGACGGAACCGTGCGCCACCGGCGTGTCCGGGTAGATGACGCTCAGCGTGGTCTCCGACGCGAGCCGGTTGATCCAGATCAGCACCTGTTCGGACGCGGCGCGGTTGGCGTACAACCCGCACGACGCCAGGTCGAACACCTCGTTGCCGAGCAGTTCTCGGGCGTCGACGTAGGAGATCATCGGCGTGGACCAGCCCGGTTCCAGGTCGAGATCGGAGTCGGCGGGCAACAGTTCCACCACGCGCTGGAACGAGGTGGGAGCCAGGCGCAGGCCGTTCTCGTAGGCGTGCTGCGCGATGGCCGCGGCCCGGGCGAAGGTGGTGGTCGGCGCGATCGGAAAGGCCACCGGCAGCAACGTCACATACCAGCCGACCGACGCGCGTTCGGCGGCGGAACCGCGGGTGCTGACCGGTGTCATGCCGAAGTAATAGTCGCTGTCGATGAGCTCGCGCTCGGCCAGCGCCGCCGCGGCGAAGATGCCGCCGACGAATTCCGCGCCGTTGTCACGGCAGACCCGCTCGAACCGTAGCGCGGTGTGCTCGTCGAACAGCGTGACCGTGCGGTGCGCACTGCGGTTGTACACATCGGTCCGCCTGCCCAGATCCAATGGGAAGGAGGGCAGTTCGCCGTCGTTCCCGCGAATGAGCTCCAGCCACTTCTGGACGCCGGGCGAGGCGAGCGTCATCCGGCCGGTGTACTCCCGTTCGGCAGTGCAGTAGTCGAGATAGCTGGCCGCGGGATGCAGCATGCCGACGTCCTCCCACACCTCGCGCAGATACAGCAGCGCGAGGTCGAACCCGGACAGGTACTGGCCGAATCCGTCGGTGTGCAGATGATCGACCGCCAGGTAGACCGTCGTCGAATCCTCGCGTTCGATCGCCCCGAAGGTGAAGCAGTCCCAGTCGAAGGGCCCCGGCGTCGTCTTCTGGACGTGATCGCGGATCGCCCTTGCCTCGTCCACGTGGCCGTAGTCGACCGGCACGAAATCGACGTCCTCCGCGGGCACCAGGTGACGCTCGATCGCACCGGCGGCGTCGACCCGGAACCAGGTTCGGAAGGTGTCGTGGCGCAACAGGAACGCGTTGATCGCCCGCGTCATCGCGGCCAGGTCGAGGCCGCCGGTCGGGATCTCCGCGGTCACCAGGCACAGGCCCGAGTACCGGAAATCCGCGTCGGCGTGCCGATCGGCGAGCCGCAGATACTGCTCCTGCTGGTGCGAGGGCGGAGCCGGGTGCACCGGCGCCCGGCGGGCGCGCGCCACCGACTCCGGCGACGCCGCCCAGCCGACCAGCCGGCCCGGCCCCGGCTCCCATTCATCGATCAGCCCGAAACGGACCACGGGGACACCTCGTTTCGACGGCGGTCGGTCACGGCCTGGCCCCAGCCGTCATCAGCGCCGGAACGCGCTCGGCCGCAGCGTCATTCGAAGCGGTCGGCGCGATGGGATCCGTGACCGGCTGCGCCTGACCGGAATCGGCGGCCAGGATCAGTTCCGCCACCTTCGGTCCGGCCTGCTCCAGGCTGAACGAACGGCCCATCTGCAGTGACATCAGGTCGATACCGAGGGTCTTGGTGACCCGCGCGCCGAGTTCCACCGCCATCAGCGAATCCAGCCCGAGTTCTGGCACCGGAACGGTCATGTCGATGGACTCGACCGGCACGCCCATGACGACGGCGAGTTCCTCGGCCATCTTGCGGGCGACGAAGGCCCCGCGCTTGCCCTCTTCGATCGCGGCCACCTCCGCGCGCAGCCGAGCCAGCTCGGAGGTGTCCTTGGCGGAGGCCTGCGCGAGCGCGGTGGTGCGGCCCGTGCGGGTCAGCTGCGGGAAGGTGCCGGTCAGCTTGGCCCAGTCGGTCGGGATGATCGCCGCGCGGGCCACGCCCAAGCGCAGTGTCTGCTCGAGATAGGCGGTGGCGTCGGCCATGTCGATCGGATCGAAGCCGACCAGATCGAGGTACTTCAGGGCCGTCTCGTCGGCGGCCATGCCGCCCGTCGCGCCCGACAGGTGACCCCAGCCGACGCACAGCGCCCGCTCGCCGGCCCGGGACCATTCCTCGGCCAGCGACTCCACCGCCACATTGGCCGCGCAGTAGTTGTACTGCCCGTAGATGCCGTACATCGAGCCGCCCGAGGAGCACAGCACGAACATGTCCAACCCGATCCCGGCGTCGGTCACGGCTCGATGCAGTACCCGGGCACCGTGCACCTTCGGGCGATACACCTTGTCCAATTCCTCGAATCGCATCGCGTCCAGGCGATTGTCGGCCACCGCGCCCGCCGCGTGGAACACTCCGCGCAGCGGGTGCTCGGCGCCGTGGGACCGCGCGACGATCGCGGCGACCGCCTCCGGGTCGGTGACGTCGGCCCGCTCCTCGATCACCTCGACGCCTACGGTGCGCCACGCCTCGAGCTGGCGGTGTGCCTCCTCCGTACTCGCGCCGCCGCGGCCGAGCAGTACCAGCCGCCGCGCCCCGCGCAACACCAGCCAGCGCCCGATGGCCATCCCGAACCCGCCGAATCCGCCGGTGACCAAATAGGTCGCCGCGCTGCGGATCTCGAGATCCGGTAGGTAAGGCCGCACCGCCGGAGTGGGTGAATCCAGGCGCAGCGCGATCCGGGACAGACCGGTCGAGCGGATGGTCTCCTCGAACGCCCTGGCCACCTCGTCGGTCTCGAACAGCCGGTAGGGCAACGGTTTGTAGGTGCCCGCGAGCACCTTCTCGTAGACCCGCTGCAACAAACGAGCCAGCCGCTGCGCGTCGACGGCGACCAGGCGGTCCAGATCCATCGAGAAGTACGCCAGGTTCTTGTCGAAGTTGGACATCTCCAGCAGGCCGCCGGTGTAGATGTCGGCCTTGCCGACCTCTACGATGCGCCCGAATTCCGCGACGGCGTTGAAGTTCTGGCGCAGGATCTCACCCGGCGCGCTGCTGAGCACCACCTCGACGCCCTTGCCGCCGGTCAGCTCGAGCACGTCGTCGACGAAGTTGAGCGAGCGCGAGTCGATCGCGTGATCGGCACCGAGGGCGAGCACGTGGGCGCGGCGCTCGTCGGTACCGGCGGTGCCGATGATGCGTGCCCCACGATCCTTGGCCACCTGGATCGCGGCCGTGCCGACGCCGCCCGCGGCGCCGTGGATCAGCACCGTCTCCCCCGGTTCCAGCCGGGCCAGATCCAGCAGCGCGTACTCGGCCGTGCCGAAGGCGATGGTGCTGGTGCAGTAGGCGGGATCGGCGTCGGCGGGCAGCGGGATGGTCAGTTGCCGGTCGACGACGACGTAGCGCCGCATCATGCCCTTGGCGGCGACCGCGACCAGATCGCCCACCGCGAGGTCGGTGATCTCCTCGCCGACCCGCACCACCTCGCCGACGCCCTCCATTCCGGGCACGGTGCCGAAATAGGTGGGCGCCAACTCGCGCTCACCGAGCAGACCGATGACCTTGAGCGGATCCTTATAGTTCAGACCGATGATCTTCATCCGCACCTCGACCTGTCCCGGTCCGGGTCGTGGCCGCGGGCACTGCCGCCACGCCAACGCCGACAGCAGGCGGGTCCGGGGCAAGTCCAGCGCGAAGTTGGTTTCCGGGTCGGTCATGGGTTCGGCGGTGTCGAGGGCGTCCAGGCGCGCCTGCAGCGGCTTGGTCACCAGCGGCGCCCAGCGCGTGCCCGCGCGCAGCACCACCTCGTCGAGGTTGTCGTTCCAGAACGCGCCGGGCACGGCCAGTTCTCGGAGCAATTCGCCGATCTCGGTGCCGGGTTCCACGTCGATCAGCCGCCAGCGCAGCGCCGATTGCTCGTTGAGCAGCACCCGGCGCGCACCGGCCAGCGCGGCATGATTCGAGTTCGGCGGGATCGGGCTGTCCGGCAGCGCGAACGCGCCCTCGGTCACCAGCGTGGCATGGCACCAGCCGTCACCGAAGACGCTCTGGGGCCCCTGTTCGGTGGCCTCCGGGTGGACGAACTCGTCGAGAGCGACCGCGATCCGCTCCAGTGTCCACAGATCGGCGACATCGTCCTCGACGGCACCCGCGACCACGCAGACGTGCAGCCGGTCGGCGCCTTCCGCCTTGGCGGCGGCCAGGGTCGCGGCCAGATCGGCGGCGAGTTCGCGGCTCGCCACCCCGGCCACGTAGAGCCGGGAGCCCGGGATCGCGGCCGCCAACTGCCCCGCCCTTCGGCAGTCGCCGCCCAGCGCGACGATCACCGTGGACACCGAATCCCGCGGCAGCGCGGCGGGATCGAGGGCATCGCGCGGTTCGAGCGTCTCGGCGTAGTAGAAGTCGACCATCCGGTGCAGCGGATCCTGGCCCGGCGCGAGCGCACCGATCTGCAGGCCGCTCAACCGCATCACGAGGCTGCCTTCGTCGTCGAGCAGATCCACCTCGGCGCGCAGCCGGGCCCGGGGATCGCGCCGCGCGACCACGGTGATCCGCTCGGGCAGCGGCGCGACCAGCCGCACCGCCGCGACACCGACCGGCACCAGCGTGCCCTCGTCGATCCTGGCGTCGGCGAACAGCAGGGCCGCCGACTGCATCGCGGCGTCGACCACCGCGGGGTGGGCGAGATGTCCGGAATCCGCGGCGATGGCGCCGTCGACGGTGGCCACCACCGCGTCCGCGCCGACGCGCACGGAGGTGACGCGACGGAAGGCCGGTCCGTACTGCAGTCCTGCCGCGGCCAGACCGCTGTAGAACATCCGCAGGTCGATGTCGAGACCGACGTCCAGGGTGGGCACCGTGACCTTCGTCGGCTTGTGGCTGCCGGTCAGCGTGCGGCCGAACGCGTGCACCGTCCAGGCCGTCCCGGTCGCCGAGCGCGATCGGATCATGAACCGGCCGCTGGCCTCCTCGACGGTGAGCGCCACCAGCGGCACGTCCGGCGCGCCCATGATCAGCGGTGCCACGAACCGAACCTGTTCCAGCGCGACGCGTTCCACGCCCAGACGGGCGGCCGTCGCGCTCAGGGCGGCATCCAGGTACGCCGCGCCCGGCATGATCTTGACGCCGTTCACCACATGATCGGCCAGCCACGGCAGCAACTCGGTGCCGACCTGTAGCAGCCAGTCCGGCCTGCCCTCGACGTCGGGATCACCGAGCATGGCGTAGGCGCCGGGGGTGCCCAACCGGGCCTGCTCGAACAGCGGCAGCGCCGCGTGCAGCCGGGTCCGTTGCCACGGATAGCGCGGCAGCGGCACGTGCGGGGTGGCCTGCGCCGGGAACAGCTCGTCCAGGTCGAGCACGCCCGCGCCGTAGAGGCCGATGAGGGTGCGGCGGATGCTCACCGAATCCGGCTGCTTGCGATCCAGCGTCGGCACGGTCGTGCCGTTGACGTCCGCGCCGAGCAGCGCTTCGCGGATGTTGCCCGAGAGCACCGGGTGCGGGCCGACCTCCAGGAAGACCCGGCTGTCCGCGCCGATCAGCTTCGCGACCGCGTCCGCGAACCGGACGGGCTGCCGCACATTCGCGCACCAGTACTCCGCGTCCCAGTCGGGGCCGACAACTTGTTCGCCGGTGACCGAGGAGTACAGCGGCACGGTCGGCGTCATCGGCGTGAGCCCGGCCAGCGCCGCGCGCAGTTCATCCAGGATGGGGTCCATCAACCGGCTGTGGTACGGCACCTCGACGCGAAGTCTGCGCGCGAAAATGCCGTCTTCGGTCAGCTTTTCGGCGATCTCGTCGAGGCGGTCGACGTCACCGGACAAGGTCAGCGAACTCGCACTGTTGATCGCGGCGACATCCACCCGCTGGTCGTCGCCGACGAGTTCGCGAGCCTGCTCGGGCGACATCCCGACCGCGAGCATGCCACCCGATCCGGCGGTCGTCGCCTGCAACCGGGCCCGGTGGTAGGCCACCAGCACCGCGTCACGCAGCGACAGCATGCCGCTCACGTAGGCCGCCGACACCTCGCCCACGCTGTGCCCGACCACGGCCGCGGGCCGGATGCCGTACTCGGCCAGCTCCCGCGCCAGCGCCACCTGCACGAGGAAGTTGGCCGGCTGCGCCACCTCGGTGCTGGTGACCCTGGACTCCTGCTCGGGCCGCAGCAGCTCCTCGATGATCGACCAGCCCGCGATCGAACGGAACTCGGCGTCGACCGCCTCGGCCGTGTCGGCGAAGACACCTCGGCTGCGGAGCGATTCGCGTGCCATCCCCCACCACTGCGGACCCATGCCGGAGAACACGAACACCGGTTCGGCCGTGTGCGCCACGATCGTCCGCGCGGCGTCGCGGCCCTCGCCCGCGGCGAACGAGCGCAGATCGCGGACGAGGTCGGCGGTGTCGTCGAGGAGCACGCCCGTGCGGTACTGATGGTGCGCCATGCGCGTCCAGGCGGCCTCGGCCAATTGTTCCGGGTCGGCGCCCGCGGCGATCAGATCGCCGAATCGACCGGCCAGCGCCCGCGCCGCGCCGGTGCTGCGCGCCGAGATCGGCAGGACGCCGAAGTGCCGCGGGGGCGAGACAGGTTCAGCGGCGGTCGGCCGGAACTCCTGCAGGATGGTGTGGGCGTTGGTGCCGCCGTAGCCGAAACCGTTGACCGCGACCGTCATCGGCTCGGCGTCGGCGGGCAGCGGCTCCGCCTCGAGTTGGACGTGCAATCCCAACTCGTCGAACGGGATGTCCGGATTGGGTTGGTCCAGCCAGCCCTGCGGCGGGATGGTGCGATGCCGGATCGCCAGCGCCGCCTTGATCACGCTCGCGATACCGGCCGCGGCCTCGGTGTGCCCGAGTGTCGCCTTGACGGAGCCGACGCCCAGTGAGCCCGTGCGCCCCGCGGGCGCGCCGAACACTCGGCCGAGCGCGCGCAACTCGACCGGATCGCCGACCAGCGTGCCGGTGCCGTGCGCCTCGACGTAGGTGATCGTCTCCGGCGCGAGGCCAGCGCGGCCGCACACCGAACGCGCCAGTGCCTCTTGGGCTTCGGCGCTGGGCACCGTGATCGCGGTGGTGCGGCCGTCCTGATTCGAACCGGTCGCCTTCACCACCGCGTAGATCCGGTCGCCGTCGCGGACCGCGTCGTCGAGCTTCTTCAGCGCCACCATGCCCGCGCCCTCGCCCCGCCCGTAGCCGTCGGCCGAGGCGTCGAAGGACTTGCAGCGGCCGTCCGCGGCCAGGAAACCGCCCTTGCACATCAGCACGAAGGTCTCCGGTTGCAGCATCACGTTGACGCCGCCCGCGAGCGCCACCTCGCAGTCGCCGTTCTCCAGCGCCTGACAGGCGAGATGAAACGCGACCAGCGACGACGAGCACGCGGTATCGACCGTGAGCGCGGGTCCGACCAGGTTGAGCGCGTAGGCGATCCGGTTGGACAGCATGGTGTAGGACGCGCTGGCCGGGGTGTGCATGTCGGTGTGGAACAGAGCCGGGCCGACCACGCCGATCACCGACTGGTCCACCACGAATCCGCCGACGTAGACGCCGATCGAGCCGCCCGCCGCGCGTCGCGCGATCCCGGCGTCGTCGAGCGCCTCCCAGGTCACCTCGAGCATCAGCCGCTGTTGCGGATCGAGCACGGTCGCCTCGCGAGGGGAGATGCCGAAGAAGTCCGGGTCGAATTCCCACGGGTCGATCGTCATGAACGCCGCGCGCTTGGTGTAGCTGCGCCCCGGCGTACGCGGTTCCGGATCGTAGTAGCGGCGGTAATCCCAGCGATCGGCCGGCATTTCGACCACGCCGTCCCGTTTGTCCAGGACGAATTCCCAAAAGGTTTCGGGCGAGTCGATGCCCCCCGCAAACCTGCAGCCGATGCCGACAATTGCAATATCCGACATGCACATCCTCCGGGTCGGATCCAGTTCGATCGCCATTCTTTTTCCGGCGATTCACGAATCAGCCTGTGCACACTTGGCGTCCGGCCCAGCGTAACGGCCGCCACACCGGCCGTCGTGGGCTCAGGGAGACTTCACAATCCGCTTGCGAACCGAGTTGTGGCATCTCGAAATTCCGGATCGTCTGCCGGTGAAATGCCTTGGTATTGCTAGGTTTCAACCGATCCCGGCCTCGCCGAAATACGATGTCACCGGTTAGGAGGCGGCATTGTTCGCCGAGTTCACGCACTGGACCGATACGCTCGTCCGGCGGCGGTTCACCGTCATCGGGTTCGCCGTCGCCGCACTGCTCGCGCTCGGTGCGTACGGCCTCGGGTTGGACGAGCACCTCAGCGTCAGCGGGTGGAACGATCCGACTTCGGAATCCGCGCGGGCGGTCCGGCTCAAAGACGAGGCGTTCGGCCACGACCACATCGCCGATGTGCTCTTGTTGTATCGCGCCCCGCCAGGCAAGACGATCGATGACCCCGCTTTCGCCGCGACGGTCGTGGGTCACTTGAACAGCCTGCCGCAACGCTTTCCGGACCGGATCGGCAAGATCAACGCCACCTACTGGCCCACCGACACCGGGCTGCACCTACCGGACATCTTCGGCTCCGAAGCCCGCGACTACGCCTTCGCCTCCGTCGCCATTCGCGGCAGCGACGACACGGAGATCATGCGCAACTACCGAAAAGTCGCCGACCAGTTCCGGATACCTGGCATCGACATGGAGGTCGCGGGCGGGCAACCCGTCGCGGCCGCCCTCAACGACACCATGGCCCACGATCAGCGTCGCATGGAACTGTTCGCCGTTCCCGCCGTGGCGGTGCTGCTGTTCTTCCTGTTCGGCGGCGTCGTGGCGGCCGCGCTGCCGCTCATTGTCGGCGGACTGACCGTGCTGGGTGCGTGGGGGGTCATTCGGGCCATGACCACCGTCGTCGAGGTGAACTCCTTCGTCTCGCCGGTGGTCTCGATGGTCGGCCTCGGCTTGGCCATCGACTACGGTCTGTTCATCGTGAGCCGGTTCCGCGAAGAACTGGCCGACGGCCGCGAGGTGCCCGAGGCCGTGCGGCGAACGGTCGCGACCGCCGGACGCACCGTGGTGTTCTCCGCGACCATCGTGGTCGTCGCCGCGGGCGCCATTCTGCTGTTCCCGCAAGGCTTTCTGCGCTCGTTCGCGCTCGGTGCGATGGTGACGGTGGCGCTGGCGGCGCTGATCTCGATCACGTTGCTGCCCGCCATGCTGGCCGTGCTGGGCCGCCGCGTGGACTGGTTGGGTTTCAACCGGTTCCACGCGCGCCGCGCCGGCGATCGAGAGGCGGACAATCCGTGGGGCCGCGTCGCCGGATGGGTGATGAAACGACCTCTGGCCGTGGCGGTTCCCGTGGTGGCCGTCCTGGTGCTGCTCATCGCCCCGGTGCGCGACGTGGCCTTCGGTGGCATCTCCGAGCGCTTCCTGCCGCCCCGACATCCGGCCCGCACGGCGCAAGAGCACTTCGATCAAGTCTTTCCGCTGCGGCAGATCAATCCGGTCGATCTGGTGCTGATCACCCACAACACCGCCGATATCGACGCGGTGGTCGCGCAGGCCGGACGAGCCCCCGGACTCATCGCGCCGTTCCCGCGCGCCGTGCAGGGACCGGCGCATCCGAGCGTCTTCACCACTTCGACCGTGCTGCGGGACGCCCACGACGCGAACGCGACCATCGACTATCTGCGTTCCATGCCGGTGCCGAAGGGAACGACGGTGCTGGTCGGCGGGCAGCCCGCGGTTCAGCGCGACAGCGTCGACGCGCTGCTGCGCCGGATGCCGCTGATGATCGCGCTCGTCTTCCTGGTCACCACCGTGCTGATGGTGCTGGCCTTCGGCTCTCTGGTGCTGCCGCTCAAGGCCGCGCTGCTGAATCTGCTCGGGCTCGGCTCCACGCTCGGCATCCTGACCTGGATCTTCGTTCAGGGTCACGGCGCGCGGCTGCTGGAGTTCACCCCGCAGCCGATCATGGCGCTGGTACTGGTGCTGATCGTCGCCGTGATCTACGGGCTGTCCACGGACTACGAGGTATTCCTGCTCGCCCGCATCGTGGAGGCGCGGGCCGCGGGCGCGACGACCACCGAGGCGGTGCGCACGGGCATCGCCCGCACCGGCTGGATCGTCACCGCCGCCGCCCTGATCCTGTTGGTGGTGACGGGAGCCTTCGCGCTGTCGGATCTGGTCATGATGCAGTACATCGCCTACGGCATGGTCGCGGCGCTGTTCATCGACGCGACGATCCTGCGGATGCTGCTGGTGCCCGCGACCATGCGCCTGCTCGGCGACGCCTGCTGGTGGGCTCCGTCCTGGCTGCGGCGCGGCGGGCCGCACCGAACGTCTCCGGAACCCGAGGAGCCACACACCGAATCCGTCCACGGCGCCGAACACCCGTAGTTCTCGAACGGCCGGGGCACCCCCAGCGTGGAGCGCGGCCGACACCGGGGGCGAGCCTCGCCGAGTTGTCGCGGTCAGCCCGCGATCGACCAACTGAACGGACTCGTGGCCGCACGCGCGCGGTTCGGCAGCGCCAGCGCCAGTGCGGCCAGGCCGAGAGCCGCGACGGCGATGGCCGAGAGCATGATCATGCTGCCCGGCAGCGTGTGCGCGCGGAAGAACAGCGCGCTGAGCACCGCCAGTCCGACCGAATTGCCGATCTGCTCGATGGTGGGCAGCACGCCCGACGCCTCGCCCATGGCCTGCTCGTCCAATTCCGCCAGCATCAGCGGTTGCAGCGGCACGCCGAAGACCCCGACGCCGAGGCCCGCGAGAAACGTCGGACCCAGCACCAGCGGAAGGTTCACGGCGCCATCTCCTACGTACAGGTATCCCACTCCCACCGCGACGCAGCCGCCGAAAACGGCGATACCGCCGGCCAGCGCTCGAGTCCCCCAGCGGCGCATCAAGATCGGTGACAGCAGCGCACCCGCGCCCGCACCGAGAGCGAACGGCGTCATGGCGATCCCGGTACGCAGCGCGGAGAACCGCAGCACGTCCTGCAACAGGATCGAGACGGTGAACACGAACGCGGTGAACAGGCCGAAGAAGATCGCCACCAGTGCCGATCCGATCGCGAATCCCCGGTCGGCAAAGAGGTCCAGCCGCACCAGCGCGCGGCCGCCTCGGCGGCGCGTCGCGCGCTCGTGTGCCACGAACACCGCGCCGAGCGCCACCGCGGCCGCGATGTACACCCCGTGCAGGGCCCGCCAGCCCGCCTGTTGACTGTCCGACAGCGCGAACAGCAGCCCGAACAGCGCCGCGGTGGCCACCACGGCCCCGCGCAGATCCAATGGCTCCCGATCCCTCGCCGGGCCCGATCGCAGGTAGCCCGCGGCCAGCGCGATCGCCACCACACCCAACGGCAGATTCATCAGGAAGATCGCGTGCCAGCCGAGCCCGAACGGATCAAGGGTGATCAGCGCGCCGCCCAGGATCGGGCCGAGCATTCCCGCGAAGCCCGCTGTCGCGCCGTACGCGGCGAAGGCGTACTGATGATGCTCACGGCGGAAACTCGCGGTGATGATGGCGATGGTCTGCGCCGCCATCCCCGCGCCCGCCACGCCTTGGACGATCCGGGCGAGCACCAGTTCCATCGCGGTGGTGGACATCCCGCACCACACCGAGGCCACCGTGAAGGCCACCGCCGACCACAGGAACATCCGGCGGCGGCCGACGATCGCACCGACGCGAGCGGCGGTGAGCAGCACGCAGGCGAACGCCAGAGAGTACCCGGCCACCACCCACAACTGCTCGGACCGTGACGCCCGCAGCTCCGCGGTGACGACCGGGAGGGCGGTGTTGACGATCGTCACATCGATCATCTGCATGAAGACCGAGATCAGGCACGCCCCGAACGATCCGAGTGCCACCGCGGCCTCTTTGCGGGTCATCGGATCGCCGCTTCGATCATCGGCCACGAATTGCGCAGGTCCTGATGCCAGTAACCCCAGGAGTGGGTGCCGTTGGGCCGGAAGTCGAAGGTCGCGGCGACACCCAGCTGACGCAACCGGTCCTGCAACTGGTGCGTGCACAGGTTCGCCACCGCCTCCAACGGTGCCCCGAATACCAGCTGGTAGAGCAGGTGCGCGAGGTCGCCGTGCGCGCCCTCGAAGTCGTCCTTCGGGCCGGGCAGCCCGGTACCGGTGGAAACGTAGATGGCGGTGCCGCGCAGCCGGTCCGCGTGCAGGTACGGATCGTTGGCGCGCCATGCGGGATCGGTCGGCGGCCCCCACATGTTGACGACGGTGCCACGCTGCTGCGTGACCACCGCCTGAACCACCGCCTGCCCCGCGGGGTCGCTGGTGCGCACGCAACCGCTGTAGGAACCGATCGCCTTGTACAAACCCGGTGCGGCCATGGCCAACTGGAACACCGACGTGCCTGCCATCGAGATGCCCGCGATGGCGTTCGTCCCGGTGCCGTGGAAGGTGGCGTCGATGAGCGGTGGCAGCTCTTCGGTGAGGAAGGTCGACCAGCGCTGCCTGCCGAGGACCGGGTCGTCGCTGCGCCAGTCGGTGAAGTAGCTTCCCGCACCGCCGAACGGGATCACGACGTTCACCTGCTTGTCGCGAAAGAAGTCGACGAGATCGGTGCCGTCGAGCCAATTCCCCTCCGAACCGCCGTTGGCGCCGTTGAGGAGATAGAAGGTCGGCGCCGGTGTGTCCGGATCGGCCGCGCGCAGCACCCGAATTCGCGTAGCGCTGTTCATCGCCGCCGAGTACACCTCGAGTTCGGATTGCCGGTCGGATTCGACCCGGGTTTCCGCTATTCGCGAGCCGTCCGCCGCGACGGGTCGCGATGGATCGGCGCGGACCACCGGCTGTGCGCCGATCATCACGCAGGTGAAAATGAGGACCGCGGCGAGTACCGCGCCTGTTCGATGCGAATATCCGGGCATGTCGACTCCTGGCCCCGGGTAGGAGGGCTCGAATTCGCAGTCAATAACATCGGGCGGCCCACCCGCCGGATTTTCGAGTGATCCTGTGTTTCCTACCAATTCGATTCGTCGACTCTTTGCCGTATTTCCCAAACCGGGCGCGCGACCATTGCGATCCCGGTGCGGCGGAACCTAGCGTCGAGCGCATGGCGTTCCCTCGACTGTGCCGCGACTCACGCGGAACAGTCCGGCGCGCAATGCTCTTCGCACTGCTGATGTTGATCTGCTCCGGAAGCCCGGCGGTCGCCGAGCCACCCGCGATGCGACCCGCACACGGGCGAGCCGTCGAGCTGACCGTCTTCTCCCCCGCGATGGGCGCATCGGTATCGGTCATCGTGCTGCCACGCCCGGACCCGTCCCGTCCGGCTCCGGTGCTGTATCTGCTCAACGGCATCGACGGCGGCACCGCGGGCGACGGCTGGACCGACCGGACCGACGTCGACCGATTCTTCGCCGACCGGCAGGTGACCGTGGTGGTGCCGGTCGGCGGCGCGGGCAGCTACTTCACCGACTGGCGCGCCGACGACCCGGTTCTCGGCCGGCCGCGCTGGACCACGTTCCTCACCCGCGAGCTTCCCCCGATCATCGACGCCACCTTCGGCGGCACCGGCGCCAACGCCATCGCCGGAGTCTCGATGACGGGCACCTCGGTGTTCCAGTTGGCCATGGCCGCACCGGGTTTGTACAAGGCGATCGGTTCCTACAGCGGCTGCGTGCGCACCAGCGACCCCGCCGGACAGGCCATGGTGGCCACGATCGTCACCGCGGAAGGCGGCACGGTGGCGAACATGTGGGGACCGCCGGGCGATCCGGCCTGGGCGGCCAACGATCCTTACGTGCACGCGGATCGGCTGCGCGGCACGACGATCTACGTGGCCGCCGGAAACGGGCAGGCGGGCCCGCTGGACCAACCGCACAGCACGGGAATCGACGGCAACCCCGCGAAGATGGCGGACCAGTTGGCCATCGGCGGCATGCTCGAAGCCATCTCCGACCGCTGCACCAGGTCACTGCGCGACCGCTTCGCAGAACTCGGCGTCCCCGCCACCTTCGATCTGCGGCCCAGCGGCACCCATTCCTGGGGCTACTGGCAGCACGACCTGCACAACAGCTGGCCCTTGTTCGAATCCGTTCTGCGCTAGCGGCTCTGGGGCGATCCGCGATCAGCGTCGTCAGGCGCACCCTTCCAGGGTCGCGTGTGCCAGTTCATCGACCACGTCGCCGATCTCATGACGCTTACGCAGCGCTTCGAGCTGGCGTCGGGCGCCGTTGCCACGCTTGCCGAGGTCGGCGATCGCTTCGGTGACGAAGGTTTGGTCACCGAAGTCCCGCAGCGCGGGCTCGATGTGCGCGACGAGTTCGTCCAGCAAATCTCGGTGTGGAACCACTCGCCCTTCGACGGGATCGAGTCCGTCGCCGTCCAGACCCGACTGCGCGGCGTTCCAGTAGGCGGCGCGAAGTACTTCGGCAGGGACGGGCGGGGCGGGTTCACCCTGTTCGATCGCCCGCACCCCCATGGTGACGGTGGCCCTGATCAAGGCGGCGAGCAGCGCGGCTTCCTCCACGGTGGCGGGTACGTCGCTGACCCGCACTTCGACGGTAGGGAACGATTCCGAGGGCCGGATGTCCCAGTACACCATCTTGTTGTCGAGAATGCTGCCGCTGGCGAGCATTGTCGCGACGATCGCGTCGTAGTCCTCGACGGAGGCGAAGTACGGTGGCGGTCCCGCACTGGGCCAGCGCCGCCACAGAATGCTGCGCCAACTCGCGTATCCCGTCTCGCTGCCACGGTAGATCGCCGAATTGGCGGTCAACGCGAGGAAGACCGGCAACCATGGACGCACGTGATTGCCGACCAGTATCGCGGTCTCGCGATCGGGCACACCGACATGCACATGGCATCCGGACAGCCCTTGTTCATGGGCGATCATGCCGAAGCTGTCGGCGATCCGCCGATATCGAGGTGTATCGGTGACCGGGAACCCTTCGGGCACGGTCGGGGGCACCGCGACAGCGAGGAGCCGAGCGTCATTGGCGGCCGCGCATTCGGCGACGGTCCTACGCAGTGTGCGCAATTCCGTGAGCAGGTCGCCGATATCGGAATGCACCCCGCTACTGGTTTCCACCTGACAGCTGGTCAGCTCCAACTGCAGATCGATGTCCGCCTTCTTCGCCGCTTCGGCAACTCGGATGTTGGCCGGTGCGGGGGCGCCGGTTTCGGGGTCGGTCAGCAGGAATTCCTCTTCGACACCGACAGTCGGTACATGGTCGTCCATGGTCGTGATCACGCCCTTCGATACTTCGGCCGGTATTCCTCGGTGGTAGCGGCCCGTCTCGCGCCGATGTGATCCGCCCAGGCCACTTGCCTACCTGTGTGTCGGCGGAGCGAGCAAATGTGTTCGGACCGTACCCCCTTCGCACATGCCCAAACGATCGGGCACCGGCTGGTCAGCCGCCGTAGCCGGTGCGGCGGCTCGCTCGATTGAGATCGCGCCGACGGGGTAGATGCCACGTACCTGCGGTGTATCCACCCGTCTTCCGGTCACCGCGCACGACGGAGGTAGCGACATGGCCGAACATCACGACACGGCACCCGGCAGCGCGCCGGCAAACGTTCTGTCGCGCAGGGACTTCGCCGACAGGGTGTTACGTGCCGCGGCAACTCCGGAACGAATCGCCGACGTCGTCGCGCGGATCGTGGGTGAGCGCATCGAGATCGGGCCGGTGCCGGTAGCTTTGAACGGACTCGTGCGCGCCACCGCGATCGCCGAAGCCGGACCCGTACACGCCGTGCGATGCGACTGCGGACCCTGGGATATGACGATCGCGGTGCCTATCCTGCTGCGCCTGCGCGTCCGCCTGCCCGGTCGAACGCTGCGATACATCGGCGCGGCCCGCGTACTGATCCGGCTCGCGTTGATTCCCCGCGAACCCTGCGGACTCTTCCTCCGGACCGACGAGGTCCACGCCGAAGACCTCACCATCAGGATGCGCGCTCGCGACCTCACATCCCGACTCGCCGGAGGCGTCGGCCGGGTCGAATCCACGGTGGCCGAGCACATCCTGCGCTACATCGACGAACTGTTCGCCGGCCCCGCGTTCGGCGGCATACGCGACATCGATATCGCCGACATCATCGACCGCGCCTGGGACGCGGGTCTCGTACTCCGCTTCCCGGACCGAGCCGCGAGCTGATCCGCATCAGGGCGGTACATCGACTCGGACCGGCGGGGCGAGGGCGACACATTCTTCGCCGGCCGTCGGCCCCAGGTCCGCAAGGCAGGACCGTCGCAGCGCCGCATCACATCGTGCGTTGCGCCGGCCACGCGTTCGGCCGACATGGGGTGGACGGTGGCGGCTTCGGCTCCGGGCCCCACACGCCGGACACGCCGACGGGAATGGCGCAGAGCCGCGCCTGCGGATGTGCGACAACGGGCGGGAACTGGCTATCTGCCGGGTTTCTCGACTGGGTACTTGCGCGACACTCAAATCAGTGCTATAAGAAATCTGTGTCCAATGGCACAACTTATCTGATTCGTTCTATGCAGAATAGAGTGAGTTGGAGGTGACGACCATGCTGATGCGCACTGACCCGTTCCGCGATTTGGAACGTTGGACGCAGCAGGTGTTCGGCACAGCGGCCCACCCGGCGGTCCTGCCCATGGACGCCTGGCGTGAGGGCGACCAGTTTGTCGTCGAGATCGACGCGCCCGGCATCGATCGGGATTCTCTCGACCTGAACGTCGAGCGCGACGTCGTAACCGTTCGCGCGCGCAGGCCGGAACTCGACGCCGGTCGCGAGATGGTGGCCACCGAGCGGCCTCGCGGCGAGTTCAGCCGCCAACTGCTCCTCGGCGACGACCTCGACGTCGACCAGGTCCGCGCCGACTACGCCGATGGCGTGCTCCGTCTGACGATCCCGCTGGCAGACCGGCCCGAGCCGCGCAAGATCGAGGTCGCTCGGGGCAACGGGCACAAGGCGATCGACGCCTGAACCCGGGACGGGAGACGTCGTCATGCCCGATTCGGCTGTACGTCCGCGGTCACTCGACGAGTGCGACGCCTGGCTGCTGGATCCCGACCTCGAACGATTGTTCGCCGAGGTGGACGCGATCCTGTGCGAGGCAGGGGCCCGGTTACGCGGGCGGGCGCACCCGTCCATCCCGGCGCCGGGACCGCGGCGCGCCTCGAGCCCCCGTCCCGGCCGGGACACGCTCGGGACGCACGGGTGGCACCCCGAAGCGGGGCCTGCCACCGAACGCGGTCCTCCGCACAACCGCCACCGCACAGTGACGGAATTCGGAAGAAGGAGGTGATGCCAGCATTCCACTGAGAAACCGGTTCCGCGGCGAGGCGGTCGCCCCCTGTACCAGGCGCCTGCGAGCACCAGCGAGCATCTGCTCCACGCGCACCGCCACACCATGTGGCACGCAGGGATGACAGCTCGCCGCAGGAACAACCTCTCGTAGTCACGTCACTCTTCTCCTGATCGGGGGAGGGACCGCAGACCCCTCCCCCGACTCCCCCGGCGGTTTGCCGGGCCGCGGCCAGGGTAGGCCGGAAGAGATTCATCAGGGTGCCAAGAGGAGGCTGTGATGCGACGCGCGCTTCTGATCGTTCACGATATGCCCGCGGAATTCCCGCGGTGACCGACAACTCTCGTCACGTGGGTGGCTATGCCGCGACGATGGTTGCCTACGCGACTGTAGTGGCGGCGGTCGCACTGCTCGGAAACGCGACAGGTCGCAAGCTTCCGCGCGATATGACCATCCGTGATCTGGTGGTCACCGCGTTCGCCACGCACAAGCTGTCCCGCTTGGGGACGAAGGCCGCGGTGACGGCTCCGGTACGCGCAGCGTTCACGCGACCGGCCGCAGCTGACGGTGGGCCCGGAGAGGTGGCCGAGGAGCCGAAGGCGACCGACGGCATCGGGCGCAGCATCGGTGAGTTGCTCAGCTGCCCGTTCTGTTTCGACGTATGGGCGATCACCGGTTTGACCATCGGATACGTTTTCGCGCCGCGGATGACGCGCGTGCTGACCGACGCCGCGGCCGCCTTGGCAGGCGCCGATTTCCTGCACCTCGCATATGCCACCGCTCAGCAGATCGCCGAGGGCGAACACCCGGCGCTGCTGGGCTGACGAAGCGGTGTCGCACCGATCCGGTTACACGGGCCGCCCGCACCGTCGAAATCTTCGGTGCGGGCGGGCCCGTTGCAGCCACAAGGTTTGTGGCTATCGCCCCGGCCGTAGCCGCAATCGGCATCGGCGGCTGGATCGATGCGGTCGCGGCAGGTCGTGCGGCGCGGGGGTGGTGTGGGTGCGGGTGTAGGTCAGCACCTGGGTGGCTTCGGGTCCGCGATCGGTGTCGGCGGCCGTGAACACGACCGGTTGCCCAGCGGTGAGTGTCTTGTAGCCGGGGGCGCAGATGGCGGTGTATCGGACGAACACCGCCTCACCGCCATTGTCCGGGGTCAAGAACCCGAAACCTTTTTCCTTGTTGAACCAGGCCACACATCCGTGCTGCCAGCGCGGCAGTTCCGCGGCGCCGGTGTGCGGGTCGGGATGGACGTTGCTGTCAGTAGGCGAGGCAATCGTAGTCGTCATCGGCGGTAGGTGTGGTCCAGGCTTGATCGATGCGGTCGCTGATATCGGCGGTGTCGAACGCGGCACGGATGCGCTCGGTCAGCGGGTGCAACCCGCCGGTGTCCAGTCCGATATCACGGTCGTCGACGTGCACGGGGGTCTGCTGGTCGGCCAAGTCACCGTCACCGTAGAGCGGGATCGTGGTCATTCGTCACTCCTCCGAGGTGAATTCCGGTTTCGGGAGCGAGGTGGGCTCGGAGCCCGCCGAGCCCACCCGTGAGGAAGAGTCGAGAACGAGAGATCGACAATCGTCGTTTTCTCGAGATACAGCAATCACCTCGCTTTCACGATCTCGTGCAACCCCTGGAATGGGGTGATAGCGCAACGTTCCTGCCGGGGTGGATCGCGCGCCGAGACCAGCATGGCCGTCACCTCCACTCAGTCTTATCTCTCGGTGACAGAGAGCATTATCTCTGTCAGTCAACACAGATTTCTTCTATCACTCCTGTGATATCCGCGCAAGTCCCAACCCCTGCCTCTTCCCCTCTGCGTCAGCCCGAGGGGCAGCGCACGCGGTCATCGGCCGGCCACGCCTTCACCGGCTTGATACAGCGCGAAGGGGATACCCCGGCTGAGAGCCGAGCGCGCGTGGCGCAGGCGTGCGGCTGTCGAGACCGAGGGAAAGGGGCCCGCATCGTGTCGAGCACGCTCGTCGCGCTCTACCAGGCGTCGGGCGAAGGGCCGCCCGGCCTGCTGCCCGCACGCCAGCAGATGGCGTTCTCACTGGGCTGGCACATCGTGCTGGCCTGTTTCGGCGTCGCCTTTCCCGCCATGATCTACGTCGTGCATCGCCGTGGCATCGTTCACCACGACGCCGTGGCGCTGGGCTTGGCGAAGCGGTGGGCGACGGTGTCGGCGATCTTGTTCGCCATCGGCGCGGTCTCGGGAACGGTGCTCAGTTTCGAAATGGGGCTCTTGTGGCCGGGGCTGATGGGCCGCTTCGGCGACGTGCTGGGCTTGCCGTTCGCCTTCGAAGGGCTTTCGTTCTTCATCGAAGCGATCTTCCTGGGCATCTACCTCTACGGGTGGGGTCGCATGCCGCCGCGCCGCCACCTTGCCATGCTCGTGCCGATGGGGGCCGCCGGGGTGGTCGGCACCTTCTGTGTGGTCAGCGTCAACGCGTGGATGAACAACCCGACCGGATTCCGGCTCGCCGACGGTGAGGTGACCGAGGTGAATCCGTGGCGTGCGATGTTCAACGGCGGGGTGTACCTGCAGTTCGCGCACATGTGGGTCGGAGCCTTCATGGTCGTCGGATTCCTCGTGTCCGGCGTCTATGCCGCCGGTCTGCTGCGTGGACGTCGCGACCCTCATCACCGGCTCGGGTTCACGGTCCCGTTCGTCTTCGCGACCGTCGCCGCGCTCGCTCAACCACTCCTCGGGCACGTGCTGGGGATGCGGGTGCACGATACGCAACCGTCGAAGCTGGCCGCGTTCGAACTGGCCGCCACCACCGAAGGGCCGGCCCCGCTGCGATTGGGCGGCGTTCTCGTCGATGGAGAGGTGCGGGGAGCGCTCGCGATCCCCCGGCTGGGTTCCGTTATCGCCCGCAACTCGCTGACCGCCCCGGTACCCGGATTGGACTCGGTGCCGGTGGCGGATCGGCCGCCGGTCAACGTCACCCACCTCGCCTTTCAGACCATGGTCGCCATCGGCACCCTGCTCGCGCTCATGGTGATCGTGTTCTGGCTGCTGCGCTGGCGGCGCCACGACCCGTTGGCCGAACGTTGGTTCCTGGGAGCGGCGGTGGCCGCCGGACCGTTGGCGATCCTGGCGCTGGAATGCGGCTGGATCGCGACCGAAGTGGGCCGTCAGCCGTGGACGGTCTGGCGGGTCCTTCGCACCACCGACGCCGCCAGCACGAGCACCGGCTTGTGGTGGACCTATGTCAGCGTGTTGCTGGTGTATGCCGGGATGACGGTGGGCGCGATCGTCGTCCTGCGTTCCATGGCGCGGCGCTGGCGCACCGGCACCGCGACCATCACCGCCCCCTACGGACCGGGCGCGTCGCCGGTCGACCAGGCGCAGCGCGCCCGCAGCGTCGGAAAGCCGTGACCGATGGATCTCTCGGACGTCGTCGCGACCGCGATGTTCACCGGGGTGGTGCTCTACGCGCTGTTCGGCGGCGCGGATTTCGGCTCCGGATTCTGGGACCTGACCGCGGGCGGACCCCGGCGCGGCAGCCGCTTGCGAGTGCTCATCGACCACAGCATCGGACCGGTCTGGGAAGCCAACCACGTGTGGCTGATCTATATTCTGGTGTTTCTCTGGACCGCCTACCCCGCGGTGTTCGCCGCCGTCATGACCACCCTGTTCATCCCGATGAGCCTGGCGCTACTCGGAATAGTGCTGCGCGGGGCGAATTTCGCGTTCCGCAAGTACTCCGCGACGCTGCGCCAGGCGCGCTTGTTCGGCGCCTTGTTCGCGGGCGCGTCGCTCATCACGCCGTTCTTCTTCGGCACCGCGGTCGGCGCGATCGCCTCCGGCCGGGTGCCCGTCGACGGGTACGGCGACCGGTTGCGGTCGTGGCTGAATCCGACCTCGATTCTCGGCGGTGTTCTGGCGGTCGGGACGTCCGCATTCCTGGCCGGCGTCTTCCTCACCGCCGACGCCGCGCGCTCGGGCGACGACGCCCTCGCCGGATACCTGCGCCTGCGCACACTGATCGTCGGTGGCGTGACCGGGGCGGTCGCGATCGCGGCGATCGCGCCGATCCGTCACGACGCACCTACCCTCGGTGCCGGACTCCTGGGGCGCGCCCTTCCGCTCATCGCGGTCTCGGCGGCCGCGGGGGTGCTCACCCTGACCTTGGTGTACCGCCGCCGATTCGGGTGGGCGCGCGTTCCCGCGACGGTAGCCGTCGCCGCGATCGTCATCGGGTGGGCCGTCGCGCAGACGCCATGGATCCTCGTCGATCAGATGCTCATCGCGGATGCCGCCGGTGCACGAGCAACCCTGGTGGGGCTGCTCGCCGTCGTCGCCGTCGCTGCCGTCACGGTCCTGCCCGCCCTGGCCTATCTGTTCTGGCTCACCCAGACCGACGCGTGGGTCCGCGACGAGCCCGCGCGTACCGGCGCACCGGAACAGGCGTAGCTACTCCGCCCCAGCGGCACCAGATCCTGGGGTTGCCGGCGGCAGGACCCGCACAGCAGCCGGCCCCTGTTCGAATCGGCGCTGCGGGCTCTGGCGCGATCCGCGATCAGCGCGTTTTCTTCCACGCGGCGTACCGCCCGGGCACGCAGACCGCACAAGGCCGGTAGCCAGCGGAGATCGCGTCGGATTCGGTCGCGAAGAAGACGCGATGCGTGCGGTAGGCGCCCCTGGCGAGCGCACGGAGCGCCGAAGGGCAGTCCAGACGGCCGTAGATGCGGCTGCGACGGTGGCCGCCGTATCGCCCGGGGACGATGCTCCGATACGGTCGGCCGTCGCCGTCGAGCAAGGTGTACACGATGGCTATTCCGCGTCGTGCAGCACGAGACCGAGAGTGTGCCGCACACCGCTGCGCACGCGGCTGACACCGTGGCGGATCGGGGCGCGGGACCAGCCGCGACTGGATGGCGTCGGCCGATCGCGGGTGGTGAAAACCAACGCGTGCCCCTGTTCGAGCACCGACACGGTCGCTTTGGACTGAGCGCGCGGGCGTTGCTCCACGAGCAGGAATTCCCCGCCGGTGTGGTCGATCCCGGATCGGTCCAATCCGATGACGATCTGCAGCGGGAAGACCAGCTCGCCGTACAGGTCGCGATGCAAGGCGTTCCAGTCACCGGCGTGGTAGCGCAGCAGGATAGGAGTCGGCTTGGTCTGCCCCGCGGCGTGACAGATGTCGAGCCAATCACCGAACTCCTCCGGCCACGGAGCCGCGTCGCCGAGGCGATCGGCCCAGGAACGTGCCAGCGGCAACAGTTTTCGGTAGAAGGCCGCCCGCAGTTCCATGATCGGATCGGGCACCGGATGCGCGAAATAGCGGTAAGTGCCTTCGCCGAATCGATAGCGCGCCATGTCGACGGTGGATCGGAACCGGGTCAGGTCGTCCCACATGGCGGTGAATTCGGCGCACTCCTGCGGAGTGAGAATCGGCCCGGTCGCCGCGCAGCCGTGCGCGTCGATTTCCGCGAGCAGCGTCCGCCAGGGCTGGGCGTCGACGCGATCCGCCAGGGCGGCGGCTTCGGCCCGCCCCGGGACGGGAGCGGGCCCGGCACGATGCTCCGCGCGGTGACCGTCCCCAACGGTTCCGGTGCTCGGCTCGCTCATGCCGCCGCCTCCAGATCCAACAGCGCGTGCTTGGCGATGACGCCGCCGACGTACTGTCCGATGGACCCGTCCCCGCGTACCACCCGGTGGCACGGGATCACCACCGGCAGCGGGTTGCGCGCGCAGGCGGAGCCGACGGCGCGCACCGCGCGCGGGTTCCCGACGGCCGCCGCCACCGCGCCGTAACTCGCGCGCTGTCCGTAGCCGATGGCGGGCAGGTGCTCGATAACCTGGCGGCGGAACCCGGCGGCCAGCCGCAGATCCAGCGGCAGGTCGAAACGCGTCCGGTGGCCCGCGAAGTATTCCTCGATCTGCCGGGCCGCCACGTCCAAGCGGGCGGGCGCGGCGAGGATCCGCGGACTGATCCGCGCGGCCAGTGTGGCGAGTACCGCGTCGTGGTCTTCGGTCGGGTAGGCGACGCGGACCAGTCCGGCGGGCGTCGCGGCCAGCAGCAACGTCCCCACCGGGGTCTCCAGCAGGCGGTAGGCGACATCGAGCAGGCCGGCCGCGTCGGCCTCGGCGGTCAGTCGCGCGTGCAGCGTGGCGAGCAGGTCGGCGTCCGGGGTCAGCGCGCGCGACAACCCGTCACCGTGATCGAGGGTGGCCATCATGATCCGTCCTTCGGGTAGAGCTTGCGCAGGGTCTTCAGGCCGTCCGCGGCGGCGCGGCGGGCGGCATCCGGAGAATTGCCGAGCAATGCGGCGATCTCCGCGTGGGGAAGCCCGGCCAGATAGTGGTAGGCGACCGCTTGGCGCTGCTTGGTCGGCAGCGCCCGCAGGGCGGCCCACAGGTCGGGGTCGTAGTCGGCGGGTCCGGGGGCGGTGGCGGGACGTTCCGGCAACGTCTCGGCCGGGACGGGAGCGCGCGTCAGCGCCCGGCCGACGTCGATCGCGCGGCGATGCGCGATGGTGACCAGCCATGCCTCGATGTTCTTGTCCGGGGAAAGGCCGGGAAACGCCCGCAACGCGGAGAGAAACGTTTCCGACCAGGCGTCGGCCGCGTCGGACGGGCCGAGCACCGCCCGGCAGACGCGCAACACCATCGGGCCGTATTCGGCCACTATTTCCTCGAACGGGGGCAGGCTCACACCAGGTAGACGCCGCGGGCGCCGCGAATGTGAGATCCCGTCATCGGGGCCCTTCCCGGCGCGACAGCCCGCTGGCGCGCAGCACCCGCCGCGCGATGCCAGCGCGGATGGACTCCTCGGTGCCGATGATCCGGACGTGGCGGCGTGCCCTGGTGATCGCGGTGTACAGCAATTCCCTGGTCAGCAAGGTGGATTCGGGCTCGGGCAGGACGACGGAGACGGTGTCGTACTGGCTGCCCTGGCTGCGGTGGATGGTCATGGCGAAGACGGTGACGACCGCGGGGAACTGCGTGGGATGCACCAGGTACGGTTCGCTGCCGCGTTGCAGCGCCGCGCGCAGCGAGCCGTCGGGCATCCGCACGACGACGCCGGTGTCGCCGTTGTAGATCCGCGCCTCGTGATCGTTCGCGGTGACCAGCAGCGGTTGTCCGGGATACCACGGCGCCTGCTGCGAATCGGGGCCCGCCCCTGCGGCGGCGGCCCACTCCGCGCCCATCCGGTCCCAGCGCTCCACGCCGAACGGCCCCTGCCGGTGCGCGCACAGCAGGCGATGCGTTTCCAGCGCGTGCAGCGCGCCCGTCGCGTCGCCGTCCAGGGCGGCGGCGGTGACCGTCGTCGCGGCCCGCACCACGTCGGCGCGGACCGCGGTCAGCTCGTCGGGCGCGCTGAGCGACAATTCGTCGCCGCCCGCGCGCAACAGCTCGAGCGCGGCGTCCGCGTCCCCCGCCCGCACCGCGACGGCCAGGTCGGCGATCCGTCCGCCGAACCTGCGGCCCCGGGTCAGCCGGACGATGCCGCCGCGCAGGCGGGTGCGCTCCAGCGCGGTCAGGGCCTCGGCGTGCTCGCCGGTCGCCTCCGGACCGAGGATCTCGTCGAGCACGGGATTCGGGGTGGCCGCGACGGGTCCGGCGACCAGGTCGGCGAGCACCGCGCCCGCGTCGACCGAGGCGAGCTGGTCGGGGTCGCCCACCAGGACCAGGCGGGTGTCCGGGCGCAGCGCGGCCAGCAGCCTGCTCATCATGGTCAAGGAGACCATCGAGGTCTCGTCGACCACGATCACGTCGTAGGGCAGCCGGTTGAATTCGTGGTACTTGAACCGGGTACTGCGGCCGCGCTGCCAGCCGAGCAGCCGGTGCAAGGTGGCGGCGGTGAGTTCGGGCAATCCGAGCGAAATCGCTTGCTCGCGAACGGCTTCCTGGAGGCGAGCCGCCGCTTTCCCGGTGGGAGCGGCCAGCGCGATGCGCAGCGCGGGCAACTTCGGCTCGGTCTCGCGGTGCGCGGACAGCAAGGCGATGATCCGCGCGATGGTGTGGGTCTTGCCGGTGCCGGGCCCGCCCGCGACCACGGTGGTCCAATGTGTCGCGGCGAGCGCGGCGGCCAGGCGCTGGCGATCCGGCGCCGTGCCCGCCGACGCGTCGAACAACCGGTCCAGTTCGCGGCGCACGATGCCGGGAGCGACCACCGGATGGTGTGCGGAACGCTCGGTGAGCACCCGCCGGATCGTCTGCTCCTGCCGGTAGTACCGATCGAGATAGAGCAGCGGACCGGAATCGCCCGGCCCCTGGGATTCGACAAGTCGCAGCGGCCGCAACGGACCCGCCGGTCCACCGCGCACCAGCGGACTCACCCGCAGCGCGGCGACCACGGCCGGGATGTCCGGCCACGGCAGCGTCGCCGGATCGATGCCCGCGTCCCAGTTCTCGTCGGCGTCGACGCCGATCTCCCGCATCCGGTGCAGTTCCAGGCACACCGAGCCGGAGCGCACCGCCCGCACGGCCAGCGCCGCGGCGAACAGCACCGGCTCCGACGATTCCCGGCCCAGCCGGCCCAACCGCAGCGCTACGTGCACGTCGGCGGCCGAGAGCACACCGGCCTCGTTGAACGTGCGCAGCAGACCGGTTCCGCGCTGCGCCACCTGGATCGAGGTCACCGCCCCGCCTCCCCTGCCAGCAGCGCCGACAGCGCCACTACCAGATCGGCGGGCGGATGCCAGTCGAAGACGCCACAGCCCGCAGGCGTCTCCGGTCCGATCATGCCGCGCACGAACAGGTATCGGACTCCGCCGAGATGCCGGGCCGGGTCGTAGCCGGGCAACCGCCAGCGCAGATATCGATGCAACGCGACCGAGTACAGCAGCGCTTGCAGCGGATAGTGGGAACGCAGCATCTCCGCGGCCATGCGGTCGCGGGTGTAGTGCGCGACGGTGAGATCACCCGTGCCGAGCCGGTTGGTCTTGTAGTCGACGACGACGAATCGAGGGTGCGCGTCGCCCGCGACGCGGAGCACGGCGTCGATGCTGCCGGTCAGGTAACCACGCAGCGGTATGTCTTCGAGCGCCGCTAGCTGTTCGGCGTAGGGGAACAAGTCGTCGTCGACCGAAAGGTGCTCACGCAGCAACTCGGCGACGCGCCGCAGGGTCGCCGCGGTGGCGCCGACGCGGTCCCCGCCCGCCAGTGGCAATTCGAACTCGAGTTCGCTGAGACGGTCGCCAGGGGCGATGCCGGCCAGGCAGCCACCCTCGAGCGGAGTACGCAACACCGCCAGCAGCGCCGTCGCGAGCACTTCGGTATCCACTTCGGCCATCAGTTCGCCCACCGCCTCGCGGCACCGATCGCGCACCTCGGCCGCCAGATCCGGACCACCGGTGTCGATCCGCTCCAGGACGCCGTGCACCAAGGTGCCGAACTCCGCGCCGTAGGGCAGCGCGTTCATCAGCGACGCCGCGCCCGACGGTTCCGGCTCCGCCGCGCCGATGAGGGAGGCGCCAGCGGGCTCGTCGCCCGGCCCCGGCGCGCCCTCCGGTTCGCTGTCGGGTTCGGGCGCCGCCGGGCCGTGCGCGGAGGCGGTCAGCGCCGAGTACGAAGTGCGCCGCCACTGCTGGTCCAGCGCCCGGTCGAAGCGGGCCGCGGCCAGTGCGCCGGGCGCGGGCCCGGTGCGCGCTCGCCGGATCGCGACGCCGTCGGTCCCGGCCACCGCCGTCACCGAGATCGCCGCGCCCGCGTCCTGCGCCCACGTCGTAAGCATTTGCGCGGCAACGGTGTCCGCGGGTACCGCGGCTCGGGCGGCGACGGCCGCGCCACGATCGGCGCGGCCGAAGACCATGCGGTGCAACGGCGACGCCGCGGTGGTGATCGCGGGCGCCCACCACGCGACGATCTGGCACATGGCGCGGGTGAGCGCGACGTACAGCAGCCGGAGTTCCTCACCCGCCTCCTCGGCTTCGCTGCGCGCCTTGCGTTCGGCGTATCCGGGAGCGTCCGCGCCGCCGACATCCAGCACGCGCGCACCGTCGTCGGCGTGGAACAGCAACGTCGCCGGATAGGGGTTCTTCGCGCTGTCCCAGGCGAACGGCAGGTACACCACCGGGAATTCGAGTCCCTTGCTCGCGTGCACGGTGGCTATCTGGACGGCGGCGGCGTCCCGGTCGAGCCTGCGGCTGCGGTCGGCGACGGCGCCGGAGGCGGGATCGCGCACGCGGTCGGCCAGCCACCGGGTCAGCGCGGTCAGCCCCAGTCCCTCGGTGAGCGCGACTTGGTCGAGCAATTGCGCGAGGTGCCGCAGGTCGGTGAGCTGCCGCTCCCCGTTCTCCACGGCGAGCAGCCGCGGCGCCAGGCGGGTTTCGGCGGCGATCTTCTCGAACACGGCCGCGAATCCCGCGCGGGTGAACAGCCGCGCCGCCTCACGCAGCTGAGCGCTCACCCGGCCGACCAGATCGGCTCCCTCGCTGTCGATCTCGGCCGCGGTCACACCGAACAGCGGTGTGCACGCGGCCAGCCGCACCCGGTCGCCGCGATGCGGCTGTTCCAGCGCCCGCAGCACCCACAGCCAGTCGGTGGCGCTGTCGGTCGCGAAGACGCTGATACCGCCCGCGAGCACGGAGGCGACGCCGACGCGGTCCAGCGCCGCACGCACCACATCGATCTGCGAGCGGGTCCGCACCAGTACCGCGATGTCGCCCGGTCCGATCGGCCTGCGCGCCGTGTCGACCGCCGCGATCGAATCGGCTTCGGACAGTATCGTTTCCGCTTTCCCATCCAGCTGTACACCGGATTCGAGCAGGCGCACGATATCGGTGGCGAGATCGTCGGCGACCTTGGCCCGCATGCGCCCGACGGCCGGGAAGCCGGATTTGTTCAGCGGTCCCGCGCCGGTGCGCGGTAGGCACCGGACCCGCAGCGGCGTGGTGAGTTCGGAAGGTCCGGACAACCGGGACCATGGTCTGGTCGGGGCGACCGGATAGACGCGGATCTCCTCGTGCCCCAGGGCCGCCGCGCCGTGCAGGTGATCCAGCGCGACGAGCAGTCCGGCGTCGCTGCGCCAGTTCGTGGTGAGTTCTTTGCGGACGTCGGCGTGCGCCACCGCGTCCAGGTAGCTGAGCACCTCCGCGCCGCGGAAGGCGTAGATCGCCTGTTTGGGATCACCGACCAGCACCAACGTGGCATGCCCGTGGAACGATCTGCGCAAGATGTCCCATTGCAGCGGGTCGGTGTCCTGGAATTCGTCGACCAGGGCGACGCGGTAGCGCGCCCGGATGCGACGGCACGCGCGCGGGCCGTGCTCCGGGTCGGCGAGCACGTCGTGCAGCAGTACCAGCAGGTCGTCGAAGTCGCGCAGCCCGGCCAGCCGCTTGCGGCGCTCGGTCTCCGCGCGTACGGCGCGGGCGAACGCCACCCGCTCGCCGGTCTCGCCGTCGGGCTCGAGCGCCGCATGCCGGTCCCGCACGGCGGCCAGCGCGAGCGTGCGGGCCTCCTTCACCGAGAACGGCGGTTGCCCGCGCGCGTAGCGGTTGAGATACAGATCGTCGACGACGGTGCCGACGAGATCGTCGACGGTCTCCACCAGCCTGGTGCCCGGGTCGTGTTCACCCGCGAGGCCGAGTTCGTCGAGCATGCGCTGGCAGAAGCTGTGCGTGGTGGCGATGGTGCCCGCGTCGAAATCCGACAGGGCGGTCAGCAACCGTCGCCGCCGCGACCGCACCTCGTCTTCGCCGGCCTGCGCGAGGTGCCGGACCAGTTCGTCGGCGTGCGCCCTGGCCGCGACCGGGTCGGTCAATCCCGCGGCGACGGCGACGAATCGGTCGCGGGTGCGTTCCCGCAGCTCCTGGGTCGCCGCGCGGCTGAAGGTCACCAGCAGCAGCTGGGACACCTCGACACCCGCCTCGGCGACATAGCGCACGGCGAGACCGACGATGGCGTGGGTCTTGCCGGTGCCCGCGCTGGCCTCCAGCACGGTCGTGCCGGTTGGCAGCGGTCCGTACGGTTCGAACGCGGCCGCGTCGAAAGCGTTTGCCGGGAAGGAGGTTTCCTGCACGGTCATGCGCGCCTCCCTCTTGCGCGGCCGGTGGTCACACACTCGGCGGACGTCGCGCTCGTCCTGGTGACCGGCCACGCCACACGGACCCGAAACGACTGTCCGAGCTGATATTCTGCCGCGCCCCCGGCCGCCCACCGGCGACCGACACGCGCCGCGGCGGCGTATTCCGGTGTCACGTGCCGCGTCGGTTCGCGATCGGTCACGGCTGGCCCTGGCTTTCCGCGGCCAGCAACGGGGCCCACATCCGCCGGGCCAGCGCGCCGAAGCGGGTGCTCTCGCCGGGTTCGCCCGCCGCGGCGGGCGCGGCCATGAGGTCCTCGAGCCGGGGCGCCGGGCCCCAGACGTAGCGAAGGTGGCGGTCGGTGTGATCGCCGAAGGGCCCCGGACCGTTGGGGCCGCCGTTGAATTCGCGCTCCGCCGCCGCGATCGCGTCGTCGGTGCTCGCGCCGCGGAAACGACGTTCGGCGTATACCGCGGTGGCGGCGGGCGCGACGGGCAGCGGTTCGGTCAGGCCCTCGTCGCGCAGCGCGACGAGGCTGCGCAGGATCTCCCCGGCCGCGGGCGCGTCGGGTGCGGTGAGCTCGCAGCGCCAGGTCGGACGGCCGAATTGGCCGCGGCCGGTGCTCACCGCCCGCCAGGACCGGTCCTCGGTGACGGTCAGCGCCAGCAGCGAAACCCACGCTCCGATCCGGTGTTTGGGGGCCAGCCGGGAGAAGGTGGTGCGGACCAGGGTGTCGCCGCGCACCTCGGGCACGGTGCCGGTGAGCCGCCGCCCGTTGCCCAGGTCGACCGCGATGTCCACCGCGCGCGCCGGGCCCGCGTAGTCCGCTTGCGCGGCGCGCACCAACCGGTCCACGGTGTGCTCCACCTCGTCGAGCACGGCGGCGCCGAATCCGAACGGCGGCAGCGTGCCGCGCCGCCACTCCGCCGCCCGCAGCCCGGCCGGATCCGCGCCGGTCAGGCGGGCCGCGAGCAGGCGTTCGCCCAGCTCCCACTTGGCCAGGCCGTCCAGCTCGATGGGCAGCCGGTCGGCGATGTCCTCGTCGTGCTCGGGAACCCGCAGACCGAGCCGCTGCCACAGGAAAGCGCGCACCGGGTGCTCCACGAACGAGATCAGATCGGCCAGCGCGACATCGGCCGTTTGCGCGGCGGGCAGCGGCGCGGCCAAGAACCCCGGACGCGGCAGCGCGGGTCCATCGGCCGCGTGCGCGCCGGCCAGGGCCACCGTGTCGAAACTGAACGGCTGCTCGGCCCGGAAATTCCGGCGATCGAAGGATTGCAGCGGATGCCGCGTCACCACCGAGCGCATCGCCGCGGCGCCGACGTGGGCCCGCAGCGCGTCCAACAGCTCGGCGACCGGAACGGCGGGCGGCCGGTGCGCCCCGCTGACCGGGTCGGCGCCGGTGTGGAACACCAGCAGCGTGTCCCGCGCCGCGAGCACGGCGTCCAGCAGCAGCTGCCGGTCCTCGCTGCGCGGATCGCGTTCGCCCAGCAGTGGTTCGCGGGCCAGCACGTCGTCTCCGTCCGCGGCGCTCGCGCGCGGGAACATCTCGTCGTCCAGGCCGAGCAGCGCCACCACCCGGTGCGGCACCGACCGCATCGGCACCATCGTGCAGACGGTCAGCTCGCCGGTGCGGAAGTTGGCCCGCGTGGGGCGCGCCGCCAGCCGCGAACGCAGCAGCACACCGACGTCGGCCAGCCGCAACGATACCTCGCGCGCGTGGTCGGTGGCGGCGGCGAGTTCCTGCCTGGCCTCGGTACGCACCCAGGCCTGCGCGTCCGGCACGTCGGTCAGCAGATCCAGCGCGCGGCCGAGCGCGGCCGCCCATTCGTGCGCGGGACGGGGGCCGCGCAGGTCGCGCAGGCACACCGCGAGCCGGTCGACGAACTCCGCGAAGCGTCCGGCCAGATCGACGTCGTTGCTGTCCACGTCGTCCAAGGGCAGCGCGAGATCGAGCCAATCGTCGGAGGTCTCGCCAGCGGTGACCCCGAGCAGGATCCGGTCCACCGCGCTGTTCAGCGTGTTCTGCGCGAAATCGGCGAGCCCGAACGCTTGGCGCTGACGCTGCCCGATGCCCCACCTCGCCCCGGACTCGGCCGCCCACTCGCGCAATCGCTCGATGTCGTCGTCATCGAACCCGCAACGGCGCCTGACTGTTTCGGCGGCGGCGAGATCGAGCACCTGGGTCACCGTCACCCGGCCGTCGGCCAGCTCCAGCAGCACTGCGATGACCGCGAGCAGCGGATTGGTCACCCCGCGTCCCCGGTCGGCCAGGCGCACCCGCAAGCGGTGCGCCGGATGCTCCGAATCGCTCTGCGTCTCCGGCGATCCCGGCGCGCGCTGCCCGAATGCCGCGCGCACCAGCGGCGCGTACGCCTCCACCTCCGGGCACATGATCAGCACATCACGCGGCTCCAGCGTCTCGTCGGCCGCGAACAGCCCGAGCAGGCTTTCCCGCAGGACCTCCACCTGCCGTGCGGGGCCGTGACAAGCGTGCACCTGCACGGTGCCGTCGGCGCCGACCTGCCCCGCCGCCGGTGGCCACTGGTCGTCCCGGATACCCCGTTGTAGCGCACGCAGCAATGTCATGGACGAATCATGCTGTGCCGCAACGTCATCGAGTTCGCTGATCGGATGATAGGTGTCGGTTCCGGTGACGGCGGACGCGGCCAACCGCTGCTGCAACTCCCGGACGTCGCGCCCCAGTCCCGCCAGCAGCGGATGGGTGACCGCCGTGGCGCTGCGGTCCTCGGCGCGCGTGCGGGCAGGGGGCAGCTCGCTCAGGGTCGACCAGAGGACCGGACTCGGATGCACGAGCCACAGGTGCACGTCGCGGCCGGCGGCCAGCGCCGACAGCACGGCCAACTGGTCGCCGGCCAACCGGGTCACGCCGAACAGCGACAATCGCGGCGGCAGCGCGACCAGATCCGGACGCGCACGCAACCGGGCACAGGCGGCGTCGAGCCGCTCGGCCGGGCTCGGCGCCCCGATCTCGGCGCGCAGCCCGCGCCAGAGCATCGGCTGCCAGAGCAGGTCGTCGGGTACCGGAGCGCCCGCGCCATCGGTGTCGAGGCCCGCCGCCCACTCGGTGATCAGCGCTGGACGCTGAGCGGCGTAACTGTCGAACAGCGCGGCGACCTGGGCCGCGGTCGCGTAACGCCGTCCGGCGCGGTGCTCGCCGCCCGTGGCGTCTCCTGCGCCGAGATGCCTGGCGGGCACCGCGCACCAGGGCTCGGACAGCGAGGCGTCGATCACCCGCAGCAGCGTCCACACCGCCCGCTCCTGCGCCCACGGATCCTCCGCCTGCGCCACCCCGCTCGCCGCGGCCAGCGCCTCCGCGACCAGCGCGGAAGGCGAGGGGAAGGCGATGTTGGCGCACACACCGTCGGCCGCTCCGCCCGCGCCGAGCACTCCCGAGAGCGTCTGCGTCAGCCAGCGCTCCACGCCTTTCGCCGGCACCGCGACCACCTCGGCCGCGAACGGGTCTTCCTGCGGCGACGCCAGCACCCCGGCGAGCGCACGGGCGAGGACGTCGGCGCGCTCGGCACGGTGGATGTGCAGCGGCATCTGCGCCCTCTCGATCGGTGGTGTCCGGCTGCCCGGCCTCGGACTTCGTGCACGTTTATACGCCCAGCGACCGACGTGCAATCGCACCGCCCCATCCGGAGTCCAGTGAAATAGACCACACCAGAACGGATTACTCCGACGTGTCACGCGGGCGCCGCCGCGGCGATGTGCGACAGTGCTGCACCGGGGAGGAGAGCTTGCACCGGGGCGGAACGAGAGAGCTGCACCGAAAGGCTGGTTCGCGTTCTATGGATGCGATGGTGATTCCCCTGCTTCCGAAAGGCGGATTCACGGTCCGCCGGATCGGTGACCGCTGGGACCTGATCAACTCGCGCCACTACGGTCGCACCGTAGTCCTGCATTCCTGGCCGAGGGACCGGCACACCGAGGCCTTCGAGCACTGCTACCGGCTCAACGGACGCACCGTCGAGGAACTGCGCGCCGCCTTCCGCTGACGTGCCCGGCCGGCGGTGACGATCGAATTCCACTGCGGCGCAAGCAGCCGGAACGGGCGCTAGCACACCCTGGATCCGAGCTCAAGACGTGCGTCCGGACCCGCGATGTGCGATCGTCATCCCTCGTGCGTTATCCGTCCCCCGCCACCCGAACCGTTCCCCGCGTGGCCGCTTCCGCCTGTGTCCTCGCCGCAGCGGCGATCATCGCTCCGAGCCTGCCCGCCGCGCTCCCGACCGCGGGCGCGGTGCCGCTCGCGCACACGCAGGGCTGCCTGCCCGGCTTCGACTGCGATCTGAGCAGCCGCATCGCGAAGGCCGACGCCTACCTCAACAACCGTCCCGGTGTCACCGGCTACGTCCTGCGCGACCGGGTGTCCGGCGGGGTCTACGCCAACGCCAACGCCGAGAACGCGGTCTGGACGGCTTCCACGATCAAGCTCGCGATCGCCGCGGACCTGCTCAACCGGGCGCGGGTCGGCGCCATCAACCTGACCCCCGAGGACCGCGGTCTGATGGAGGGCATGCTCGCGACCTCGAACGACGGCGCCGCCGACCTGCTCTGGACCAAGTACTCGGGCATCGACCGGATGGCGTTCAACAACGCCTTCCGCGCCAACGGGATGACCTCGCTGGTTCCCCAGCCGACCAATACCGCGCTGTTCCCGGACTGGTCGTTCCAGAAGTGCACCGCCGCCGACCTCGACCGCCTCATGGACAACGTCCTCAACCGCATGCACCCCGACGACCGCAACTACCTCGTCGACCGGATGCGCGCGGTGGACTCCAACCAGCACTGGGGTGTGTGGGGCGCGGGCGCGAGCATGCGTCCCGGACTGAAGAACGGCTGGTCGGCCGAACAGGGCGGCTGGGTGGTCAACTCGGTCGGCTTCGCGGGACCGGGCGAGCGCTACACCCTGGCCATCATGAGTTCGCTGGGTGACGCGGGCGGCTACACCGAAGGCGCCGAGACCGACACCAAGCTCGCGGAGATCCTGCTCGCGGGCCGCTGACCGTCCGGCCGCTCAGGCGGCCGCGCGCCTGCGCAACGTCATCGGCGCACCGTCCCTGGGGAAGGGAATCGTGGTGAATCCCCAGGGCATGCGGTATTTCTCGGGGATCCGCCACTCGTATGCACGCACCAGGGCGGCGGTCACCGTCTTCACCTCGAACGTGCCGAAGTGCATCCCGATGCACTTGTGCGCGCCCGCTCCGAACGGCATCCACGCGAGGCGGTGCGACTTGTCCTCGCGCCGCTGTTCGCCGAATCGCTCCGGATCGAAGCGTTCGGGGTGGGTCCACAGTTCGGGCAGCAAGTGATTCACCTGGTAGGCGAGGTCCACCGGGGCGCCGGCCGGAATGTAGTGGCCTGCGATCTCGGTGTCACGCACGGCGCGGCGCGACAGTCCAGGAACCGGCGGCATCAGCCGTAGGCTTTCCCGGACCACCAGATCCAGATCGTGCAGCGCCTCCAGGTCCGCGATGGCGGGCGGCCCGTCGCCGAGGCGCGCGTCCATGTCGAGCACCTCGGCGCGCACCCGCTGCTGCCACTCCGGGTGCTTGCCCAGGTAGTACGCGACGGCGGTGGCGGTCGTCGTCGTGGTGTCGTGCGCCGCCATGATCAGGAAGATCATGTGGTTCACCACGTCGGCGTCACCGAAGACGCCGCCGTCCTCGCTGCGCGCGTGGCACAACCCGGAGAAGAAGTCCGCCGTCTCGACGCGGCGCTTCTCCGGCAGCATCGCGGTGAAGTAGTCCTCGAGCACTCTCCTACCGCGCAGCCCGGCCCGCCAGTTGCCGCCCGGCACCGAATGCCGGATGATCGCCAGCCCCGCGTGCGTGCAGTCGACGAACGCGTCGATGAGCTGGCCGCGCCGCGGGCCGACATCGACTGCCATGAACGTCTCGCCGGCGATCTCGAGGGTCAGCTCCTTGATCGCCGGATACAGCCGCACCGTGCGTTCGGCGTCGCGCCCTACCGGCACCCAGCGTGCGATGTACTCCCGCGCCACCGGCGTCAGCGCCGCCAGGTGCGCTTCCAGCCGGTCCCTGGTGAACGCCTGCTGCATGATCTTGCGGTGGAATTTGTGCTCGTCGAATTCCAGCAGCAGCAAGCCGCGCCGGAAGAACGGGCCGATGAAGTAGTCCCAGCCCTGGCCGAAGTCACGGCGCCGGTGGCCGAGTACTTCGTCGAGTGCGTCCGGTCCCGCGACCAGCACCCGGTCGACACCGAGCGATGTGTTCAGCGAGACGGGTCCGTACCTGCGGTAACGCTCCATCATCTCGGCCGGGCCCCAGCGCATGTAGTGCAACGCCCGGCCCAGGTAGGGCAGCCCGGCATCGCCGCGCACCGCGACGGTGTCGCTGCCCCGCGGCGGGGTGGCCAGCACTTGGCGCCGTTCCGGCAACAATCCCAGCGCCCGATCGATCAGATGGCCGTGCGGTACCTCGATCAGCGCGATGTTCTCCGAATCGGCCCGCACGCTGGGCTTCCGGCCGATCGCACGGTCACCGGCGACCATGGCAATCCTCCCTGAGCGACAGTTACCATCGTAGGCTCTCGACCTCGCCCGCTCGGCCGGTTCGGTCGCGACGATCCTCCCCGCCCCGGCCCGGCGGCAGTGAGATATCGCACCGCAACACGCCAGGAACGGACATCTCGTCGTGACGGTGCCCGACTCGACGGCTACGGTTTAGCTGTCAGGAACCCCCGCCGGGGACGACCCCCAGGTCCATCGAGGAGCAGGACGATGAGCACTCAGACTGTCGAGAACGGCCGGCACCGGGTGGTGGTGATCGGCTCGGGCTTCGGCGGCCTGTTCGGCACCAAGCACCTCAAGCGCGCCGACGTCGACATCACGCTGATCTCGAAGACCTCGACCCACCTGTTCCAGCCGCTGCTCTACCAGGTCGCCACCGGCATCCTCTCGGTCGGCGAGATCGCGCCCGCCACGCGGCTGGTGCTGCGCAAGCAGAAGAACGCGCAGGTGCTGCTCGGCGAGGTCACCGACATCGACCTGACCGCCAAGACGGTCACCTCGCGCCTGCTCGACCAGGACACCGTCACCCCCTTCGACAGCCTGATCGTCGCGACCGGCGCGCAGCAGTCCTACTTCGGCAACGACCGGTTCGCCACCTACGCGCCGGGCATGAAGACGATCGATGACGCGCTCGAGCTACGTGGCCGGATCCTCGGCGCCTTCGAGCAGGCCGAGCTCGCGACCACCCAGGAGGAGCGCGACCGGCTGCTGACCTTCGTCATCGTCGGCGCGGGCCCGACCGGCGTCGAGCTGGCCGGACAGATCGCCGAGCTGTCCGACCGCACGCTGGAGGGCACCTTCCACAACATCGATCCGCGCGACGCGCGGGTGGTGCTGATCGAGGGCGCGGGCGCGGTGCTCGGCCCGATGGGCCCGAAGCTGGGCGGCAAGGCCGAGCGGCGCCTGGAGAAGATGGGCGTGGAGATCCAGCTCAACGCCATGGTGATCGATGTCGACGCGTTCGGCGTCACGGTGAAGGACTCCGACGGCACGATCCGCCGCATCGAGTCGGCGTGCAAGGTGTGGTCGGCGGGCGTGCAGGCCAGCCCGCTGGGCAAGCTGATCGCCGACCAGTCCGACGGCACGGAGGTCGACCGCGCGGGCCGGGTCGTGGTCGAGCCGGACCTCACCGTCAAGGGCCACCCGAACGTCTTCGTGGTCGGCGATCTGATGTCGGTGCCGAACGTGCCGGGGCAGGCGCAGGGCGCGATCCAGGGCGCGACCTACGCCGCCCGGCAGATCACCGCGGGGCTGAAAGGCCAGACGCCGCAGGAGCGCAAGCCGTTCAAGTACTTCAACAAGGGCAGCATGGCCACGATCTCGCGATTCAGCGCCGTCTGCCAGGTGGGGAAGCTGGAGTTCGGCGGGTTCATCGCGTGGCTGGCCTGGCTGGCGCTGCACCTGTACTACCTGGTCGGCTACCGCAGCCGGATCATCACCGTCATCCAGTGGTTCGTCACCTTCCTCGGCCGCAGCCGCGGACAGATGGCGGCCACCGAGCAGTGGGTGTTCGCACGATTGGCCTTGGAGGCGATCAGCAACGGCGACGACGAGGACGCCGAACAACTGGCCGCCGCTCTCGGCGCTTCCACCAACAGCCGGGTCGCGGTGGACAAGGCGCATACCGACGCGAAAGCCGGCTGATCCCGCCGTAATAGCGCGTTCGACCAATCCAGGTCACCGGCAGATCCGAATGTGGGGCGTCGACGTCTCCTTCGGATGAAAGGTGATCTATGGGCACAGGCAAGCACCGAGCACCCAAACCGCACCGGGCGAAGTTGGGTCCTCTCGTCGCCGTGGGAACGGTTCCTCTCGTTCTCGCGCTGGTGGGAACCGGCACCGCGAACGCGGCACCCGATCGGGTTCCGGTGACCCGGACGGATCCCACCGATCAGCCGGCCCAGTGGCCCGCGGCCGAGGCGCCGAACGTGCGCCCGTACGAAGGTGTGCGGATTCCGGACGACACGCTGAGTTCGTTGCAGTGGGCGCGTCCGTTGCCGAATCCGAAGTATCTGGCCCCGCTGGAAGGGCTGCACGGCCCCGTTCCCGTCGCGCCGGTGCCGCCGATCGCGCCGCCGCCGCACAAGCTCCGCTTCGGAGACGTGCAGGTCGACGCACCGGATTGGCTCTACCGGGAGCAGGCGATCCAGCTCAACGACGGCGCCGCGATGGCCGAGGCGAATATCGCGACGTACCTCGACTCGATCGGGATGGAACGCACGAGGTCCGATCGGGTGGCGGGCCAGACCGTGGGCGCCGCCGCCATCGGCGCCGCGGCGGGCGCCGCGTTCGCGAGTCCGTTCGCGCTGTTCGGAGCGGCCGTCGGCGGAGGTCTCGCCCTGGCCATCGGTCTGCCGTTCGCGCCGATCGGTCTCGCCGCGGGCCCGATCGGGGCCGCTTACGGCGCGGCCCTGATGGCCGCCCCGTTGGCTGCCATCGGTGCGGGGATCGGCGCGGGACTCGGTGCGGTGCACGCGCTGAGCGCACCTCCCCGGGCGCAGGGCGCGCCGGAGGCGGTCGATCCGGCCCCGGAGAACACCGCCCCGGCTTCGGAAGCCACCGACACAGCTCCGGAGGCCGGAGACACGGCCCCGGAGACTGCCAACGGCTGATCGGATGGGGCTTCCGAGGAGCGAGCCGGAAGGTGGGAACCCGACGACGCTGTCGGGCTCCCACCCTTTCTATCTCCAGCTCTCGGCCGGATTACACCTGTGTCGAACGAAACGATTGATCAGCGCCGCGGCTCGGCATGCTCCACCCCGGAGACGCCCAACAGCGCCCCGGTGCGGGTGAACAAACTGCCACCCGCCGCCAGCGGCAGCCGAGTCTGCGTCAAACCCGTTGTCGCCGCGGCACATTCGCCCGGATAGACGAGTTCGCTCTCCAGGGCGCGAGGCGCGGACAGCGCGTCATCGGCCGCTGTGTCCGCGCCCAGCGCCAGCCGGTGGCGCAGCAGAGGCGTGTCGTCGACATCGGCGATCAGGTCACCGCGCCATATGCCGCCGTCCTCGCCCGCGCGGCCGATCTGGACGCGTTCGCGCATTCGCAGCCGGGCGCCGGAATCCAGCCGGATCGTGGTGACGGTGTGGTGCCGCGCACCGCCCGCGACGATCATCGGCTCGGGATCGAAATCCAATACTCCCCCACTACCGACCTCGAGCTGCCAGCGTCCGCACGATTGCGGCGTCGCCGCGCCCGGCAGTGCCAGTGTCGCCGCGACCGAGCGGACCACCAGTTCGGCACCCGGCGCGACCACGATCACGATGTCGAGTTCGTCGCCGCCCAGCGGCGTGGCGGCGGTGCCGATCAGATGGACCGCACGCGGTCCGGTGCGGCGGGCCGACAACCCGCCGCTGGCATGAATCTCCGGAAGCGTCCCTGGGCGAGCGACGAGGCGTAGCTGCGTGCGCACCGGCGACACTCAGTGCGCGGCGGCGGATTCGCCGGCGCCCGCCCGGTCCTGCTCGGCGACCGCGCGCAATTGCTCGCGTACCCAGGCCAGCACCGGCGTCGCCGCGGGATCCTCGGTGAGCGAGACGAGCACTGTCGGCCGGTCCGCGCGCACCCGCGCCGCATCACGCTCCATCACACCGAGGTCCGCGCCGACCAACGGCGCCAGATCGGTCTTGTTGACCACGAGCAGATCCGAGAACGTCACGCCGGGACCGCCTTTGCGCGGCACTTTGTCGCCACCCGCCACGTCCACCACGAAGATCTGCACGTCGATCAGGCCGGAGGAGAACGTCGCGGTCAGATTGTCGCCGCCGGATTCCACCAGGATGAGGTCCAGCGGCGGATTGGCGGCGACCAGATCGTCGATCGCGTCGAGATTGGCGGTGATGTCGTCGCGAATGGCGGTGTGCGGGCAGCCGCCGGTCTGCACGGCGGTGATCCGCTCGTCCGGCAGGACCGCGTGCCTGCGCAGGAAGTCGGCGTCCTCGGTGGTGTAGATGTCGTTGGTCAGTACCGCCAGCGACAGCTCGTCGCGCAACTGCCTGCACAGCGCGGCCACCAGTGCGGTCTTGCCCGAACCGACCGGGCCGCCGATGCCGATGCGCAGCGCCTCCCCGGGCGTGCGGGCCCGTTTCGGCCGCTCGTGCCCGTGGTCGTGCGGCTCACCGTCGATCAGATGCGGGGGCATGGGGCGGTCTCCTTCTTCCGGGGCGTCAACTCGCGAACAGGGGCATGTCCCGCTGCCGATGCCGCTCGGCGAGCACGTCCTGCAGCGGGTCCGACATCGCGGCGAGACCGGTCACGGCCTCGGCGGCGACGCGATCGCACAGGTCGGCCAGCCGGACCGTGCACGCGGCGATCGCGGCGGGGTCCAGGGCCAGCAGACGCTGGGCCGCGGTGGCGGCGCCGGTGAGGGTCGTGTAGACGACCACACCGGCGATCTCCCGGGGCGGCACCGCGGCGGCCGCGCCGACCATTCCGAAGACCGTGGACAGATGCGGTGTCGTGGCGAGCGGCGACCAATCGTGCCGGGGCCACAGCTGTTTCGCCAGGCGCAACAGACCGCGGCCCTGGGCACGGGACGCGGCCCGCGCCGCGGGTGCGGGCGTGCGCGCGTCGGCTTCCGCTTCGGCCCGCGCCGGATCCAGTTCGCCCGCGCAGACCGCCGCGGCCAGCGACGCGGTGACCAGCCCCGAGGTCCGGATGCGGCGGCGCAGATACAGCTCGACCGTCACGACGTCGCGAACCAAGCCGGACGCGACGGCTTCTTCCACACCGCCGGAGTGCACGTGGCCGCCGATCGGCAACCGTGAGTCGGCGAGCGCGAGCACCATCGTGAGACCGGACGCGGCCGGACCGATCGCAGCGGGTTCGCGCATCCGTCGATCCTATGTCCCGGCGTGTCGGATGGATGTCCCGGTCGTTTCGCGGAGGTTCCGGTCCGCGCCGGACATGTCCCGCACGAGCCGCGGCAGGTCTTGGCGGGCGAGGTAGGCGGCGATGCTCAGCTCACCCTCGGCACGCAGGACCGGGAAATCGCTGTAGAGGTCGAGGGTGGGCGCGTCGCCTAGGGTCATCGTCCAGTGTGCCGAGCTGAGCCAGCAGTGCCCGCCGATCGCGATGGTGGACTGGGTGGCCAGCGTCGCGCGCGGTGCGGCGAGTCCGTGCGCCCTGGCGCGAGCGGCGGCGATGAATTCCTCCCTCATGACGCACCGGCTCGTCGTGGGCGTGACCACTCACGAGCGGTATTCGACTCGCGGGAGGCGCGCCGGTGCGCGACTCGAGCATTTCTACTCACGCACCTGGCGGCGATCATGTGTTCGAATGTTGCGGGCGCACAGAATTCTTCACCAGGGCTACGCCCGGTGCATCTACCGAGGGGGCGAGGTGTCGACGCCGGACACGCGAGTATCTGCCGCACAGTGGATCGCGCGCGCGATCGCGATCGTGGTGCTGGTTCCGATCCGTCTGCTGTGGGAGGGCGTTCTGCTTCTGTGCCGCGCCTCGGCGGCGGCGCTCGGGTACATCGCGCGACATCTGCTGGTCCCGGCGGCCGAGCTGATCCGGCACTGGGTGCTGCGGCCCGCGTGGATCGTCGTGAAGGATTTCCTGTGGGGCTGGGTGGTGCAGCATCTGCTGTGGGGCTCGGTGCTCACGCCGCTGCTGTCGCTCCTGCTGGAACACCTGTTGCGACCACTGCGGCGTGCGGTGGAGGTCTTCCTGTGGCGCAAAGTGATTCGTCCCGCTGGGGCCTGGTTGCTGCGCTGGGTCGTGTATCCGATCGCGTATGCCATCGCCTGGGTCTGCCACCAGACCGTCAAGTGGCTGATCGTCTGGCCCCTGTCGCGATTGTGGCGTTGGGTGCTGCACCCGCTCTGGAAAGCGGTGCGCGTGACCGCGCGCTACGGGTGGCGTGTGGCCACGCTCATCGTGGGTGTGCTCGTGGTGCTGCCGTGCCGCGCGCTGTACCGCTACGTGCTGCGCCCGGTGTTCGCCGCCTTCGCCGTCGTCTGGCTCGCTGTGGTGGTGCGCCCGGTCCGCTGGGTGCACGGCACGATCGTCCGGCCGATGAACCGCTGGGCGGCCGAGATCATGACTTCCGTCTTCGGCCACTGATCCCGGCCGCACAACTCAGCGCGAACGTGGAGCGGCGAAGCGGGCGATCAGCGCCATCGCCGTGAGCACCGTCGCGCCGACGGCCACCGCGACGTGCATGCCGTCGACGAAGGATCCGCGCGCCGCCTCGATCAGCGCCGCGTTCCCGCCGGCCTGCTGGATGGTCTCGCCGAGCGTCGCCGCGTAGTCGCCCCCGGACCGGAAGATGAGCGCCGCGAGCGAACCGAGCAGCGCGAGACCCAGCGCGTTGCCGAGTTCGAAGCTGGTTTCCGAGATACCTACCGCCGACCCGGCCCGCTCCGGCGGCACCGAGGACACCGAGACCTCCGACACCAGCGTGAAGGCCAGACCGTAGCCGATTCCGGCGATCGTGGAACCGGCGAGGTACCAGCCGAGTCCGTCGTGCGCGCCGACACCGAGCAGCATCAGGTTGCCCGCCGCGGAGGCGAGCAAGGCGAACACGAAGGTCGCGCGGGCGCCGAAGCGATGCCCGACCCGGGCGCCGCCCACCGAGCAGACGAAGACCGCGATCGCCATGGGGATGCCGAGCAGCGCCGCCGCCAGCGGCGTGCGCCCGGTCACCGATTGCAGATAGACGCTGGTCAGATAGCTGAGGCCGGCCAGCGACATCATGCCGGTCAGGCTGGCGCCGATCGCCACCGAGAACTGGGGCCTGGCGAACAGCCGCAGATCGAGCAGGGGCTCACGCAGCTGTCGCTGCCTGCGCACGAAAACGGTCAGGATCACCGCGCCGACCAGCGCGACGACGATCGCTTGCGCATCGATGCCCTTGGTGGCGGCGTGTTTGATCCCGTACACCACCGGCAGGATGCCGCCGATCGACAGGACGACACTCGGGAGATCCAGCGGTCCCCGCACTCCCGCCCGATGCTCCGGCAGCACGAACGGGCCGAACGCGAGCAGGACCAGCAGCACCGGGATGTTGATGAGGAACACCGAACCCCACCAGAACTGGTGCAGCAGCACGCCACCGATGATCGGTCCGACAGCAGAGCCGCCCGCGAAGAACGCCGTCCAGACGCCGATCGCGGCCGCTCGCTCCCGCGCGTCCGGGAACAGGCTCGAGATCAGCGCCAGGCTGGACGGCAGCAACGTCGCGCCGCCGATGCCCATCAGCGCCCGCGCGGCGATCAGCACGCCCGCGCTGGGCGCGAACGCCGCGATCACCGACGCGATGCCGAAGACCACGGCGCCGGTCAGCAAGATGTTGCGCCGCCCGATCCGGTCGCCGAGATTGCCCATGGTGATCAGCAGGCCCGCGATCAGGAAGCCGTAGATGTCCAGAATCCACAGTTGCTGGTCCGCGGACGGATCCAGATCGAGGGTCAGTGTCGGCAGCGCGAGGAACAGCACCGAGATGTCCATCGAAACCAGCAGCACCGGCAGCAGCAGGACCGCCAAGCCCAGCCAGGCCCGCCGCGAGCCCGTCGTGGCCGGCTCGGTCCGGACCGGCTGCACGTCTGTCATCACCGAACATCCTCTCCATGACGCGTACGTCGTACGCATGATTCCGGGTACAGTGTACGCATGCTGCACCGCGCCGCCATCATCGACACCGCGATCGAGCTCGCCGACACCGAAGGCTTGGACGCGCTGTCCATGCGGCGCATCGCCGATCGGCTCGGGGTGGGAGCCATGTCGCTGTATCGCCACGTCGCGAACAAAGACGAACTGCTCGCGCTGATGACCGACGAAGTGGCCAGGCGCAACCCGTACCCCTCCCCCGAGGGACAGCGGTGGACCTGGCGCGACCGGGTCCGCATCGCCGCCGAGGTCGACTGGGCCCTGTACCGGCAACATCCGTGGGTGCTGCTCACCTTCGCCACTCCGCGCTACAGCTTCGGGCCGCAGAGCTTGGCCTGCCTGGCCTGGTTGGTCGACGGGTTCCTGGAACTCGGCGTGTCCACCCGCGAGGCGACTGGCATGTCCTTCACCGTCTGGAACTACATCTCCGGCGCGACGCTGCCCGAGATCAGCGCCGAGCTGATGGCGCGCAAAGGCATGGATCCCGCGGGCGACAACGGGCTGCGGACGCTGCTGCACGGCACAGCAGAGGGACCGGTCCCCTCCGCGTTGGCCGATCTCGCAGGCAGCGGTGTACGCGATCTGACCCAGGAGGAGCTGCTCTACGACGGGCTCGACGCGCTCTGCGACGGCTTCCAGGCCAGGGCGGCCCGGCGCGACCGGTTGACCTCAACCTAACTTGATGCTGGAGGCTGACCGGCGACGCCAACGAACAGGAGCCACCGTGCACGCCATCCGCCTCCACGCTTTCGGTCCGGCCGAGAACCTGCGCTACGAAATCGTTCCCGATCCGGTGCCTGGCCCCGGCGAAGTCCGCATCGCGGTGGCGGCGGCCGGTGTGCACCTGGTCGATACCGCCCTGCGCAAGGGCGAGCCCGGGCCGTTTCCCTTGCCGCAGTTGCCGACCATCCCCGGGCGCGAAGTCGCGGGCACCGTGGACCGCGTGGGCGCCGATGTGGATGCGGGCCTGCTGGGCGCGCAGGTGGTGGCCCATCTCGGCCCGGTGCCCGGCGGTTACGCCGAATTCGCCGTGACGGACGCGGCCCGGCTGCACGAGATTCCGGCGAACCTCGATGCGGCGGAGGCGGTGGCGATGATCGGCACCGGGCGAACGACCATGGGCATCCTGCAGTTCACCGAGTTGAAGCCCGGCAGTGTCGTCCTGGTGACGGCCGCGGCGGGCGGCATCGGCACGCTGCTGGTGCAATTCGCGAAGAATGCCGGAGCCACGGTGATCGGGTTGGCCGGTGGCCCCGCGAAGGTCGATCAGGTGCGACACAATGGCGCCGACCTGGCGGTCGACTATCTGTTGCCGGATTGGCCGGACCGGGTCCGCGCTCGAATCGGCGACCACGGGGCGCACGTGCTGTTCGACTCGGTGGGCGGCGCGGTCGCCCGCGCCGGAATCGATCTGCTCGCACCGGGCGGGCAACATCTCGTCTATGGCTGGTCCGGCACATCGAACGACGAAGGGCCGGTCCGGCTCTCCGCCGCAGAACTGACCGAACGGGGTATTACCTCCGAGACGGTGATCGGTCCGCCGATGCTGGCGCGCGCGGGCGGCGATCTGCGCGTCCTGGAGAACCTCGCCATGGCCGAGGCGATCGCCGGACGGCTGCGACCCGGCATCCAGCGCTTCGCGCTCGCCGACGCGGCCGTCGCGCACCGCGCGCTGGAAACGCGCGGGACGACCGGCAAAGTGGTGCTGGAGCCCTGACTCACTCCACGTTGTCGCCGTTCACCACGGCATAGGCGAAGCCGTCCCAGCCCTTCGCACCGACGGTCTGCACCACGGTCGCGTCCAGGCTCGGTTCGGCGGTGAGCAATTCGACGAGTTCGCGACTGGCCTGCGCGTTCGGGTCCACGGACCGCTCGTCGGCGATCGTGCCGCCGCGCACGACGTTGTCGACGATGATCACCGAGCCCGGCCGGGTCAGCCGCAGCGCCCACAGTACGTAATTCGCGTTGTTCACCTTGTCGGCGTCGATGAAGACCAAGTCGAACGGTTCCGGATCCTCCTGCGTGAGCACGGGCAGGCTGTCCAGCGCGGCGCCGACCCGGATCTCCACTCGGTCGCCGACGCCCGCACGGTCCAGATTCGCCCGCGCCACCTCGGCGTGCCGGGCGGCGAACTCGAGCGTGACCACCCGCCCCTTGGGGCCGACCGCGCGGGCCAGCCAGATCGTGCTGTATCCGCCGAGCGTGCCGATCTCCAGCACGCGTCGCGCGCCGACCGTCCTGGCCAGCAGATGGAGAAACTTCCCCTGCGGCGGTGACACGTCGATCGCGGGCAGGCCGGCCGCCTTGTTCGCCTCCAGCGCCGCGTCGGAATCGGGATCCGCCACCAGTGTCTCCACCAGGTAGCTGTCCACATCGGCCCATCCAGATGTCGTCATACCTCGCAGTCTGCCACCCGATTCCACCCGCGGGCACGCCTCCGGCGAGTAGCGTTCGGCACGGAGAGACGTACATGTTTCGTGAGCGCGCCGACGAATGGACGGACAGAAACGACATGACGAATCTTGCGCGGGCCACAGCGGTCACCGCCTGTCTGATCGCCCTGGGCGCCACCTCCCCCGCCGCGGCCGATCCCATCGGCGGGGCCGAATACGTCGCCGTGGGCGATTCCGGGGCGGCCACCACGGGCGTGCGGAACTTCGACATCTCGGCCCCGTTCCGATGCCTTCGCTCGACCGCGAACACACCGCAACTGGTCGCCCGGGACCTGGGCCTGCGGATCGACGACCGCACCTGCAACTCCGCCCTCATCGCGGACCTCACCGCCCCGCAGCAGCCGGGCATTCCGCCCCAGTTCGATCCGCTCGGCCCCGCCACCAGGTTGGTCACCGTGCACATCGGCGCCAACGACGCGTTGATGGCCGAACACATCGTCGCCTGCCACGTCTACGGCCTCTCCGGGGCCGGTACCTGCGCCGGTCCGGACTGGGACGTCGACATCGATGCGATCGCGGCGCCTTACGCGGCCGCATTGCAACAGATCTCGGCCCGGGCGCCGCACGCGCTGATCGTCGTCGACGGCTGGCCGCGCTACGTGCGCGACGGCGGCTGCCCGGCGCTGGTCGGTCTCCGCCCGTCCGACGCCGCGCCCATCCAAGCCGCCTTCGATCATCTCAATTCCGTGGTGTCCCGCGTCGCCACCGCGCACGGCGCGATCTACGTGGACACCAGCGCCGCATCGGAGGGCCGCGACGCGTGCGCGCCCGTCGGCGTCCGCTGGATGGAGCCCGTCCTCGCCACCGAGACGCTGCTGCCCTACCACCTCAACCCGCAGGGCATGCGCGGCATCGCCGATGTCGTCGTCCCGGCGATCCGCGCCGCCGGGCTGCCCGGCTGAGTGATTCGGCCGCGCCGACGCGACCGCCCCGAACTCGGGCGGAGTCCGGGGCGGCGCCGGCGCGAGGTTATTTCGTGAAGTTCTCCGGCGGCTGCCAAGGACGGCCGTGCGGGTCGTCCGGGCGCTGGGCCGGAGGTTGCTGCGGCGGCTGCTGCTGAGCCGGGAAAGCCTCATGCGGAGGGATGACCGGCTGGTGCGGCGAAGGTTCGAACGCCGGCGGGGGCGGTGTCGGGGTCAGCCCCTCGACCGGGGTCCGCGCCGTCGCCTCGGCGGCGCGCACGGCGCGCTCGATGGTCGGGTCGGGCGCGGTGTCGAACCAGTCCGCGACATCGGAGTCGTCCTCGGGCTTTGCTTCCGCGCCGTCGGAGGCGGGCGGCTCGTACCGGAACACACCGTCCTCGCCCTGCGTGCCGAAGCTCTTCGCGAACCCCTCCAGCGCCTTGCCGAAATCGCTCGGCACCAGCCACACCTTGTTGGCGTCACCGCGCGCGACCATGGGCAGCGTCTGCATGTACTGGTAGGCAAGCAATTCCGGCGTCGGCTTGCCGGATTTGATGGCGGCGAAGACCTTTTCGATGGCCTTGGCCTGGCCTTGCGCCTGCAGGTAGGAGGCGGCGCGCTCACCTTGTGCCCGCAGGATACGGCTCTGCCGTTCGCCTTCGGCCGACAGGATCGCCGACTGCTTGGCGCCCTCGGCGGACAGGATCTGCGCCTGCTTCGAGCCCTCGGCCGTCTTGATCTGCGATTCGCGCTGTCCCTCCGCGGTGAGGATCATGGCGCGCTTCTCGCGATCGGCCTTCATCTGCTTCTCCATCGACTCCTGAATCGACGGCGGCGGATCGATGCTCTTCAGCTCGACCCGCGCGACGCGCAGTCCCCAGCGCCCGGTCGCCTCGTCCAGCACGCCGCGCAGCTGGCCGTTGATCGAGTCGCGTGAGGTGAGAGTCTGTTCGAGCGTCATGCCGCCGACGACGTTACGCAGTGTGGTGACGGTCAACTGCTCGACAGCGGCGATGTAGTTGCTGATCTCGTACACCGCCGCCTGCGGGCTGGTCACCTGGAAATAGACCACCGTGTCGATGTGCAGGGTGAGGTTGTCCTCGGTGATCACCGGCTGCGGCGGGAACGACACCACCCGCTCCCGCAGATCCACCTTGGCGCGGACGCGGTCGGCGAACGGCACGAGGAAGGTGAGTTGGCCGGAAACCGTCCGCGAATACCGCCCCAGCCGCTCGATCACCGCGGCCTCGGCCTGCGGCACCAGCGCGATCGACTTGAAGACCACCACCACGACCAGCAAGATGAGGACGGCGGCAACGATCAGTACAGCCATCAAGGCCCCTTCCAGACGACGGCGGTCGCGCCGTCGATCTTCATGACATAAACGGTCGTACCCGGTTCATAGACTTCGGTCGTGTCCATCGGCCGCGCGGTCCACACCTCGCCGTTCAGTTTCACCTGGCCGGAGTGCGCCGCCACCTGCTCGAGCACCAGAGCGGTCTTGCCCGGCAGGGCGTCCACGTTCGTCGGCGTGGGCGGAGGAGTTCCGTAGCGACGCCGGATGATCGGGCGCACACCGAGCAGCAGCACCGCCGAGATCACCGCGAAGACGACGGCGTCGGCCACGACGGAGGTATCCGCCGCCGCGCTGACACCCGCGGTGCCCAGCGCGGCGACACCGAGCATCAGCAAGGTGAGGTCGCCGGTGAGCATCTCCGCCGCCGCGAGCAGAATGCCCGCGACCAGCCAAAAAATTGCGGCCACACGACCACTGTAGTGCGCGGATCATGATCTCGGGCGCATCATCGACGAGTACTCCCGATGAATTCCACGCGTGGACGCGCGGTGCCCCTGGTCCGCCGAAAGCCACAGCGGCGGTGCTAGCTTCAGGCAGGTGAGCGGGCGTGACAGGTATGGCGACATCTTCTCCGGGCATCCTCGATCGAAGAAAAGGGCGGTGCCGACGGTCACCGCGGAACGCGACCTGGTGGTCGAGGATGCCGCCACCGGATTCTGCGGCGCGGTGGTCGGATTCGATCGCAGCTACGACGGCGAGTTCGTGAAGCTGGAGGACGCTCGCGGCACGGTGCGCCTGTTCGCGCTGCGCGAGGCGGCGTTCCTCATCGACGGCGAGCCGGTGACGCTGGTGCGGCCGCGGGCCGCCGCGCCGCAGACGCCGAACCGCTCGGCCTCCGGCTCCACCAGGGTGGAGGGCCTGCGCGCCCGGGTCGCCCGTGGCAGCCGGATCTGGGTGGAGGGCGTGCACGACGCCGCGCTGGTCGAGCGGGTGTGGGGCCACGATCTGCGCGTCGAGGGCGTCGTCGTCGAGCAGTTGGAAGGCTTGGACAATCTTGCCGCTCGGCTGGCGGACTTCCGGCCGGGCCCGGGCAGGCGGGTCGGCGTGCTGGTCGACCACCTGGTGACCGGATCGAAGGAGACCCAGCTGACCACCGGGCTCGGGCCACATGTCCTGGTGACCGGGCACCCGTTCGTCGACGTCTGGCAAGCCGTGCGCCCGGCCACCCTCGGCATCGCGGAGTGGCCGCGGGTGCCGCGCGACGAGGACTGGAAGACCGGCGTCTGCCGACGCCTGCGCTGGGGCTCCCCGCAGGACGGCTGGCGGAAGGTGTACGAGGCGGTGTCCTCCTTCCGCGACCTGGAGACGCCACTCATCGGCGCGGTCGAGCGACTCATAGATTTCGTCACCGAGCCGGACTAGCGACGGCGGAGGATGAGCGCCCCGCTCCGATGCCGGACGGTATCCGCACGGACTCGCTCGGCGCGGGCAGCGCGGCGCCCGCGGTTTCCGTGCTGCTCACCAATGCCCTTGCGTATGGATGCCCACCGGTAGCGCCCACCCTTTATGCTCGATAATTATGTGCTCTCCAAGTGCGACGCTGACGGTGTGGGCGAGCTCCTGGCTGGCCGGCTGCAGTGCGCCCGACGACGTTTTGGCCGCCTTGCACGCGTGGGCGCCGAAGCACACCATCGCGGCTGGTGATCCGCTCACCGGCGGCCGCACCGACCTACCCTGGTCCGCCCACGGCAACCTGCCGGGGAGCGGAGTCATGGCACTGCTCAAGGTGATTCGCGAGACGATGGCGCAACCCGGCGCGCAACTGCGGTTGGTGCTCCCGGTCCCAGGAGACATCCGCGGCGTCCCCGCGGGCACGGCGTTCGCCGCCGACGCGATCGAGGCGGGCGAGGGCATGCTGATCGGCGTACCCGGCACCGAGGGCACCGGCCTCATCCCGCGCTGGGCCGAGGACGACACGCTGCAATGGACCGTCTACAGTGCGCCCATCCCCTCGGCGCCCGGCCCCGACATGTCCCTCGGCGAAGCCGAATACGCGATGCGCGAAGCGGTTCGCGATGCCGCCGACGCGCTGATGAAGCTGCACACCACATCGCTGGGCGCGCCAGACTCCGATCCCCGCGAGCTCATCGAAGCCGAACTGGCCGACTATTCGCGGCACGACTATCCCGAGTCGATTTCATTGCGCGCCAGGCGCATTCTCGACACCGCCGATCATGTCGCGGCCATCCTCACGGTGGCGCAGCGGGAGCCCGCTTCCGCGCCCACCTCCGCCAGCGCGATCGGTGCGCAGGAATCGCTGCTGCGGCCGCTGTGGGACGCGATCCGCGCCGCGCGCCTGGTCGCCGTGCACGCCTCCGCGCGCGGAAGCCGCTGACATTATGCCGGGGCGGTGTGAGATGCGTTTTTCCCATCGTTGCCGCATGGCCGCCGTCACCATCGCGACTGTTCTGTTCGGTCTCACCCTGCACGCCCCGGCCTCGGCGATCGTGGGCGGCGCCGACGCGACGACATCGGAGTATCCGTGGCTGGCGGCCATCGGCACGCCGTTGTTACTCACCCGCGCCTCCGGGCAGTTCTGCGGCGGCGCGCTCGTCGCACCGGACCAGGTGATCACGACGGCGCACTGCGTGGCCCTGGCACAGACGCTGACCCAAACGCTCACCGTCACCTTCGGCCGTGACGACCTTCGCGGAAGCGACGGAAAAACCGTGCATGTCAAGAACATTCGCATGCATCCGGGTTTCCTGGCAACCGTTCTGGACATGACGACCGCGTATCGCAACGACGTGGCGATCCTCACCCTGGACGAGCCGCAGCCCGGTCCGACGATCACCGTCGCCCCGCCCACTTCGGGCAACGCGACCATCCTGGGCTGGGGCGCGACCTCCGAAACCGACGAGACCAACACCCGGTTGCGCGCGGCGAACGTCCCACTGGCCGCCGATGGTGAGTGCGCCACCGCCTATGGTCCGGCCTTCGATCCGTACACCATGCTCTGCGCGGGCACTCCCACCGCGGACACCGCCCAGTACGACAGCGGCGGCCCGATTCTCGTCGACGGGCGACTTGCCGGTCTCACATCCTGGGGCGTAGGCGCGGCCCGCCCTGGCTTCCCCACTGTCTACACCCGCCTGACCAGCCCGGGCTTCTGAGTCACAGGCGCGGCGAGTTTCACTGCTGCGGCGGGTACGGCGGCTGCTGCGGCGGGTACTGGTGCTGCGGCGGATATTGCTGATACTGCTGTTGCCCCTGCGGCGGATAGGGCTGTTGGTACTGCGGCGCCGGATACTGAGGTTGTCCCTGCAAATTCTGCTGCGGAAGATACTGCTGGGGGTACTGCTGCTGCGGATATTGCTGGGGCTGGTTCGATTGATTCGACTTGTTCCGCTTGCTCAGCCAGATCACGAGCCCGATGACCACGGCGACGACCCCGATGCACAGCAGCAGACCTCCGATCGAGAAACCACCGCCGCCACCGCTGCGACCACGGCGCCTGGCCTCGGTGACGTCGAGCGCCACGGTCCATACGTTCGTGTCGGACCAGGCGTGCGGATCGAGCACGGCGGCATTGGTCAGCATGTCGGCATAGGTCATCTAGAGGTACCCCCCAGAAAGTCGGATTCGGCGATCGGTCGCAGGCGATGCTATCCGCGACCGCTCCTCCTCAATTCCCAGCAGTGGGACGGCGCGTGACCGCACAGCAGCCGACGGCGCACGGCGCGCCGTCGCGCGTGCAGCCGTAGCCGGGCACCGCGCCGAGCCGCCGGGGTTCGGCTCCGCGCAACTGCTCGGACACCAGTTCGACGACCAGCTTCGCGAAACGCGGATCGCTTCCCGGCGTCGCGGCCCGCGCGAAGCCCATACCGAGTTCGGCGGCTTTCCGCGCGGCCTCGTTGTCCAGATCCCAGATGACTTCGAGATGGTCGGAGACGAAGCCCACCGGACAGACGACCACGGCCTCGACCCCCTTGGCCGCGAGATCGTCCAGGTGGTCGACGATGTCCGGTTCCAGCCACGGCACCTGCGGCGGACCCGAACGCGACTGCCAGACGAGGTCGTAATCGGTGAAACCGGTTGCCGCGGCGCACAATCGGGCCGCGTCGGCGACCTGACGACTGTACAGCCGACCGCCGTCGGCAGGCGGACCCGCGGCGGCATCGGCCGACACCGGAATGGAATGCGCGGTGAACACCAGCCTTGCCGCGGCGCGCTGCCCGGCCGGGAGCCGATCGCGCGCCGCGCGAATGGCATCGGCGAACGTCTCGATCAACAGCGGGTGATCGAAGTACTGACGCAGCTTCAGCAGTTCCGGCGCGCCCGCACCGAAAGCCGCACGCGCCCGGGCGATGTCCTCGTGGTACTGCAGGCATCCGGAGTAGCCGCCCCACGCCGAAGTCGGGAAGACCAGTGCGGCGCCGACACCGTCGGCGGCCATCCGCCCGACGGTGTCCTCCACCATGGGATGCCAGTTCCGGTTACCGAAGTACACCGGCAGCTCGATACCCGCGGCGGCCAGTTCGGCCTCGACCGCCGTGATGATGTCGCGATTGAGCGCGTTGATCGGCGAGACACCGCCGAAGTGCAGATAGTGCTCGGCGACCGCTTCCAGGCGCTCACGCGGCACTCCCCTGCCCCGGGTGACGTTCTCCAGGAACGGCATCACGTCCTCGGGACGCTCCGGACCGCCGAAGGACAGCAGCAGCAGCGCGTCGGCGGTTCGAACCACGGTGTCTCCCATCCGATCGGCTCAGTTGATCGCCATGTTCTCCGGGAACCAGGTGTTGTGGCTGGCTCCGCCGTCGACGTAGATGATCGAACCGGTGGTGCCAGGCAGCCAGTCCGACAGCAGCGCCACGATCGACTTCGCCACCACCGTGGGGTCGTCGACGTCCCAGCCGATCGGCGAGGCGCCGTCCCAGTAGACGTTGAGCTGATTGAGCTTGGCGGCGTCGTCGGTCGCGGTGCCCGCGATCGCCTTGGCGGCCAGCGTCTTGATCGGCCCCGCGGCGATGAGGTTGGACCGGATCTTCTTCGCCGCGCCCACCTCGCGGGCGACATACCGGTTCACCGACTCCAGCGCGGCCTTCGCCACGCCCATCCAGTTGTAGAACGGCATCGCGGTGCGCGGATCGAAGTCCATGCCGACGATCGAGCCGCCCTCGTTCATCACCGGCAACACCGCGCGCGACAGCGACGCGTAGCTCCACGCCGAGATCTCGAACGCCTTGGCGGCATCCGGGCCCGGGCCGTCGAGGAACGGCCGAGCCTCCGGCCCCATGAGGGTGCGTGGCGCGAACGCGATCGAGTGCAGCACCCCGTCGATCCCCTGCGGAGCCAGTTCCCGCAGCTTGTCGGCCAGGCCTGCGAGATCCTCTTCGCTGGTCACGTCGAGCCCGATGGCCGGCGGTACCTCCTGGGGCAGGCGTTTGGCGATCCGGTCGATCAGCCGCAGCCGCTCCGGGATGCCGGTGATGAGCACCTTCGCGCCCTGCTCCTGCGCGACGGCCGCCGCGTGGAACGCGATCGACGAGTCGGTGATGATGCCCGTGACCAGGATGGTCTTGCCTTCGAGCAGTCCGCCCATGAGTTCTCGGTTCTCCTGAAATTCGAATGTGGGGTTGGCTGCGGGCGGCCTGGACCGGCCGCGCTACGCGTTCGGTGTGGTCAGTGGCCCATGCCCATGCCGCCATCGACCGGGATGACGGCGCCGGAGACGTAGGCGGAGTCCTCGGAAGCCAGGAAGCTGACCACGGCCGCGATGTCCTCCGGCTGGCCGAGCCGCTGCAAGGGGATGAACTTCTTGGCCATGTCGCGCATGTCCTCGGGCAGGTCGGCGGTCATGTCGGTCTCGATGAAACCCGGGGCGACGACATTCGCGGTGATCGAGCGCGAGCCGAGCTCGCGGGTGATCGAGCGGGCCAGACCGATCACACCGGCCTTGGAGGAGGCGTAGTTGATCTGACCGGCTTGGCCGCTCATGCCGACCACCGAGCCGAGGAAGATCATCCGGCCCCAGCGCGCGCGCAGCATGGCGCGGTTCGCGCGCTTGGCGCACCGGAACGCACCGGTCAGATTGGCGTCGAGCACCCGGGTGAACTGCTCCTCGTTCATCCGCATGAGCAGCGTGTCGTCGGTGATGCCCGCGTTGGCCACCAGCACCTCGACCGGACCCTGGTGCGCCTCCACCTCGGCGAAGGCGCCGTCCACCGATTCGCTGTCGGTCACATCGCATTTCACACCGAACAGGCCGTCCGGCACCCCCGAGCCACGATGCGTGACGGCCACCTTGTGACCGTCGGCAAGCAGACGCTGCGCGACCGCGAGTCCGATGCCGCGGTTTCCGCCGGTCACCAGGACCGACCGGGATGTGATGTTCGACATGGGGTTCAACCTACCTGGTCGAATCGGCAGGCAACGACCGGGCCGCCACGTTCGTCCGACCGCCATCCGAGCCCGGCCGCGTTCGTGAAACGCCACAATGACAGCGCGAAACGAAGCCCGATCACGCGGACCGGCCGGTGGTGTGCAGGACACCACCGGCCGGTCGGCATTCGATCGATGCGCCGCCTTTCACTCACCTTCGGCGAGCGACGCGAGAGGCGCTGCTCAGCAGCTGGGGCACCAAGTCACAGACAGCGCGTCGAACCCCAGATCCTCCACCTGCTTACCCGGCCCCACGTAACGGTACGGTTGTCCGCCGCCACAGTTGGAACCGGAGCTGAACAGCAACTCGACGTTCGTGTTGTTGATCACCGATCTGGTGCTCGGATCTCCCGCGGGTCCGCAGTAGTTCCGGAAGTTCTTGGTGTTGAGCGTGACCACCTTCGCCGTACCGGAAAAGCCGACACCGGAGTACTGACACAGACTGCCGGTTGGACAGCCTGCCGCTGAAGCTTCCGGAAGCGGAGCCACGACAAAGGCCAGCGCGGCGAACGCGATTGCGGTGACGATTGCAGAAATTCGCATGATTCCTCCCCAAATGGAGGGCGGCACTCCCTTACCGCCCGTCCTGGGCACGGTAACACACTTTCCCGGCTATGGCCCGTGTAATCGCCTGCGCGCCTTGCTGTTCGCAGCGCTAAGGCAAACGCTGGCGATACACCAGACCGATGACCACTCCCGCCGCGACGACCACCAGTCCGAGCAGCAGCCACGGACGACTGGCGTCGCCTCTGGTCAGCTCGTACCCGATCTGTTGCTCCAAGGTGTCGTATACCTTGGTCAACTCCTGCAAGGACGACGCGGTGTAGAACTCGCCGCTGGACAGTCGCGCTATCTCGCGCATGGCGTCGTCGTCCACCTCGACGCGTACCTGGTCTTTGCTGCCGTCCTCCCGGGGGATCTCGACGACGCCCCAGCGAGTGCCGAAGGAAATGGTCGAGATGGGGACGTTCTTGCTCTTGGCGAGCCGGGCGGCGACGTACTCGTGCCGGGGGTTGTCGACGTCCTTGAAATCCGGAACGGTCTGCTTACCGTCCGACATCAGCACGATCCTGGCAGGCGGTGGCTCCTGGGCGCCACCGAGCACCGTGGCGAGCGTCTCGATCGCCTGCAGCGCGGTGAGAATGCCTTCACCGGTAGCGGTGCGCTCGGCCAGCCGCACATTGTCGATCGCGGCTTTGACCGATTCGTGGTTCGTCGTGGGCGAGACCATCACCGAAGCGGTGCCCGCGAAGGTGACGAAGCCGATGTTCACGCCCTCGGGCAGTCCGTCGACGAACTCCTTGCCCGCCTTCTTGGCGACCTGGATGCGGCTCGGGGCGACGTCGGTCGCCTCCATCGACAGCGACACGTCCATCACCAGCATGACGGTCGCGCGGTTGCGCGGCACCTTCTTGACCGCGGTCGGTCCGGCCGCGGCGACGGTGAGGAACACCAGGCCGACCAGCAGCAGCGCGACGGCCACATGCCGGAACGCGCTCGGCCGCGACGGAGCGACCTTCTCCAGCAGCGCCATGTTGGTGAACTTCAACATGTGCTTGCGCCGGTTGCGCTGCACCAGGACGTAGCCGAGCGCGATCAGCGCGATGACGACGAGGAATCCCAGCCAGATCTGTGCGGTGAAATGCGAAATACTCACTGGCGTGGCACCCGCCCGGTCGGGGCGCCGAAGCTGTGGCGCCGGGTGGACACGAACCGGACCACGTCGGCGATCCAGTCCCGATCGGTTCGCAAGGTGAGCACCGGAGCGCCACAGCTGCGCAGGGCCTGTTCGACCTGCTGCCGGTGGCGCTGCGCGGCAGCCGCGAAATCGGCGCGCAGCGTGGAAGTCACGCTGAACTCGCGGGTGCGTCCGGTCTCCGGGTCGTGCAGTACGACGTCGCCCATGTCGGGCAGGGAGAGGTCGCGCGGGTCGAGCACCTCGACCGCGAGCAGATCGTGCCTGGCCGAGATCGCGCGCAGCGAGCGCTGCCAATCGATGTCACCCAGGAAATCGCTGATGATCACCGCGAGTCCACGTTTGCGCTGCGGACGGCGCAGCGATTCGATGCCGCCGCGCAGGTCGCCGCGCACGCCGTCGCGCGCGTGCGGTGTGGTCGCGATGCCGCGCAACAGCGACTGGGCGTGGACGCGCCCGCCGCGCGCCGGGATGCGGGTCAACCGTTCGCCGGTGGCGACGACCGCACCGATCCGGTTGCCGCCGCCACTGGTCAGATGGGTGATGGCGGCCGCGGCGGCGATGGCGAGATCACGCTTCTGGCAGGCGGCGGTGCCGAAGTCGAGGCTGGCCGACAGATCGACCACCATCCAGGTCTCCAGCTCCCGGTCGGCGATCATCTGCCGCACGTGCGGATGAGTGGTGCGGGCGGTGACCGACCAATCCATCTGGCGCACGTCGTCGCCCGGTTGGTAGGCGCGCGCCTCACCCGGCTCGGAGCCGGGACCGGGGATGAGACCGAGGTGATCGCCGTGCAGCACGCCGTCGAGCCTGCGGCGCACGGTGAGTTCGAGGGTCTTGAGCGCGACCGTGAGCCTGGGGTCGGTCAACTCCCCCGCGTGGAAGGACGGCGGTGCGTGGGACGGCGACGTCGGCACTGGCGCGACCCGATCCGATGCCGAGGTCACTTCGGCGGAACGGTGCCCGCGGGCTGCGACTGCTGCCCGTTGGGCGGCTGGGGCACGGCCTGCTGCGGCGACGGCGGCTGGGGAACCTGCTGCGGGGCGCCCTGCGGCGGCGCGGCGGGCACGCCGGGCGCGACGGCCTGCGGGGCGACCTGTGGCAGGCCGACGGTCTGCAGAACGCGCTTGATGACGTCCTCCGGGCTGATCTCGTCGGCGAGCGCGTCGTAGGACAGCACCAGGCGATGGCGCAACACGTCCGGGATCACCTCGACGACGTCCTGCGGCACCACGTAATCGCGGCCCCGGATGAGCGCGACGGCGCGGGCCGCGGCGATGATGCCGAGGCTGGCGCGCGGCGACGCGCCGTAGGAGATCCAGCTGGCCACGTCCTGCATGCCGAAATCGGCCGGTTTGCGGGTCGCCGCGATCACCCGGACCACGTAGTCGACCAGGGCGTGGTGCACGAAGGTGTTGGCCGCGACCTTCTGCAGACGGATCAAGTCCTCCGGCTCCAGGATCCGGCTCGCCTCCGGCGGGGTGACGCCCATCCGATAGATGATCTCGCGCTCCTCCTCCACGGAGGGGTAGTCGACGACGACCTTGAACAAGAAGCGGTCGCGCTGCGCTTCGGGCAGCGGGTACACGCCCTCGCTCTCGATCGGGTTCTGCGTCGCCATGACCAGGAACGGGTCGGGCATCGGGTAGGTCTTGCCGCCGATCGACACGTGCCGCTCGGCCATCACCTCGAGCAGCGCCGACTGCACCTTGGCGGGCGCGCGGTTGATCTCGTCGGCGAGCACGAAGTTGGCGACGACCGGGCCGAGTTCGGTGTCGAACTCTTCGCGGCCCTGCCGGTAGATGCGAGTACCGATGAGGTCGGTGGGCACCAGGTCGGGCGTGAACTGCACGCGGGCGAACGAGCCGCCGACCACCCTGGCGAAGGTCTCCACGGCGAGGGTCTTCGCGATGCCGGGAACACCTTCGAGCAGAACGTGACCACGTGCGAGCACGCCCACGAGCAGTCGTTCGACCAGGCGATCCTGGCCCACGATCACCCGCTTGACCTCGTAGATCGCCTTCTCCAGGGTCTGGACGTCACGCTCGAGGGTGCTGGGCGTCGAGACCGGCGCATCCTTCGCCGAGTTCGCTCCGCTCACACCGTCCGTCGAAGTCACCAACATCCCCGCTTTCGCCTTGGTCCTGTGCGTGCTGCCACAACTATTCCAGGTAATCACCGCCTGTGCCGCAACCGGACCCGACAGAATGGGAATTTCCGCGGTCCTCCGGCCGGGCGGGGCACCCGGAATGTCCGATATCAGGAGACGACGCGCACCGCGAACGGCATGATGCCGCCCTCGCGGACCGGGGACACCTTCACCACGTCGCCGGATTCCGGCGCCTCCACCATCTTCCCGTCGCCGAGATACAGCGCCACGTGCTGGCTGCCGTTCGGCCCCCAGAACAGCATGTCGCCGCGCTCGCGATCGCCGACCGGCACTCGGGTGCCCGCGTTGTATTGGTAGCCGCTGTAGTGCGGCAGTGAGACCCCCACGCCCGCGAACGCGTAGACCATCAACCCCGAGCAATCGAAGCCGACCTTCTCGAAGTCCCCGTAACTGTCGGCGACGCCGCCGTCCCGGATGCCGCGGGTCGGCCCGTCCTCGTCGCCGCCTCCCCAGGCGTAGGTGACGCCGAGTTGTGACATGGCGCGATCGACCACGATCTCGATCGCCGCGGAGCCTTCGACCGGTGGCGACTTCGGTCGTGGCGCGCTCCGCCGCGGTGGCGGCGCGTCCTCCAGCTGAGTGTGCGGGCGTTTTCCGGTGCCGAGTTCGGCGGCGCGATCGCGAGCGGCCTGGTCGGCGGCCGCGCGCGCGGCGGCCGCCGCCGCGGCGGCACGCACCGCCGCTTCCTCCACCTTGCGCATGGCGTCCCAGGCCAGGTACGCGTCACGCTGGTCCTGCAGGCCGGCCACGTTCTGCCGCGCTTGATCCAGCCTGCCCTGCGCGTCCTGGCGCCGCCGCAGCAGGTCGTCGCGCTGGGCGGTCTGCCGGTCGAGTTCGGCCTTCGCCGCGGCGACCGCGTTCTCGGCGTCGGCCCTGCGCGCGGCGGCGACGGCGGCGGCCGTGTCGGCGTCCGATTTCGCCCGCCGCGCGGTGGAGTTCTTGTTGCCTTGATCGATCTGCGCGCGCCGCAGGCCGTCCAGCACCTGCTGACGATTCTTGGAGACCAGCTCGAGGAGCTGGGCCCGGTCCAGTGCGACCGCGGGGGTGGCCGCGGCGAGGTAGGTGACCATCGAGCCGGAGCCCGGATTGGTATAGGCCTGGGTGGCGAACTGATCGAAGTTGCGTCGCGCCTGGCCCACCTTGGCCGCGGCATCGGCGAGGTCGAGCTGGGTGTCCACCACCACGACGGCGGCCGCGTCGGCGGCGTCGCGCGCGGTCTGCAGGTCCACCAGCGCTCGGTTGACGTCCTCCCGGCGCTGCGCGACGGCGTCGTCGAGTTGCCCCAGTTGCTGATCGACCACGGCGACCTGGTTGATCAGGGTGCCGACCTCGGCGACACCGGCATCCACCTGCGCGCCCGCCTGGGCGATTTCGCCGTCGCTGGGATTTGGCGGAGGAGGTGGCACAGCAGCGACAGGTCCAGTCGTGACCACTACAACGACCGCAATCAGCAACCCCACAGCGACCGATAGTCGGCGCCGGTTGGTGAGCCCGCCGTTGTTGCGCATCACACCTCCAAGGACCGGATTCCGGCAATCCTCGAGGGCATCAGGCGAACCAGGATGCACTGTGGTCGACAGATGGCCTCTGGGAACACTTATTCCCCATCAGGGACCATTCGAACCGTACGACACTTACGTCACCGACAAAACGGCATCGACCTTGTTGCCGCCCACATCTTCTTCATTGCTAGAAATTTGCTGTACTGCGAGCCACGCTTTTTCCGAACACAACAGACCAACCGTTCGGAAAATTAGCTACAGGGATGCTGACGGCCCGATTTCGCCCCATATCGGACACAGCTCGGCTTCGCATCGAGCGAAGGCGGTGTCAGCGACGCACGCCTGCGACGCGCAGAGGTACCGCGCCTGCGGCCGAGTGGCGATGGACAACCGCGCCGTTACCAGGCGCGGGTCACCACCAGAATGTCGAATCGGCCGCAGCCGGCTTCGCAGAAAAGCGCCGCGACCTCAGATGGCGCGCGCGTCGGACGACTCGCCGTCCGGTGTCCGCCGGGCGCTCGCCACACGCTCCGGACCGTCGGCCGCCGCCCGCCGGACCTTGACCCAGTACAGTCCGGCGATGACCGCCACCGTTCCACCCAGCAGTGCGCAGGTGATGGCGGTCCAGGACATCGACTCCGGCGTCTCCAAGCGGGCGGTGAAGATGCTCGCGGCTTCTCCGCTCTTACCCTGCGTGCCCTTGGCGGCGTCCTCGGCCCACTCCAGCCGCACACGGCTGATCGTGTCGCTGTAGGTGCCCACCCAGTCGTCGCTGAGAACGACCACGGTGCCGTGCTGCGTCTTACCCACCTCGGTGGCCAAGTCCCGTAGGCTCGAGTCGTGTCCTGGATTGCCGGGTACGACCACGATGCTCAGCGGGATTCCTTGCGATCGCGCCTCCGCGGCGATGGCGGCCAGTTCCTTCTTGTCCTTACCGGTCAGTGTCGCGACGTGATCGTCGGCCAGATCGGCGTTGAGCGAGCGCACGGTGTCGGCGGTGACATTCGGCGGCAATTCGGCGGCCATAGGGGTGAAAACCGAGTTGTGCGGGGCGGTCATCTTCCATCCGGTCTGTCGAGCCGCATCGGCAACCGAAGCGACGGGCATCCAACACTGCAGGGCGAGCAAGATCCCCCTTGCTGGCTCGAAAGCACAGTACGCGACGGAGTGTCGCATCTCGCGCGCGCGGCACGCCGAACCGCCCCCTGGTGTTTCACAGGACAAGCGTACTGTTAAGGTCGTAGGCGCGAGGAACCAGCGCCGGAGCGGCGCCGGAGCACCTCCGAAGACTCGGCCGCCGGCACAGCCCCGCCGGTGGCCACCCGCACAGACGAGTGGAGCTGACGTGACGACAAGTATCGATACTTTCGGCGCCAAGGGCACCCTCGAGGTGGGAAGCAACTCCTACGAGATCTTCCGCCTCTCCGCCGTGCCCGGCACCGAGAAACTCCCGTACGCACTGAAGGTCCTCGCGGAGAATCTCCTCCGCACCGAGGACGGCGCCAACATCACCGCCGATCACATCCGCGCCATCGCGAGCTGGGATCCCACGGCGCAGCCGAACACCGAGATCCAGTTCACGCCCGCCCGCGTCATCATGCAGGACTTCACCGGCGTGCCGTGCATCGTGGACCTGGCCACCATGCGCGAGGCCGTGGCCACCCTGGGCGGCGACCCGGACAAGGTGAACCCCCTCGCCCCCGCCGAGATGGTCATCGACCACTCCGTCATCATCGACGTCTTCGGCCGCGCCGACGCCTTCGAGCGCAACGTCGACATCGAATACCAGCGCAACGGCGAGCGCTACCAGTTCCTGCGCTGGGGCCAGACCGCGTTCGACGACTTCAAGGTCGTCCCGCCGAGCACCGGCATCGTGCACCAGGTCAACATCGAGCACCTGGCCCGCGTCGTCATGGTCCGCAACGGCCAGGCCTACCCCGACACCTGTGTCGGCACCGACTCGCACACCACCATGGTCAACGGCCTCGGCGTCCTCGGTTGGGGCGTCGGCGGCATCGAGGCCGAGGCGGCCATGCTCGGCCAGCCCGTCTCGATGCTGATCCCGCGCGTCGTCGGCTTCAAGCTGACCGGTGAGATCCAGCCGGGCGTGACCGCCACCGACGTCGTGCTCACCGTCACCGACATGCTGCGCAAGCACGGCGTGGTCGGCAAGTTCGTCGAGTTCTACGGCAAGGGCGTGGCCGAGGTGCCGCTGGCCAACCGCGCCACCCTGGGCAACATGAGCCCCGAATTCGGTTCCACCGCCGCGATTTTCCCGATCGACGACGTGACCGTCGACTACCTGCGCCTGACCGGCCGCTCCGACGAGCAGGTCGCGCTGGTCGAGGCGTACGCCAAGGAGCAGGGCCTCTGGCACGATGCCGACTCCGAGCCCGCCTACTCCGAATACCTCGAACTGGATCTGAGCACCGTGGTGCCGTCCATCGCGGGCCCGAAGCGCCCGCAGGACCGGATCCTGCTGTCGGAGTCCAAGATCGCGTTCCGCAAGGACATCCACAACTACACCAACGACGCGGAGAGCGGCCCCGCCGCCGACACCCCGCACAGCAAGCTGGACGAGGCCGTCGAGGAGTCCTTCCCCGCGAGCGACCCGGCCGTGCTGTCCTTCGCCGACGACGGCGCCGAGTCGCTGGTGTCGGCCGCCAACGGCGCCGAGGGCCGTCCGTCCAAGCCGGTGACGGTGCGCAGCGAGGAGTACGGCGACTTCGTGCTCGACCACGGCGCCGTCGTGGTCGCCTCGATCACCTCCTGCACCAACACCTCCAACCCGTCGGTCATGCTCGGCGCGGCCCTGCTGGCCCGCAACGCGGTGGAGAAGGGCTTGGCCCGCAAGCCGTGGGTGAAGACGTCCATGGCTCCGGGTTCGCAGGTGGTCAACGGCTACTACGAGAAGGCGGGCCTGTGGCCGTACCTGGACAAGCTGGGCTTCAACCTGGTCGCGTTCGGTTGCGCCACCTGCATCGGCAACACCGGCCCGCTGCCGGAGGAGATCTCCAAGGCGGTCAACGACAACGACCTCACCGTCACCGCGGTGCTGTCGGGCAACCGTAACTTCGAAGGCCGCATCTCCCCCGACGTGAAGATGAACTACCTGGCCTCCCCGCCGCTGGTCATCGCCTACGCGCTCGCGGGAACCATGGACTTCGACTTCGAGAACGACCCGCTGGGCAAGGACACCGAGGGCAACGACGTCTTCCTGAAGGACATCTGGCCTTCGCCGCAGGAGATCCAGGACACCATCGACCGGGTCATCAGCCGCGACATGTTCCTCGAGGACTACAAGGACGTGTTCCGGGGTGACGAGCGCTGGCGCAGCCTGCCCACCCCGGAGGGCAAGACCTTCGAGTGGGACGCCGAGTCGACCTACGTGCGCAAGCCCCCGTACTTCGAAGGCATGCCGCAGACCCCGGAGCCGGTCACCGACATCAAGGGCGCCCGGGTGCTCGCGCTGCTCGGCGACTCGGTCACCACCGACCACATCTCCCCGGCGGGCAACATCAAGCCCGGCACCCCGGCCGCGCAGTACCTGGAGGCCAACGGCGTCGAGCGCAAGGACTACAACTCCTACGGCTCGCGGCGCGGCAACCACGAGGTGATGATCCGCGGCACCTTCGCCAACATCCGGCTGCGCAACCAGCTCCTCGACGACGTCTCGGGTGGCTACACCCGCGACTTCACCCAGGAGGGTGGCCCGCAGGCGTTCATCTACGACGCCTCGCAGAACTACCAGGCCGCGGGCGTCCCGCTGGTCGTGCTCGGCGGCAAGGAATACGGTTCGGGCTCCTCCCGCGACTGGGCCGCCAAGGGCACCAGCCTGCTGGGTGTGAAGGCCGTCATCACCGAGTCGTTCGAGCGCATCCACCGCTCCAACCTCATCGGCATGGGTGTCATCCCGCTGCAGTTCCCGGCGGGCGAGTCGGCCGCGTCGCTGAAGCTGGACGGCACCGAGACCTTCGACATCGAGGGCATCACCCAGCTCAACGAGGGTGCCACCCCGAAGACCCTGAAGGTCACGGCCACCAAGGAGAACGGTGACAAGATCACCTTCGACGCGGTGGTCCGCATCGACACCCCCGGCGAGGCCGACTACTACCGCAACGGCGGGATCCTGCAGTACGTGCTGCGCAACATGATCCGTGCCTGATCGCGCCACCTTCGCTGGCGCGTGTTCGCGCCACTGAAGTCTCGTGTCGGACAACCCCCGCGTCGGTCTACCGCCGACGCGGGGGTCCGTGTTTCCCCGCTGGAGGATTCCGTGCCCAAGGTCAGTGACGATCACCTCGCCGCCCGGCGCAGCCAGATCCTCGACGGAGCACGCCGCTGCTTCGCCGAGTACGGCTACGACGGCGCCACCGTGCGCCGCCTCGAGGAAGAGATCGGGCTGTCCAGGGGAGCCATTTTCCACCACTTCCGGGACAAGGACGCGCTGTTCCTCGCCCTCGCCCAGGAAGACGCCGAACGCATGGCCGATGTCGCGGCCAATCAGGGCATCGTGCAGGTGATGCGCGACATGCTCGCCCACCCCGAGCAGTTCAACTGGCTCGGAACGCGTTTGGAGATCGCCCGCAGGCTGCGCACCGATCCCGAATTCCGGGCGGGCTGGACCCAGCGTTCGGCCGAACTCACCGCCGCCACCTTGGCCCGCCTGGAACGTCGTAAGGCCGCGGGCGCGCTGCGCGACGACGTGCCCACCGACGTGCTGCTCGGCTACCTCGACCTCGTCCTCGACGGTTTGATCGCCCGGATCGCCTCCGGCCACACCAACGAGAACCTTTCCGCCGTATTGGATCTGGTCGAGGCGTCGGTCCGACGCAAGCAGTGAGAGCGGCTAGTACGCCGCGTTGAGGTACTCCGCGGCGTGCGTGGTCCACAGCACGTTCGTCCCCGGCATGTTCCGTCCGGAATAGAGCACGTGCTGACCGTCGGGCCACGGGGTCAGATAGCCGATGACGCCGCGTACGGCCGTCGTGTAGCGCTCGAGGTTCGCGATCGGGTCGCGCAGCAGGACTTCGAGCAGTTCGGCGAAGATCAGCGGCGCGACGTTGCCGATCCGAGCGCCCTCCACGAACGAGAACGGCGAGATACCCACGTCGATGACGCGCAACGGCGAATCCGCTGGCGACGCGGTGATGATGTCGCCGGGATTCGCGTACTCGCGGATGTCGATCGACGCGGGCCACGCGCCGCGCTGCCCATGCAGGCCGAACGTATTCGCCGGGCAGAGGTTTCCGACCGACTGCCCGGCTCGGCGCAGCGGGTTGGCGATGTTCACCACGAAGGCGATCTCCAGCGGCGTTCCGTCGGTGTTCTTGTACTTCCCGGACCGCACGCCCTCCAGGATCCGGCTGGCGCAGATGCCGCCGAGCGAATAACTCAGCAGGCCGCAGACGTTCGGCGAGTCCTGGATCGCCCGCACGCCGGCGGCGATGCCGAGCCGTACCGACGTCTCCAGCGAAGGACCCCAGACCTCCGGCACGGGGCCGACGGAAGCGGGCCAATCCGGTTCGAAGCAGCTGAACTTCCCGGTGTCGAGTAGTTTCACGACGTCGTGCAGCATGCCCGCGGGCGTTCCGTCGGAGTTGCGCGGCTCCCCGGTGCCGCGGAGAGTGATGATGTCGATCATCGTGGCCTCCTTGCCCCACCGCACCGACCCCTTCGGTACGGAATCTCAAGGTAGAGCAGGGACGCCCACTCGGCACGAGTATCGGGCTACCTCATCGCGGCACGAGTTCGCCCAAGTAGAGCGCGATTCGGCGGATCGAAGGGTGCGTGAGCTACCGCGGCTACGCGTCCGGTTCCATGCTGCTGAGCAGGATTCGCGCGAGCCGGTCCAGTTCCCGTCGTTCCCCCGCGGTGAGCACGGACAGCATCCGCGTCTCGTTCGCGGTGTGCTCGGTGACCACGGTGTCGACCAATTCCCGTCCTGCCTCGGTGAGGCCGACGCGCACCGCCCTGCGGTCCCGCACGTCCGCGACGCGCCGCACCAGTCCCGCCGACTCCAGCCGGTCCAGCCGTCCGGTCATGCCCGCCCTGGACAACATCAGCGTGTCGGCGAGCACCGACGGGCTGAGTTCGAACGGCGCGCCCGAACGACGGAGCGCGGCGAGTACGTCGAATTCGCCGCGTTGCAGGCCGTGCTTGCCGAATACCGCCTCGATCTCACGCTGCGCCACCACCAACAGCCTGCCCAGACGTCCGGCCACGGCCATCGCCTCGAGATCCAGGTCGGGTCGTTCCCGCTGCCACTGCGCCACGATCGCGTCCACGGCGTCCGTTTTCCGCTCGGTCATGGACAGGATCTTATTCGGCACGATATAGTTCGGTAGCGAATTATCAATCACCGAACTAATCTGGAGGCTCCGATGGCCATTCCCGCGCCACGCAAGGACGTCGCGATCCGTCAGCCGCAGGATGCGGAGACTCTGCGTACCACGTCTGTCACCATGCGCCTGCTGATCGACGCCGAGGAGGCGGGCGGCGGGCTGAGCACACTCGAGGTCGACATGGACCGTGGAGCGGACGGCGCGGCGCCGCACTATCACACGCTTTCCGACGAACTGTTCTATGTCGCGGACGGCGAACTGCAACTGCTCGCCGGTGACCGCATCGTCACCGTCGGCGCGGGTGGTTCGATCGTGGTCCCGGAATTCATGCCGCACGCCTTCGGCGCCGCACCGGACAGTACGGCACGGATCCTCATCGCGCTCACGCCCGGCGTGCAGCGCTTCGAGTACTTCCGGCTGCTGGAACGAATCGCCGCGGGCGAATCCCCGATGACCGATCTCGCCGCCGCTCAGGACGAGTTCGACAACCACTTCGTCGACGCCCCCGCTTGGTGGGCGGAGCGCAACGCGAACCGGAAGTGAAGTCGGCGCCCTTCCGGATCCGCCCGCGGACAATCAATTCGGAGCGAGTCGAGCACGGCGCGACGCGGGAGGAAATACGATGCCGCACAGCAACCGTCGTCGCGGGCCACCTGCGCCCAGCAGGACGAGAGTACAGATGCACAGCCGCCAATATCGGGCTATGAGCAGCATCCGCGCCTCACGGGAGATTAGCTTCTCGATTGCTATCTCAGCATTTCCAGGCTACCGGAAAACTTTCGGTACTCGGGCGTTATGAATCGGAATTCGGTTTGCCATAGGCCGGGAAATCTCGCGATCCGAGCCGATAACGCCGCTCATCGCGATATGATCGCTCACACGCTTGGGGGTCGTGGCAAATCGCGAGCAGATCGGAGAAACGGCTATGACCGACGCAATCCACCTTCCCGGGACGACGCCGAGGGGTGACCGCGTTCCTCCGCTCCAGGGTCTGCTGGTCGCGGAATCGGACCGGCAGATCAGCGTGCGCGTCGCCGAGGGAACGTGGACCTTCAGTCGGTCCGATGTCCTGCGCGTGGTCGATTCCGCGGCGCCCCACGCCGATCAGGACGGGCGCCCGGTGCTGGTGGACATTCGCGCTGGCGCCACCGCCGATTTCACCCGCAGGCTGCGGATCGACCTGGTCGATCGGCCGATGACCATCCCGGAGTCACCGTCGGAGGCGCTCGGCGACGAGCAGTTGCGCCGGCTCACCGAAACCTGGGCCGACCGGCTGCAACTCGTCGACTGCCCGGGTGCGAGCGGTGCGACGTTCACCTACTGCCAGACCAAGTCGATGAACGGCAGCGACGACGGCATCAACTGCGACAGCCTCGACTGAGCGGCAGGCGGATGGCCGCACGCCGGCGCGGTTCGGTCCTGATCGTGTCCGAATCCGATGATCTACACGCCACCGCGATGGCGGCGACGCTGCGAGAACACCACGGGCTCGGCCCGATCCACCTCGACCTGCGCGATTTCCCCCAGGAGTCCGGCAGCTTCCGGCTGGACCGACTCGGCACCACACGCTCGCTGTCGCACCTGATCGGCCTCGACGACGTGCGGTCGGTGTGGTGGCGGCGACCGCATCCCGCGCGGGTGCCCGCGGGTGTCCGCGCCTCGGACAACGAGTTTCGCCAGGCCGAGTGCGACGGATTCATTCAAGGGCTGCTCTGGTCCATCCCCGCTCACTGGGTCAACGACCCCGGCGCCGACCGCACCGCGGCACGCAAGATCGTCCAGCTGGAGACGGCGCTGCGGGCCGGGTTCGCGGTGCCGGAGACGTTGATCACCAACGATCCGGACGAGGCGCGCAGCTTCGTCGAATCCCGGCCCGGTCCGGTCGTTTACAAGCGCACCGGCACCAGCCGGGCGGAGTTCGCCGAGACCAGGATCATCTCCAGGGACGATTTCGGCAGGCTGGCCGCGATCCGTTCGGCGCCGACCACCTTCCAGGACTACGTCGACGCCAGCTGCGATCTGCGCGTGGTGTGGGTGGACGGGGTCGAATGGACCGTGCGCATCGACTCCCAAGCGGGCGTCGGCAAGGTCGACTCCCGCTTGGACACGTCGGTCGATTTCGCGCACGATCACCTGCCCGCCTCGGTGAGCAAGTCACTGGCCACGCTGATGGGCGCACTCGGATTGTCCTTCGGCGTGCTCGACATTCGGCTCGGCCGTGATGGCGAGTACTACTTCCTGGAGGTCAACCCGCAGGGCCAGTTCGCCTACCTGGAGATCAAGACCGGGCTGCCGATCTTTCGCAGCTTGGCCAACCTGCTGGTGGACGGTGACGGCATGGTGGAGGGCTACTGAACCCGGTCACAGGTCCGGCGGCACGATATCGAGACCGGAAACGCCACGGTATGCGGCAACGGCGGCCCCGCATTCGCCGCGCAGCGGCGCTCCACCGGACGACAACAGCAGCCGAAGCCCGTCGCTGGACGGGTCCCGCGCGACGACCAACGGCGCGAGCGCCGCTGAATTGCATTGCGGCTCCACTCGATCGCCGACATGCGCCCGAGGACCTGGCATCGACGCCGCCGTGCAGCTCGGCGAGGTAGACATCCAGTTCGGGGGCGTCGACGTCGATCCGGTTGGGGGCTCCGCTCGTGGCGGCCGCGTAGCCGTCCGGCGGCAAAGCACGCCGTTGCGGCGCTATGGGCTCTTGCGGCGATTGGCTCCACCCCGGCTGCGGAGCTGCACATGCGACTCCACGAGGACGTTGTGGATGAAACCGTAGGAGCGGCCGGTGGACCGCGCCAGTGACCGGATGCTCGCACCGGCCTCGTACTGTTTCTTCAACTGGGTTTGTAGGCGATCGCGTGACTTGCCGGTGACGCGTGTGCCCTTACCCAATGTGGCCTTGCTCTGTGGCCTGTCGCTCATGGCTTCCTCCGAGTCGCCGAGCAGCGTCTTTCCAGGCTAAGCACTCAGCAGGCCGTGATCAACGGGTACCTGTGATGAATCTCACGCGAGCTGAATAAGTTCCAGATATTCGGCCGACCAATGGTCTTCTGTCCCGTCCGGGAGCAGGATCACACGTTCCGGAGACAATGCCTCCGCTGCACCCGGGTCGTGGGTCACGAGCACCACCGCGCCCGCATAGGTGCGCAAGGCGTCGAGAACCTGTTCCCGCGACACCGGGTCGAGATTGTTCGTCGGCTCGTCCAGCAGCAACACGTTCGCCGCCGAGGAGACCAGTCCGGCCAGCGCGAGACGGGTCTTCTCACCGCCCGAGAGCGTGCCCGCGGGCTGGTCGAGCTGCGGGCCGGAGAACATGAACGCGCCGAGCAGGCCGCGCAGCTCCTGCTCACCGGCGTCCGGCGCGGCGTGGCGGATGTTCTCCCACACGGTGGCGTTGTCGTCCAGGGTGTCGTGCTCCTGGGCGAAGTAACCGACCTTCAGACCGTGCCCCGGCACCAGACCACCCGCCGTCGGCTGCTCGACTCCGGCGAGCAGGCGCAGCAGCGTCGTCTTTCCCGCGCCGTTGAGCCCCAGCACCACCACCCTGCTACCGCGGTCGATCGCGAGGTCGACGCCGGTGAAGATCTCCAGCGAGCCGTAGACCTTGGTCAGGTTCTCCGCCATCAGCGGCGTCTTGCCGCAGGCGGCGGGCTCGGGGAACTTGATCCTGGCGACCTTGTCGGCGACGCGCACGTCGTCGAGTTCGGCCAGCAGGCGATCGGCGCGCTTGGCCATGTTCTGTGCCGCAGTCGCTTTCGTGGCCTTGGCGCCGAGCTTGGCCGCCTGGGCGCGCAGCGCGCTCGCCTTCTTCTCGGCGTTCGCGCGTTCCCGCCGCCTGCGCTGCTCGTCGGTGGCGCGCGCGTCCAGGTACTTCTTCCAGCCCATGTTGTAGACGTCGGCCTCGCCGCGCACCGCGTCCAGGAACCACACCTTGTTCACCACGTCGGCGAGCAGGTCCACGTCGTGACTGATGACGATCAGGCCGCCGTCGTGGTTCTGCAGGAAACCACGCAGCCAGGTGATCGAGTCGGCGTCGAGATGGTTGGTCGGCTCGTCCAGCAGCAAGATGGTGTCCGACCGCCCGCCGCTGCCGTCGGAGGCGGCGAACAGGATGCGCGCCAATTCGATTCGGCGCCGCTGTCCGCCGGACAAGGTGCGCAGCGGCTGACCGAGCACGCGGTCGGGCAGACCCAGGCTGTTGCAGATGCGCGCCGCCTCGCTCTCGGCGACGTAACCGCCCAGCGCCGAGAAGCGTTCCTCGAGCCGGCCGTACTTGCGGACCGCCTTCTCCCGCTCTTTGTCGTCGGCGACCTCGGCCATCAGCGCCTGTTGCTTCTCCATCTCCCGGATCAGCGTGTCCAGGCCGCGCGCCGACAGCACCCGGTCGCGGGCCAGCACGTCGAGGTTGCCTTCGCGCGGATCCTGCGGCAGATAACCGATATCGCTGGAGCGCAGGATCTTGCCCGCGTACGGCTCCCCCTCGCCTGCCAGGATGCGCAGCGTGGTGGTCTTCCCCGCGCCGTTGCGCCCGACCAACCCGATCCGGTCGCCCGCCTGCACCCGAAGCGCCGGTCCGGGAGCGGACAGCAGGGTGCGGACTCCGGCCCGGACCTCCAGGTCGGTCGCGGTGATCACAAACTTCTCCTAGCGGATCGTGGTGCTGGACGCGTGCTCGATTGTGCGACCCGACGCGCACAAGAACCACCGATTTTACCCGGGGCGCAGGGTGCGCCCGCATACCAGCACCCCGCATGTGACGGCGATAACGGCCCCCGCGGTGGCCTGCGCTACCGTGCGATGCCATGAATACCGATCTATTGGGCAAGAGCGCTCTGGTCACGGGGGCCAGCCGTGGCATCGGCAAGGCGGTCGCGGCGGAGTTGCTCGCCCGCGGCGCGAACGTGCTGATCACCGCGCGGAAGAAGGATCCACTGGAGGAAGCCGCCGCGGAGCTGCGCGAACTGGGGCACCAGGGTCAGGTCGTCGCTCTGGCGGGCAACTCGGGCGTCGCCGAGGATCGATCCGCCGCGGTCGAGCGCGCGGTCACGGAGTTCGGTTCGCTGGACGTCCTGATCAACAACACCGGCATCAACCCGGTCTTCGGCTCCCTGATGGACGCCGACCTCGATGCCGTGCGCAAGATCTTCGACGTGAACGTGGTCGCGGCCCTGGGCTACATCCAGGAGGCGTACAAGGCGTGGATGCGCGACCACGGCGGCGCCGTGGTCAACGTGGCCAGCGTCGCGGGCATCCGCTCGACCGGCGTGATCGCCGCCTACGGCGCGTCCAAGTCCGCGCTGATCCATCTCACCGGTGAGCTCGCCTGGCAGCTGGGGCCGAAAATCCGGGTGAACGCGGTCGCGCCGGGCGTGATCAAGACGAAGTTCGCCGACGCGCTGTACTCGACCGACGAGGAGCGCGCCGCGAGCGTGTACCCGATGAAGCGGCTGGGCAGTCCGGAGGACGTGGCGCGCTTGATCGGATTCCTGGTCTCCGACGAGGCGGCGTGGATCACCGGCGAGACGGTCCGGGTGGACGGCGGGCTGCTCTCCACGGGCGGAATCTGATCGCGAACGGGAGCCGCCCGCGCTAGCGGAACGCCAATGCGCCGATGGTGTCGGCGTGCCGGTAGCGCAGGTACTTCTCGACGGCCGTGGCGTCGACCGCGCCGGTGGCCGTCGCCAGCGTCACCACCACGAATTCCTTCTCGCTGCCGTCCTTCCACTTGCCGGTGGCGTAGCCCTTCAGGTAACTGCCCGGACGCAGCGCGAGGTCGGCGTCGGTGAACCGGCCCTTCGCCGCGGCGGCCCGGCCCTCGTCGGCCATGCCGAGCACGAACTGCGTGAGCATCAGCGCGCCGCCCTCGGCGCGGTACACCAGCTCCGCCGCGTAGACGCAGCCCAGACCGGTGAGTTTGCCCGCCGCCTCGATGGGGTGGCAGTCGGCGTGGTCGCGGCCGTCGACCCACTCGGCGTGCAGTTCGACGCGATCGAACCGGAAGTCCCAGTCCTTCGCGAACTCCGTGTAACTCAACCGGCCCGCCGAAGGGCGCGCACCGCGCGACGACGGGCTCGCCGGCCGCGTGCTGGTACCGCCGCCCGCGCGGGTGGTCGCTTCGGCGGAGGCGACCGCGGCTTGCGGGTGCCCTTCCTCGCGCGGCGCCGGCGCCACTCCGATGCCGACCGCGACCAGCACGGCGACGACGCCGATCACCAGCGCGACGATCACGCCCGTTCGGGACTCGGGCGGCGGCGGCAGGGGCGGCGCTTCCCACACCGGCATCGGGTACGCGCTCGGCGGGGACATGCTTCCCCAGTCCGGCGCGTACCGCGCGTCCTCCGGTTCCCCGGACGGATAGGTCATCGCGGTCGCCCTCCCACATCTCCCGGCAGCCGTCCCACCCCGCGTGGGCCTCCCCGAGCCGCCCGAGCGACCCTACCCGATCGAGCCTGCCCCGATCGCCCCGAAATCAGAGCCGAACGGGCTGGAGCCAGTCCTCGCGCCCCGCGGTCGCCGGAGCGGCAGGAGCCTCCTCCATTCCGAACCGCTCGTGCAGTCGGCGCAGCGGGCCGGGCGCGTACCAGTTCCAGTGGCCGAGCAACTCCATCGCCGCGGGCAACAGGAAGCCGCGCACCAGCGTCGCGTCCACCAGCACGGCGAGTGGAAGCCCGATGCCGAATGCCTTCATGAAGGTGATGTCCGAGGCGAGGAAGCCGAGGAAGACCAGTGAGATCAGGACGGCGGCGGCCGTGACGATCCGGCCGATCCGCTCCAGCCCGGACGTGACGGCCAGCGCGTTGGACCTGGTGCGCAGGTACTCCTCGCGGATGCGGGCCAACAGGAACACCTGGTAGTCCATGGCGAGACCGAACGCGACGCCGAACAGCATCACCGGGACGGTCGGCGGGAGGTCGCCGGTGACGGTGAAGCCGAGCAACCCGGACAGGTGCCCGTCCTGGAAGATCCAGACCAGCGCGCCGAAGGTCGCGGTGAGGCTCAGGAAGCTGAGCACGACGGCCAGCAGCGGCAGCACGGCGCTTCCGGTGAGCAGGAACAGGACCACCACCATGATCAGCACGACGAAGGCCAGCGCGTACGGCAGCGCCGAGACGACCGAGCCGATCGCGTCCGTGTTGGCCGCCGCCACGCCGCCGACCAGCACCGGCGAGGCGGCGGGCGTCGCGCGCACGTCGGCGGCGATCCGATCCAGCACCGTGGGATCGGTGGTGTCCGGGACCACCGTCAGATAGGCGGCGTTCTCGGCGCGGAAGCGGTCGGCGGCCGCGGTTGGCGCGACGAGCAGACCGCCGTGGCTGTAACTGCCGGTGACGGTGTCGACCCGGCGGACGTCCTCGATCTCCGACAGCTCACGAGCGTAGGCGTCCAAGCCTGCGGCGCTGTAAGCGCTTTCGGGCAGCACTACGAACAGCCCGTTCTGCTCGGTGGCGGCGAAGTCGCGCTGGATGGTCTCGGTGACCTGGCGGTTGTTCATCGACTCCGGCAGCGACCGTTCGTCGGGGAAGCCGAGATTCACTCCGAGGAACGGCGCGCCCAGCACGAGCAGCAGGGCGGTGACCCCGAGGCCGATGGGCACCGGCCGCATCATCACGAACCGCGCCAAGCGGTGCCAGGCGCCCTCGCCGGGTGCGGGACGGGCCGCGCGCAGGAACCACCACAACTGACCGTTGTCGATCTTGGTGCCGAGCAGGAACAGGATCGCGGGCAGCACGGTCAGCGACACCGTCGCGGCGATCACCGCCACGGCCAGGCCCGCGTAGCCCATCGACCGCACGGCCAGCAGCGGGAAGAACAGCAGGCCCGACAGCGCGACGGCGACGGTGACGGCCGAGAACGCGACGGTCCGGCCCGCCGAGCGCATGGTGGCGGCCACCGCGGCGGCGGGCTGCTGACCGGCGACCAGTTCGTCGCGGTAGCGGCTGATGATCAGCAGGCTGTAGTCGATCGCCAAGCCGAGGCCGAGCAGGGTGGCGACGTTGGTCGCGGTGGCCGCCAGATCGGTGACGCTCGCGATCAGCCACAGCGCGCCCATGGTGATCATCACCGTGATCATCGCGATCACCAGCGGCAGGCTGGCCGCGACCAAGCCGCCGAACACCAGCAGCAGGGCGATCAGCGTGACCGGGAATGCGATGGATTCGCCCAGCACGACGTCTTTCTCGCTCTGCTGCACCGTCTCGTGCAGCAGCATGGCGTAGCCGCCGACGCGCACCTCGAGCGGGCCGTGGGTGCCGCCGAATCGGTCGGCGAGATCGCCCACCCGCTTGTCGACGTCGGCCTCCTCACCGAGGATGCTGGCCACGATCAAGCCCTTGGTTCCGTCGGTGCTGCGCAGCGTGGGCGATTTGTCGGTCCAGTACGACGTGACGCCCGCGACGCCGGACTCCGACTTCAGCTCGGTGACCAGATTCGTCGCAGCGGTGGCCGCGGCGTCGTCGTCCACCGACCGGCGAGTCTGCACCAGCAGCACGAAATTCGGGGTGGCCTCGCCGAAGGTGTCGCGCAGCACCGCGGTCGCCCGGCTCGATTCGCTGTCGGGGTCGATGTACCCGCCGCCCTGCACTTTGTCGAACAGCGTCGCGCTCAGCGTGCCCATCGCCAGTGCGAGCACCACGAACACGGCCAGGATCCACCGGCTGCGCCGCCTGGTCAGCTCGAACACTCCGTCTACCCCTAACTCGTTCCGGTCGTGCCGCTTTCGCGCTCGGACTCCAGCGGTCGCCGGTCGGCAACCTGCCCGGCGTGCCATCCGCGGCACGCCGGTGCGCCGACACCTGACACTCGGCACCGGAGCCGGATGCGTACGCCAGCGCCCCGGCATCCTAGCAACGCGGGACAAACTGCGGTGAGCCCGAACACATTCCGTCAGTGCGCCCGGTCCGGCCACCTGCCTGCACGCTCCGGCATGGGAAGGCAACCGAGCCAGGCCGGACGCATTTCCGCACGCGGGGCGGGCGATCCGGAATCCGCGACAGCTTTCGCGAAACGTTCACTTCGCGAGTCCGGACCTCCGCGCCGGAACGTGTTCGACGCCGTGGCTGCGCGACGCTCCAGCGAGCAGATGAGAGGCTCGAACCCATGCATCGCAACACGCTCCAGCGGATCCGGACGAGCCCGGCATGAAGCCGGACGTGGTCGTCTGCGGGCTCGGCCCGGCCGGACGCGCCCTCGCGCACCGGGCAGTGGAGCGCGGACTCACGGTCACCGTGGTCGATCCCGCGCCGGAGCGCCGGTGGACGGCCACCTACGCGGTGTGGGCCGACGAACTGCCTGATTGGCTGTCGCCTCGGGTCGTCGCGGCGACGGTACCCCGGCCGATGGCCTGGGGAACGCGCGCTCACCGATTGGACCGCCCGTACGTGGTGCTCGATACCGCCCGGCTGCAAAGGTCGCTGCACCTGGCCGACGCGAGCGTGGTCTCCGAGCGCGCGATCGATGTCGGCCCCGAGCGCGTGACCTTGGCCTCCGGCGCGACGATCACCGGCGGCCGGGTGGTCGACGCGCGCGGACTCGCCCGCTCGCCCGCCCGGGCCGAGCAGACGGCCTACGGCGTCATCGTGGACGCCCGGCGCTGCGCCGGGCTCGAACCGCTGTTCATGGACTGGCGTCCGGACAACGGCGCCGCCCCCGAGGCGCCGCGTTCGTTCCTCTACGCCGTTCCGCTGGACGACGAGCGGGTGCTGCTCGAGGAAACTTGCCTGGCCGGCCGCCCGGCCTTGACCGGTGCGCAACTGCGCACACGCTTGTGGGAGCGCCTCCGCGCCAGAGACGTCCCGCTCACCGGTGACGAACCCGTGGAGCACGTCCGTTTTCCGGTGCAAGGAGGCCGTCCCGGGTCGAGGAGGTTCGGGGCCGCGGGCGGGTTCCTGCATCCGGCGACCGGGTACAGCGTCGGCGCCGCGCTGTCCGCTGCCGACGCGGTGGCCGCGGGCCGGGACGTATGGCCGGCCGCGGCGCGCGTCGTCCACCGGTTGCGCGGCGCCGGGCTGCGCGCGCTGCTGGCGTTGCCGCCCGATGATCTCCCGCTGTTCTTCGACACGTTCTTCGCGCTTCCCCCGGACGCGCAACGCGCGTATCTGTCCGGCCGCACCGACCTCGCCGGCACGGTCGCGGCGATGAGCGCACTGTTCGCCGCGCTCCCGGGACGGCTGCGTCGGCGTGTCGCGACCGCGACACTCGGAGTTCCGGTTCCCTCGCGCGGTCGGTGGGCTTCGGCCATGATGGGGGTATGAGATCGATCTGGAAGGGCTCGATCGCATTCGGGCTGGTGAACGTTCCGGTGAAGGTGTACACCGCCACCGAGGACCACGACATCCGGTTCCATCAGGTGCACGCCAAGGATGGAGGCCGGATCAAATACGACCGCGTCTGCAGCGTGTGCGGCCAATCCGTCCAGTACACCGAGATCGACAAGGCCTACGAGTCGCCGGACGGCGACAAGGTGGTGCTCAGCGACGAGGACTTCGCGAAATTGCCGGTAGCGGAGAAGCACGAGATACCGGTGCTGCAGTTCGTGCCGTCGGACCAGATCGATCCGATCCTGTTCGAGAAGAGCTACTACCTGGAACCGGACTCCAGCACGCCGAAGGCCTACGTCCTGCTGGCCAGGACGCTGGAGCAGATCGAACGCACCGCCCTGGTGTACTTCACGTTGCGGCAGAAGACCCGGCTTGCCGCGCTGCGTGTACGGGAGGGCATTCTGGTGGTCCAGACGCTGCTGTGGCCCGACGAGGTCCGCTCCGTGGAGTTCGAATCCCTCGACGGTGTCGCCGAGCCCAGGCCGCAGGAGATCAAGATGGCCGAGACGCTCGTCGAGGCCATGTCCGACGACTTCGATCCGGAGCAGTTCACCGACGAGTACCAGATCGAGCTCAAACGCCTGCTCGACGAGGCGATCGCCAGCGGAACCGGCAAGGTGCCCGAACAGCCGGAGCTCGCGCCGAGCGGGATGGACGCCGAGGTGGTCGATCTGGTCGCCGCGTTGCAGCGCAGCCTGGAGGCCAGCGGGCGCAGGACGGCGGGCGGCGACGGGGCCGAGCCGAAGAAGACCGCGAAGAAGGCCGCGGCCAAGAGCGCCGAAGGCAAGAGCGGCGGCGCCAAGAGCACGGCAGCCAAGAGCACGGCGTCCAAGAGCGGCGCGTCCAAGAGCGCGGCGAAGAAGACGCCTGCGAAGAAGGCGGCCAAAAAGGCTCCGGCTCGCAAGGGCGCCTGATCTTCCTACGGCGGGGCCGCCACCACCGCCGAATCAGTCTTGTGCCGCGCGCTGCCTGCCCTCTTCGAAGAACTCCAGCAGGGCCGCGACCGTGTTCACCGCGGTGCGGGGCCGGAGCGCGCCGAACGGCGCGTTCCAGAAGTCGCCGGTCCGCGGGGTCCACGGCCCGATGTAGGCGTAGGGCCCGGGATGAGCGTCGTCTCCCGGCGAAACCCCGTAGTTCACCTCGTCGACCGTGCTCGACAGATCGAAATGCTCCGGCCACAGCACCGGTGTCACGCCGGACGCCAGGCACCGCAACGCCTTGTCCCCCAGCGCGAACCAGTCCTCGATCAGCCCCGCCGCCGAGGGATCCACTTCGATCGCCGAATCGGTATCCACGCCGGTGGTGTCCGCATACACCCCTTCCGGCGGCCCGGGTTCGAAACCCGCGGCCTCGGCGACCTCCCGATACGTCCCCTTCAGCCGCACCCGCCCTTCCGGCCACACCAGTTCCTCCCCGACCACCGAAACCGGCCAACGCACACCGGCGAAACCCCGGTGCACGACTGCCAACCGAATGGTGCCGAATTCTCGGTACTGCGGCCCGGCGATCAGCAACTCCGCGACCGCGTGCAGCCCGACGCGCGATCGCCGATACGTCATCTCGTCCACCACCGAATCATCTCCGCTGCCGCCGCCCCACCGCACGGGTTCGGCACGGAAGCGGCCGGTCACCTCCGCGCTGTCACGAAGCTCACCCTGATTTCGCGGAAATCCCCTCGCTGGCGCCGAAGCTGGCTTCCTCGTGACTGACCAGCCCCAGCAGGGCGAGGGGGCGGGGTGTGACCGCGATGGTCAGGTAGGAGACCGTGATCGCCCAGCGGTTGACCGCTCGCGGCACGGCGAACGTGTGGTAAGCGCGGGTCACCGCCTTGGCGGGCAGGCCGGACAGGCGGATGCCCATCGGGTTGGCGACCGCGAAGCGCGGCCCGAGGTCGACGACCAGACCCAGGTCGCGGTGCTTGTAGTCGGCGGCCGTGCCGATGCCCAGGCTCGCCGCGACGTTCCTGGCCAGCGTCTTGCCCTGTCGCGTGGCGTGCTGCGCGGTGGGCGGAGTGATCCGGCCCGGCTTGGTGAGGTCGGGCACCGCCGCCGCGTCGCCGCCCGCGAAGACGTCCGGGTGGCCGGGCACGTTCAGTGTCGCGTCGACGACCAAGCGGCCCTTCTCCAGCGGCAGGCCGAGCGTGCCGAGCACCGGTGCGCCGGTCACACCCGTCACCCAGGCCACCGTGCGGGTGGGCACCACCGTGCCGTCGGTGAGCACGACCGAGTTCTCGTCGAGTTTCGTCAGCGAGGTCTCCAGCCGGATCTCGATGCCGCGTTTGCGCAGCACCTTCAGCACCTTGTCACTGAGCCGCTCGCCGACCTCGGGCATCACCCTCGGCGCCGTGTCGAGCAGAAGGAAACGCACTTCGGCGGGGTCGAACCCACGGCGCGCGGCGTAGGCGTCGGCGAGGGCGCGCAACTGCGCCACGAGCTCGGTGCCCGCGTAGGACGCCCCCACGACCACCACCGTGCGGCGCGCCCGCCGCACCTCGGGGTCCTCCTCGTCGTCGGCGAGTTCGAGCTGGCGCAGCAGCTGCTCGCGCAGGTACAGCGCTTCGGCGACGGTCTTGAGCCCGCGCGCGTGCTCGGCCAGACCCGGTATGTCGAACAGGCGGGTGACCGACCCGGGCGTGAGCACCAGCCGATCCCACGACAGCTGCCGCGGCGGATGATGCTCGTCTTCCACCGTGAGCGTCTTGTTCCGCAGATCGACCGACCTGGCGTTCGCCACCACCAACCGGACCCGCGGCAGCGAATCCGCCAGTGAGATGGCGACGAACCGAGGGTCGATCAGGCCACCGGCCACGTCCGGCAGCAGCGGCGTATAGAGCATGTAGTCGTTGGGCGTGACGAGCACGATTTCGATGTCGTGGTTCGCCTTGGCCACGATGCGGCAGAGCTTCTGGGCGCAGGTGAACCCCGCGAACCCGCTCCCGACGATCACGACCCGCTGCGGGCTCGCAGTGTTCCCATCCGGCACGGAGACCTCCTCGGTGTCAGCTCCCCGACGCGATTCCCGCTCAGGCACATCCGAAACCGCGCTACCGGTCGCCCGTGGCTCCGCCGACCGGCCCATCGGCAGGACCGATTCGTGGTTCGGCAGGCCGAGCGGGCGCGGGGCAGGTTCCCTACCTCCGGAACCGAGCTTCCAGTTCGGCGAGCGTCGCCTGGAGATCGGCCGCGCTGTTGGTTTTGAAGATGCCCTGGTACCCGGTTTCCGCACGGACCGCGGCCTCGACCTCTGGGTCGTGATAGAGCTGCGCGAGTTTCAGCAGCGTCGGGTTGTCCTTGTCGGCGGCGCGGGCGGCGAAGACGTTGATGTACTGCTTCAGTTCCGGACGTTCGGGGTCGTCGGTGTAGATCACCTCGTTGGATGTCAGTCCGGCGGGGCGGGCGAAGGTGTCGTCGACGAACGCGGCGTCCACGCTGCCGAGCGACTGGGCGGTCAGGGTCGGATCGATGGGCGTGAGCTTCACCCGGGAGGCGACCGGGTCGACGTCCTCGATTTTGGAGTCCCAGCTCGCGCCGCCCTTCAGCACGATGAGCCCGGCCGCGGCGAGGCCGAGCAGGGGCCGCACCTGGTTGGCCGGGTTATTGCTCAGGGTGATCTCGCCGCCCTTCGGAATGTCGGCCACCGACTTGTGCTTGCGCGAGTACAGCGTCAGCGGGAAGATCTCGGTCGCGCCGATCGGCACCAGCGTGTCGTTGTTGCGGACGTTGTAATTGGCCAGGTACCGCACGTGCTGGAACTTGTTCAGATCGATGCGCCCCTGCGCCAGGGCCGGATTCGGCTGGTTGTAGTCGGTGAAATTGGTGAACTCCACCGTGATGCCCTGCTCCGCCGCCTTCTTGCGGTAGACCTCCCAGTGCGGCAGCGACAGATCGTTGACCCCGATGTGGACCGCGTCGGATCGGTCTTCACCACCGCAGCCGACCGCGGCGACGGCCAATACGGACACGAGCGGGATCAGCAACAGCCGGAGACGCGAGCGCATTATCAGCAAATTAGACGCTCGTTCAGTTCATGCGGAGGGTTTCGCTCACCACAATCGAAACCGTTGTCGCCCGCTGCGCCCCGTCGCTTGGATTACCGGGTCATATCGCGACGAGCAATCGGGAGCACGAGTGAAATTCCATCGGGTACTGGCGATCCCGGTCCTGGTAGCGACCGCGGCCTTGACCCTGACCGGCTGCGGCGGTGACGACGCTTCCTCGGACAAGGTAGTGCGCATCGGCACCACCGACAAGGATCACTCCTGGGACGTCTTCGAGCAGCGCGCCAAAGACAAGGGCATCACGCTGCGGATCACCAACTTCTCCGACTACAAGCAACCGAATCTCGCGCTGTCGCAGAAACAGATCGACATCAATCTCTTCCAGCATCTGCAATTCCTGGGCGCCTACAACGTCGCGAACAACGACACCCTGACGCCGATCGGTTCCACCTACATCGTGCCGCTGGGCCTCTACTCGAAGAAGCACAAGTCGCCGGCCGACATTCCGCAGGGCGCGGAGATCGCGATCCCGAACGACCCCACCAATCAGGCACGGGCGCTGTTCGTGCTGCAAGCCGCCGGGCTGGTGAAACTGTCGTCCGACACCAAGGCGCCGACCCCTGCCGACATCGACAAGGGCGCGTCCAAAGTGCGCGTCACCCCCGTCGACGCCGCGCAGACCGCGCTGTCGCTGGCCTCGGTCGACGGATCGATCATCAACAACACCTTCCTGGAACGTTCCGGCATCGATCCGCATTCGGCGCTGTACAAGGACGACCCGAAGAATCCCGCCGCGGAGCCGTACATCAACGCGCTGGTCACCCGCGCCGAGGACAAGAACAATCCGGTCTATCTGCAGCTCGCCGAGCTGTGGCACGACCCGGAGGTGCAGAAGGCGCACGACGAGGTGACCAAGGGCACCGCCGTCGAGGTGCGGCGCAGCGGCCAGGAACTCGAGCAGATCCTGCAGCGGGTGCAGCAGACCATCCGCGACGGCAAGTGAGCGACACGGCCGTTCCCGCCGTCGAGTTCCGTTCGGTCACCAAGGTTTTCGGCAAGGGCGCGCAGCGCAATGTAGCGCTCGACAACATCGACCTGCGCATCGAGCAAGGCGAGATCTTCGGCGTGATCGGGTATTCCGGCGCGGGCAAGAGCACGCTGGTGCGGCTGATCAACGCGCTGGAGAAGCCGACGAGCGGCACGGTCGAGATCTCCGGCACACCCATCACCGGCGTGCCGGAGCGCCAAGTGCGGCGGCTGCGGCGCGACATCGGAATGGTGTTCCAGCAATTCAATCTCTTCCGCTCCCGCACGGCCGCGGGAAACGTCGAATATCCGCTGAAGGTGGCGGGCTGGAAGCGCGCCGAACGCAAGGCGCGGGTAGCCGAACTGCTGGAGTTCGTCGGCTTGTCCGACAAGGCGCGCAGTTACCCTGATCAGCTGTCGGGCGGCCAGAAGCAGCGGGTGGGCATCGCCAGAGCGCTGGCCACGTCGCCGTCCTTGCTGCTGGCCGACGAGTCCACCTCGGCACTGGACCCGGAGACGACCGGTGAGGTGCTGCGGCTGCTGCGCAAGATCAATCGCGAACTGGGCGTCACCATCGTGGTCATCACCCACGAGATGGACGTCATCCGCGCGGTGGCCGACCGGGTCGCGGTGCTCGCCGAAGGACGCATCGTGGAACTCGCCGACACCTTCGAGGTGTTCGCCACGCCGCAGGCGGCCCCCACCCGCTCCTTCGTCGAGACCGTCCTGCACAACCGCCCCTCCGAGAAGGAACTGCGCCGCCTCGCCGGTCGCCATGGGGGCCGTTTGGTCACCGTCGACGTGGACGACGAGCGCGGCATCGGCGCGGCGCTGGCCGCCGCGGCGCACGCCGAGGTCAGGTTCGAGGTGGTCTACGGCGGGGTGAGCAGCCTGCAGGAGAAGACCTTCGGCAGTCTCACCCTGGCGCTGCACGGCCCCGACGACGCCGTCGACAAGGTGGTCGCCGAACTCGAGCGCCGGTCGGCCTGAAAGGAGTTGCCATGCATACCGATTGGGACAAACTCCGGCCGGTGCTGAACGAAGCGATCGGCACCACGCTCTATCTGGTGGCGCTCACTTTCGTGGTCGGCGGCTTCATCGGGTTGCTGCTCGGCACCGCGCTCTACACCACCCGCAAGGGCGGTTTGCTGGCGAACGCGCCGATCAACCTGCTGCTCAACGTGCTCGTCAACGTGGTGCGCCCGATCCCGTTCATCATCCTGCTCGCCGCGCTCGGCCCGGTGACGCTGGAGGTGGTGGGTACCACGATCGGCACCGAGGCGGCGGCCTTCGTCATGATCGTCGCGGCGTCGTTCGGCATCGCGCGCATCGTGGAACAGAACCTGGTGACGGTCGATCCCGGCGTGATCGAGGCGGCGCGCGCGGTGGGCGCGGGACCGCTGCGCATCATCCTGACGCTGCTGATCCCCGAGGCGCTCGGGCCGCTCATCCTGGGCTACACCTTCGTGGTGATCGCCATCGTGGACATGTCCGCGATGGCGGGCACCGTCGGCGGCGGCGGTCTCGGCGATTTCGCCCTCGTCTACGGCTATCAGCGCTTCGACTGGCAGGTCACGCTCGTCGCGACGCTGATCATCATCGCGGGCGTACAGGGCATCCAGTTCTTCGGCAACTGGCTGGCGCGGAAAGTCCTGCGCCGCTGAGCTACCCGGCGGTCGAGGTGCACGCCGTCAAGCGCACGCTCGCGGGCCGGGGAATCGCGCTGCCGAGACTCGGGAACGGCGGGGCACTGGGACCGAGGACATCGATGGCCCGGCGTTCGGCTTCGGCGCGGGTGGGTCCCCACGCCCATCCGTGCTTGCCGTCGGCGCCGCGCACGACAGACCCGCAGGCGTTCCAGAACTGCACGACCGTCTGGCAATCGGTGACACCGCATTGGGCGCGTGCCGCGGCATCGGCGGCGGCCGCGCTCGCATAGTCCACCGCCGATGTGACCGCGCCGGTGCTGGGCGAAAGCGCCAGCGCGCCATAGTAGGTCGCCGCATGCGCCGCACCCGCGGGAGCGCCGACCACGGCGCAGGTGGCGGCGGAGACCGCCGCGAGCCCGAGGGCAGCCTTGTGCGGCACCGACATGTGAGGATCCTCCCCGTTCCGAACGACTCGAAGCTCAAATCTTCATTCGGCCCGTGGGCTTTTGTCGAAATGGGCACTTCCCACCATCGGCGGGTGCGCCGGATCGACCCGCGCGACGAACCCCTTTTTCGAGCGTCCGTCTTCGCCGAGAGCGGAGCGCCGGTCGATTCGGCCGTGCGCGCTCAGGTCGGAACGCGTCGATGATCGTCCCCGAGCGCTCCGCCGGGAAGGCGCATGCGGCGGATACGACTCAGCCGCCGGGCGCCTTGTTCAGGCGCTACCGGCGGCTGCGTCAGTTGCGGCGAATTACACCGTGAAGCCGAGGGCGCGCAACTGTTCGCGGCCGTCCTCGGTGATCTTGTCCGGACCCCACGGCGGCATCCAGACCCAGTTGATCTTCAAGTCCTCCACCAGGCCGCTGCGCACCAGCGCGTTGCGGGACTGGTCCTCGATGACGTCGGTCAGCGGGCAGGCCGCCGAAGTCAGCGTCATATCCAGGACCGCGGTGCTGTCCTCCTCGACGCGCAATCCGTAGACCAAGCCGAGGTCGACGACGTTGATGCCGAGTTCCGGGTCGACGACGTCACGCATCGCCTCTTCGATGTCCTCGAGCAGCTTGATGTCCTCGGCGGACAGCTCGGGCAAATCGGCGGCCGGCGCGGCCTGTTCGGTCTGCTCGGTGGCCGGTGTGTCACTCATGACGCTTCCCCGTTTTCCATCGGACGGTTCAGTTCTCTTCCGCGGCCGGCGCGGGCTGCTCGGGGCCGATCCTGAGGACGGCGTCCTTGAACGCCATCCACCCGAGCAACGCGCACTTCACCCGCGCTGGGTATTTCGAGACGCCTGCCAAGGCGACGCCGTCGCCGATCACGTCCTCGTCGCCCTCGATGGTGCCGCGGCTGGAGATCATCTCACTGTAGGAGTCGACCACCTTCAGCGCCTGCTGCACCGGAAGCCCGATCACCTGATCGGCGAGGATCGAGGTGGCCGCCTGGCTGATCGAGCAACCCTGGCCGTCGTAGGAGACGTCGGTGACGTCGCCGTTGTCGTCGAGCTGCACGCGCAGGGTCACCTCGTCGCCGCAGGTCGGGTTCACGTGGTGCACCTCGGCCCCGAACGGCTCGCGCAGCCCCCGATGGTGCGGGTGCTTGTAGTGATCCAGGATCACTTCCTGGTACATCTGCTCCATGCGCATGATCTATGCAACCCCGAAGAAGCTCTGGGCCTTCCGCACCGCGGCGACCAGCGCGTCCACCTCGGCGAGCGTGTTGTAGACCGCGAACGAGGCGCGTGCGGTCGCGGCGACGCCGAAACGCCGGTGCAGCGGCCACGCGCAGTGATGGCCCACCCGGATGGCCACGCCCTCGTCGTCCAGGATCTGCCCCACGTCGTGGGCGTGGATGCCGTCCACCACGAACGACACCGCGCCGCCACGATCGATGTTCTCGGCAGGCCCGATGATCCGCACGCCGTCGATCCCGGCCAGCCCGTCCAGCGCCGCGCCGACCAGCGTGTGCTCGTGCGCGGCGACGGCGTCCATGCCGATCTCTTCCAGATACCGCACGGCCGCGCCCAATCCGACCACCTGGGAGGTCATCGGCACGCCCGCCTCGAAGCGCTGCGGCGGCGGCGCGTAGGTGCTGTGGTCCATGAAGACCGTCTCGATCATGGACCCGCCGGTGATGAACGGCGGCATCTCCTCCAGCAGCGAGCGGCGAGCGAAGAGCACGCCGACACCGGAGGGGCCGAGCATCTTGTGCCCGGAGAACGCGGCGAAATCCACACCGAGCACGCGGAAGTCGACCGGCATGTGCGGCACCGACTGGCAGGCGTCGAGCACGACCAGCGCGCCCACCGCCTTCGCCCGGCGGACCAGCTCCTCGACCGGAGCGACCGCGCCGGTGACGTTGGACTGGTGGGTGAACGCGACCACCTTGGTGGCGGGCGACAGTTCCAGCGAATCCAGGTCGATCCGGCCTTCGTCGGTCACGCCGTACCACTTCAGCGTGGCACCGGTGCGGCGGGCCAGCTCCTGCCAGGGCACCAGATTCGCGTGGTGTTCCAGCTCGGTGATCACGATCTCGTCGCCAGGGCCCACGTGGTGCGGGAACCGGTCGTCGGCGAAGGCATAGGTCACCAAATTCAGCGACTCGGTGGCGTTCTTGGTGAACACGATCTCGCCCGCGTCCACCCCGACGAACCGCGCGATGTCGGCCCGCGCGCCCTCGTAGGCGTCGGTCGCCTCCTCGGCCAGCTGGTGCGCACCGCGGTGCACCGCCGAGTTGCTGGTGATCAGGAAGTCGCGTTCGGCTTCGAGCACCTCGATCGGCCGCTGCGCGGTCGCGCCGGAGTCCAGGTACACCAACGGTTTCCCGTCCCGGACCGTGCGGTTCAGGATCGGGAAGTCGGCCCGGATACGGGCGACGTCGAGGGTGCGGACCGTAGCGGTCATATCAAGCTCCAGCGGTGGCGGTCTGAGTGAAACGAACGTAGCCGTTGGCGTCGAGTTCCTCGGCGAGCTCGGCGCCGCCCTCGGCGACGATGCGGCCGCCGACGAAGACGTGCACGAACTCCGGCTGGATGTAGCGCAGGATGCGGGTGTAGTGCGTGATCAGCAGGATGCCGCCGTTCTCGCGCTCTTTGTAGCGGTTGACGCCCTCGGAGACGATGCGCAGCGCGTCGACGTCCAGACCCGAGTCGGTCTCGTCCAGGATCGCGATCTTCGGCTTGAGCAGGCCGAGCTGGAGGATCTCGTGGCGCTTCTTCTCGCCGCCGGAGAAGCCCTCGTTCACGCTGCGCTCGGCGAAGGCGGCGTCGATCTCCAGTTCGCTCATCGACTCCTTCACCTCCTTGACCCAGTGCCGCAGCTTGGGGGCCTCGCCGCGCACGGCGGTGGCGGCGGTGCGCAGGAAGTTCGACATCGAGACGCCGGGAACCTCGACCGGGTACTGCATGGCGAGGAACAGGCCCGCACGGGCGCGCTCGTCCACCGACATCGCCAGCACGTCCTCGCCGTCGAGCGTGATCGAGCCGGAGGTCACCGTGTACTTCGGGTGACCGGCGATCGCGTAGGACAGCGTCGACTTGCCGGAGCCGTTCGGGCCCATGATGGCGTGCGTCTCACCGGACTTCACCGTGAGGTGCACGCCCTTGAGGATCTTGATGGGCTCGCCGGACTCGTCGGGGTTCGCGACCTCGACATGCAGGTCCTTGATTTCCAGGGTGGTCATCGAATTCGAATTCCTTTGCCAGGTATGGGGTCGTTGATCAGGCGCCGATGGCGGCGAGTTCGGCCTCGATGGCCGCCTCCAGCCGCTCCCGGACCTCGGGCACCGCGATCTTCTGGATGATCTCGTGGAAGAAACCGCGCACCACCAGGCGGCGGGCGGCGTCCTCCGGGATGCCGCGGGCGCGCAGGTAGAACAGCTGCTCGTCGTCGAACCTGCCGGTCGCGGACGCGTGTCCGGCGCCGACGATCTCGCCGGTCTCGATCTCCAGGTTCGGCACCGAGTCCGCCCGCGCGCCGTCGGTGAGCACCAGGTTGCGGTTCACCTCGAAGGTGTCGGTGCCCTCGGCGGCGGCGCGGATGAGCACGTCGCCGACCCACACGGTGCGGGCGTCGCCCTTGGGCGAGTGCGGGTCGCCTTGCAGCGCGCCCTTGTACAGCACATTCGACTTGCAGTTCGGCACGGCGTGGTCGACGAGCAGACGCTGCTCGAAGTGCTGGCCCGCGTCGGCGAAGTAGAGGCCGAGCAGTTCGGCGTCGCCGCCGGGGCCGTCGTAGCGGACGTTGCCGGTGAGGCGCACCAGATCACCGCCCAGGGTGACCGAGGTGTGCCGCAGCGTGGCGTCGCGGCCGAGCTTCGCGTGGTGGGCGGTGGCGTGCACCGCGTCGTCGGCCCAGTCCTGCACGGCCACCACGGTCAGCTTGGCGGAATCGCCGAGCACGAATTCCACGTTCTCCGCGTAGGTTCCGCTGCCGCGCTGGTCGATGACCACGGTGGCCTTGGCGAAGTGCTCCAGCCGGATCTGCAGGTGCCCGTAGGCGGTCTTGCCCTCGCCGGGCCCGGTGATCGTGACCGTCACCGGTTCGGCGACCTCGACCTCCTTGCCGACCGTCACGACGGTGGCCTGCTCGAAGCCCGAGTACGCCTGCGCGGCAACGCGATCGGACGGCACGCCGGCCTCGCCGAGGCGGGCGTCGGAGCGTTCGACCGTCTCCACCGTGACGCCCTCGGCCGCCGCGACCTCGACGCTCGTGCGGCCGTCCCCGACCGCGGTGCCGTCCTGCAGTCCACGCAGACGGCGCAGCGGGGTGAACCGCCACGCCTCGTCCTTCGCGGAAGGCACTTCGAAGGCGTTCACGTCGAACGACGTGAAGACCTCGCCCTTGTTGATCGCAGGGGTACGAGCCTCGGCGGCTTCGGCTACGTTCTCCACGGCCATCAGCCGACGGCTCCTTCCATCTGCAGTTCGATCAGGCGGTTCAGCTCGAGCGCGTATTCCATGGGCAGTTCCTTGGCGATCGGCTCGACGAAGCCGCGCACCACCATGGCCATCGCCTCGTCCTCGGTGAGGCCGCGGCTCATCAGGTAGAACAGCTGGTCCTCGGAGACCTTCGAGACGGTCGCCTCGTGACCCATGGTCACGTCGTCCTCGCGGATGTCGACGTAGGGGTAGGTGTCGGAGCGGCTGATCGTGTCGACCAGCAGCGCGTCGCACTTCACCGTCGACTTCGAGCCATGGGCGCCCTTGTTCACTTGCACCAGCCCGCGGTAGGAGGCCCGGCCGCCGCCGCGCGCCACCGACTTCGACACGATGGTCGAGGAGGTGTGCGGCGCGAGGTGCAGCATCTTCGCACCGGTGTCCTGGTGCTGGCCCTCGCCGGCGAACGCCACCGACAGCACTTCGCCCTTGGCGTACTCGCCGGTCATCCAGACCGCCGGGTACTTCATGGTGACCTTGGAACCGATGTTGCCGTCGATCCACTCCATGGTCGCGCCCGCCTCGGCCTTGGCCCGCTTGGTGACCAGGTTGTAGACGTTGTTCGACCAGTTCTGGATGGTGGTGTAGCGGCAGCGGCCGCCCTTCTTCACGATGATCTCCACCACTGCGGAGTGCAGCGAGTCCGACTTGTAGATCGGCGCGGTGCAGCCCTCGACGTAGTGCACGTAGGCGCCCTCGTCGACGATGATCAGGGTGCGCTCGAACTGGCCCATGTTCTCGGTGTTGATCCGGAAGTAGGCCTGCAGCGGGATGTCGACGTGCACGCCCGGCGGCACGTAGATGAACGAGCCGCCCGACCACACGGACGTGTTCAGCGCGGAGAACTTGTTGTCGCCCGCGGGGATCACCGAGCCGAAGTACTGCTGGAAGATCTCCGGGTGCTCTTTCAGACCGGTGTCGGTGTCAAGGAAGATCACGCCCTGGGCCTCCAGGTCCTCGCGGATCTGGTGGTACACGACCTCGGACTCGTACTGCGCGGCGACACCGGCGACCAGCCGCTGCTTCTCCGCTTCGGGGATGCCCAGCTTGTCGTAGGTGTTCTTGATGTCCTCGGGCAGCTCGTCCCAGGACGCGGCCTGCTTCTCGGTCGAGCGCACGAAGTACTTGATGTTGTCGAAGTCGATGCCGTCGAGGTTGGAGCCCCAGATCGGCATGGGCTTGCGATCGAAGATGCGTAGCGCCTTCAGCCGCTGTTCGAGCATCCATTCCGGCTCGTTCTTCTTCGCCGAGATGTCGCGGACAACCGCCTCGGACAGACCTCGTTGCGCGCTGGCGCCGGCCACATCCGAATCGGCCCAGCCGTAACCGTATTTGCCCAGGGAGGCGATCGCCTCTTCCTGGGTGAGCGGTTGCACCTGGTCGGTGGTCGTCGTCATTCGGCACTCCTTCCGGAGTCGTTCGTTCGTACCGCTGCGGGCTGTGCAGCGGTTGGTGCTGAAGTTTCGGTCCGGCCTGCGGGCAGGACGAGCAGCGGCACGTGCGTAGTGCACGCGCAATCGCCGTTGGCGATCGTGGCCAGCCGCTGCACATGGGTGCCGAGCAGCTCACGGAACGCCTCGAGCTCCGCCGCGCACAGCTGCGGGAACTCCTCGGCGACGTGCGCCACGGGGCAGTGGTGCTGGCAGATCTGCACGCCGGTGCCCACCTTGCGGGTGGTGGCCGCGAACCCGGCGTCGGTGAACGCCTCGGCGATCTCCTCGGCCTTGGCCGTGGTCTGTTCCGTGGTGTGCTCACCGACCGGTTCGATCCCGGCCACGATAGTGCGTGCTCGTTTGCGGGCGAACTCGGTGATGGCCTGTTCGCCGCCGATCTCTCCGAGCTGCCGGATGGCGGCTCCGGCCAGATCGTCGTAGGCGTGGCCGAGTTTGCCGCGTCCGGCCGCGGTGAGCTGGTACTGCTTGGCCGGGCGGCCCCGGCCTTTCTGCTGCCAGGGCGCCGATCGACCGGCCCGCGCCTGACCCGAATCGATCAGCGCGTCCAAGTGCCTGCGCACGCCCGCCGGGGCCAGGCCGAGCCGGTTCCCGATGGCGGTGGCGGTGATCGGTCCTTCCTCCAGCAGCAGCTGGACGATGGCCGCTCGGGTATGCCCTTCGCCGCCGACCGTCGCGGGCGCAGCAACCGACCCGGCGTCGGCCTTGCGACCGGCTCCTTCGTCGTTCCTCCGCAAACCCACGGTTTTCACAACATCAGTGTGGCGGAATTCGTTCCCGAAAGCTAATAAGGGTGCCCTGAGTCAGCGGCCCCGTCGACCTGCGGCGATTCCGGCACGGTGGAGGGCCTCATGCCGCGTGCCGGACAGGTGTCCACCCGATGCGATGCCGGGTCGCAGCACAACTTTTCCGGCTGACCTGCGCAGAAAAAACGCCGCTCGGAACCAGGCGAGCCGCGTCCGCACGACTCCGGGCGTCGAGCGTCGAGCGGACAGCCCTCCTATCGGGGTCGGGGACAGGGCACGCAGTGCGATTCGTCACAGGCGCTCAGCGCACGGCGACCAGTTTCATCGGCGTCTCCAGCAGCGCGTCCACCGCCTCGTCCCACGCGGCCGTCACGGTGGTGACCAGCGACGGGTCGAAGCGCCCCGCGGCGACGAGATCGAGCACCTCGGGAATGACCGGGCGGACGTGCGCGCGACCTGTGTGGAAGGTGCAGCAGCGGGTGTACATGTCCAGGATCGGCAGGGCGACATCCTGCGACTGCACGCTGACGCTCGTGCACCAGCCGTCGTACGCCGCCGCATCGATCGCCGCGCGCAGCGCCTTCGCCCCGCCGGCCGCCTCGACCACGATCGGGAACCGTCCCACCCGGGCGTCGCGCGGGCCTTCGATCGCCTCGGCGCCGAGCGATTTCGCGATCTCGAGCCGCTGGTCGGAGTCGTCGAGATAGACCACACGGGCGGAGCCGAGCGCGACCGCGAGCCCGGCGGCGTACAGACCGATCGACGGCGCGGCGGGGCCGCCGATCACCAGGACTTCGGCGGCGGGATCGGCGGCCAGCTGGGGGCCGACCGAGCGGTAGGCGTCCGGGATGTTGTCGCTGGCGCTGGCCACTGCGGCCGGGTCGACGCCGGAGGGCAGCAGGACCAGCATGGCGTCGGCGTGCGGCACGAGCGCGAGGTCGGCCCACAACCCGCCCCAGTCCAGCCCGCCCATCGGACCGAGGCCGAAACTGGACAGCCGCGGATGGCTGGTGCAGTTCCCGGTCCGGCCGCGCGCGCACGCCCGGCAGGCGCCGCACGAGATCTGGAACGGCACCACCACGAGGTCGCCCACCGCGACGTCGCGGACCTCCGGCCCCACCTCGACCACTTCGGCGACTCCCTCGTGCCCGAAGGGATACGGCCCGGGTAGCGGGAAGGCGCCGCGCAGCACGGCCGGATCGATGTCGCAGGTGGCCAGCGCGACCGGCCGCACGAGCGCCTGATCGGGCCCGCTCAGTACGGGTTCGGGGTGGTCTTCCCAGCGCATCGCACCGGGGCCGGTCAGCATCAGTCGCTTCATCGTCCGAGTGTCGCTAGAACGTTCTTTCTAGTCAACGGCTTCACTTCGAATCTCCCTGTCCGCGCGCATTTCCGGAAAATTTCCGGTCGACAGTGACCGCATCGGCTTCGATTTCGTCCGAACCTTCCGCCGCCGAGACCGCGCCACCGATTCCCGCCGCCGCGAATGTCGCCCGGATCAGCCGCTCCATCGACTTCGCGACCGTGCGCAGCGGTGCGTCCGTCTGGCGGATCCGGGCCAGGATGGTGGCCCCCTCGTAGGCGGCGACCACCGTGGCGGCGAGTTCGGCCGCATCCTCCCCGCCGAGGCCGAGTTCGGCGAGCAGCCCGGCGAACGCCTGCTCCATCGTGTCGAAGGCGCGCACACAGGCCGAGCGCACCGCCGCCACGTCGCTGCCGCCGTCCAGCGCGGGCGTCCCGATCGGGCACCCGTCGGTCCATTCCGAATCCGCGAGCTTGCCCACCATGAATTCGAACAGCGTGGCCAAGGTGGCGAAGACGTCGGTCGGCGCCTGCCGGATCATCCGGCCGGTCAGCACGCCGGTCCCGGTGATCGCCGCGACCGCGATCTCCTCCTTGCCGCCCGGAAAGTGGTGGTAGATCGAGCCGTACGGCAGTTCGGCCGCCTCGCTCAACGCCTTCAGACCGAACCCGTGATACCCGTGCCGCGCCAGCAGCCCGGAGGCGGCCACCTCGATCCGCCGCCTGGACTCCGAAACCATGCGTCGATTGTGCCGTGTGAGCGGGGCGGGCCCGGGCGGAACGACCGGGGTCCGTTCGCGGTGTGTGCTCGCCGTTCGAACTAGGCTTCGTGGCGTGGCGGTACTGGAGGGCGCGCGGCGCAGGACACTGGCGTTCGGGCGCCGGGCACTCGGACTCGACGTGCCCGCGGCCGATCACACGATCGCGGTGTTGCATCGCGACGAGTCGGAGGTGCCCGGTCTCGATCGCAAGGAGCTGGCGCAGCTCGACCGGATCCGGCTGATGGGCGCGACCGGCACGGTGCTGATGGCGATCAGCGCGCTGGGCATCGGCGCGCAGCCGGTGCACCAGAACCCCACGTCCGGCGTCCGGGTGCTTGGCATCTTCGCCCGCGCCCATACCGGCTCGCTGGCCATGTGCATGACCGGCACCGTCGTCGTGGTGCTGGCCTGGCTGCTGCTGGGCCGGTTCGCGGTGGGCGGTATCGGCGGTTCACCACTGCACCGGCTGACCCGATCGCAACTCGATCGCACGCTGCTGCTGTGGCTGATCCCGCTCAGCGTCGCTCCTCCGCTGTTCAGCAACGACGTCTACTCCTATCTGGCGCAGAGCGAGATCGCCGCGCGCGGCATCGACCCCTACGAGGAAGGCCCGGTCGCGGGGCTCGGGATCGACAACGTCCTCACCAACAACGTCCCGACCATCTGGCGTGACACCCCCGCGCCCTATGGCCCGCTGTTCCTTTGGATCGGCCGCGGCATCGCCGAACTCACCGGCGACAACATCATCGCGGGCGTGTGGGTGCACCGGATCCTCGCGCTCGGCGGCGTCGCGCTGATCGTCTGGGCACTGCCCCGGCTCTCGGTGCGCTGCGGCGTCGCGCCGGTCAGCGCGCTGTGGCTCGGCGCGGCCAACCCGCTCGTGCTGTTCCATCTGGTCGGCGGCGTGCACAACGACGCGCTGATGCTCGGCCTGATGCTGGCGGGCCTGGAGTTCTGCCTGCGCGCCATCGAGGACACCCACCCGTTCGACGGCCGCGCCTATGCGCGGCTGATCGGCGGCGCGGTCATCATCACGCTGTCGTCGTCGATCAAGTTCACCTCGATCATCGCGCTCGGTTTCGTCGGCATGGCGCTGGCTCGCAGGTGGGGAGCCTCACTGCGCACGGTGGCCATCGCGGCCGCCATGCTCGGCGCGATAGCCATCGGCACAACGCTTTTCATCAGTTCGGTGAGCGGGCTCGGCTTCGGCTGGATCTACACGCTGAACACCGCGAGCGTGGTGCGCAGCTGGATGTCGCTGCCCACGGTGCTGGGCATCATCACCGGATTCGGCGGCGTGCTGCTCGGGCTCGGCGATCACACCACCGCGCTGCTGAGCATCACCCGCCCGATCGCGGCACTGGTCGCGGGCTTCTTCACCGTGCGCATGCTGGTCGCCACCGGCACCGGGCGGCTGCATCCGGTCGGCGCGCTCGGCGTGGCGCTCGGCGCGATCGTGCTGCTTTTCCCGGTGGTGCAGCCCTGGTATCTGCTGTGGGCGATCGTCCCGATGGCCGCGTGGGCGACCAGGCCGGTGTTCCGCGTTCCGGCGGTGGCGTTCTCGGCGATCGTGAGCGTGATCCTGATGCCGCGCGGCGCCGATCTCGAGGTGTTCCAGATCGTGGGCGCCGCGATCGCCACCGTGATCGTCGGGGTGCTGTTCATCGTGATCACGCGCAATTCGCTGCCCTGGCGCGGGCAGACGGGGGTGTCGGCTCCGTCACAGGTGCCCACCTCTTACGGTGTGACATCGTGACCGAGCGTGGCGAGGGAGCCGTCTACACAGCATCACCGGGTGCGCCGGAATCGAGCGCCGGCGAGGCGGCGTCGTGACGACAGCTTCCGGGCCTGCTGTCAGCGTGGACGGCGTCGTCAAGCGGTACGACCAGATCACCGCGGTGGACGGCCTGACGTTCGAGGTGGAACCGGCGCGGGTGCTCGCGCTGCTCGGCCCGAACGGCGCGGGCAAGACCACGACGGTGGAGATGTGCGAGGGATTCGCCGCGCCGGACGCGGGCACGGTGCGCGTGCTCGGCCTGGACCCCGTCGCCGATTCCGAACGACTGCGCCCCCGCATCGGCGTCATGTTGCAGGGCGGCGGCGCGTATCCCGGTGCGCGGGCGGGCGAGATGCTCGATTTGGTGGCCGCCTACTCCGCGGACCCGCTCGACCCCGACTGGCTGCTGCGCACGCTCGGCCTCCAGGACAACCGCCGCACCCCCTACCGCCGCCTCTCCGGCGGACAACAGCAACGGCTCGCTCTCGCCTGCGCACTGGTGGGCAAGCCGGAAATCGTGTTCCTCGACGAGCCAACCGCGGGGCTGGACGCTCAGGCCCGGTTGATCGTCTGGGAGCTGATCGATGCCCTGCGCCGCGACGGGGTGACCGTCGTGCTGACCACGCACATGATGGACGAGGCCGAGCAGCTCGCCGACCAACTGGTGATCATCGACCACGGCCGCATCGTCGCCTCCGGTACCCCGGCCGAGGTCACCGCCCACGGCGCGGCCGGGCAGCTGCGCTTCTGCGCCCCGCCCAAACTGAACTTGGAACTGCTGGCCAACGCCCTGCCCGAAGGCTTCACGCCCCGGGAGACCACGCCGGGCACCTATCTGGTGGAGGGCGAGATCAATCCGCAAGTGCTCGCCACCGTCACCGCGTGGTGCGCGCGGATGGACGTGCTGGCCACCGACATCCGGATCGACCAGCGCCGCCTCGAGGACGTCTTCCTCGAACTGACCGGACGGGACCTGCGCGGATGAGCGAGCACGACCGGACCGCCAACCGTTTCGCGCCGGGCACTTTCGCTCCCGCCCCGCGTCCGAGCACCCGCGCCGCGATGCTGCTCGCGCAGACCAGGCTCGAACTGATCCTGTTGCTGCGCAACGGCGAACAACTGCTGCTGACCATGTTCATCCCGATCACCCTGCTGGTCGGCCTCAGCCTGCTGCCGTTCGGCGACCTCGGCGCGGACCGGGTGGACAAGATCGTGCCCGCGGTGATGATGGTGGCCGTCATGTCCACCGCGTTCACCGGTCAGGCCATCGCGGTCGGCTTCGACCGCCGCTACGGCGCGCTCAAGCGGCTCGGCGCGACGGCGCTGCCGCGCTGGGGCGTCATCGCGGGCAAGTGCGCGGCGGTGCTCATCGTGGTCGTGCTGCAAGCCGTGCTGCTCGGCCTCATCGGCTTCGCGCTGGGCTGGCGGCCGGAACCGCTCGGGTTGCTGCTGGGCGCGGCGGTGATCGCGCTCGGCACCGCGACGTTCGCGGCGATGGGCCTGCTGCTGGGCGGCACTCTCAAGGCCGAGGTGGTGCTCGCGCTGGCGAACATCCTGTGGTTCGTCATGCTCGGCGTCGCCAGCATCGTGTTCGCCTCCGACGACCTGCCCACGGTGGTGAGCGTACTGGCCAGGCTGGTGCCCTCGGGGGCGTTGGCCGAAGCGCTGGAGAGCGCGATGCACACCAGCGTCGACTGGTTCGGGATCGCCGTGCTCGCGGTGTGGGGCGCGGTGTCGGGCGTCGCGGCCACCCGCCTGTTCCGCTTCCACTGAGCTTCAACGACGAAATGTAGTAGACCGGATGAAACCGCCGGATCCGGCCCGGCTACCATTTTCGACGTGCTGTATCGCGCGTTCTTGCGACTCGTCGACAAGCTGCCGCTGCCCTCCTCGCGGGTGCAGCGCCTGATCGCGCTCGCGGTCATCCTCTCCCAGGCGGGCATTTCGGTGACCGGCGCCGTCGTGCGGGTCACCGCGTCCGGCCTGGGCTGCCCGACCTGGCCGCAGTGCTTCCCCGGCAGCTTCACGCCGGTCGCGGTGTCGGAGGTACCGGCCATCCACCAGGCGGTCGAGTTCTCCAACCGGCTGCTCACTTTCGTGGTCACGCTGTGCGCGGCGGCGATCGTGCTGGCCGTTACCCGGGCGCGCCGCCGCCGCGAGGTGCTGGTGTACGCGTGGCTGATGCCCGGCGGCACCGTCGTGCAGGCGGTCATCGGCGGCCTCACGGTACGCACCGGACTGCTGTGGTGGACCGTGTCCACGCACCTGCTCGCATCCATGGTGATGGTGTGGCTCGCGGTGGTGCTGTACGCGAAGATCGGTGAACCCGACGACGGCATCGACACCGTGCAGGCTCCCGCGCCGCTGCGCTGGCTGACCGCGCTGGCGGGGGTCGCGCTCGCGGCGGTCCTGGTCGCGGGCACCCTGGTGACCGCCGCAGGCCCGCACGCGGGCGACAAGAGCATCGAACGTCCCGTAGAGCGGTTGCAAGTGGAGATCGTCACCCTGGTGCATCTGCATTCGCAGCTGCTCGTCGGCTACCTCGCTCTGCTGATCGGCTTGGCCTTCGGTTTGTTCGCGGTCGGTATCACACCCGCTGTGCGCACCCGCCTTTTCGTGCTGCTGGGACTGGTCTGCGCCCAGGGTCTGGTCGGCATCGTGCAGTACTTCACCGACGTCCCTGCGGCGCTGGTCGTCGTGCACGTGGGCGGGGCCGCGGCGTGTACCGCCGCCACCGCCGCATTGTGGGCTTCGCTGCGCACCCGGGAACGGGTCGTCGCCCCGAAGCCGGACCCCGCGGCACAGGCCGCCTGACGAAAACTGCGCGAACTGTGATCGTCCAGCGGGGAGCGAGCCGGGGTGATTCGGGGGCGGTCACCTCGGGCGGCGCCCACTCCGTAGGTCCTCCGGCGGGACGGGCCGCACGCTGGACGCCGCACCACAACCGCGACTGCGAGCGGTGGGTTCGCCGGCAGGCCTGACCGGGCAGTGAACTGCATCACCTACTGTTATTTCTCGGTGGTCGGCAGCGTCTCGTAGGCATGACGGAGCACAACAGCACCAGCTTCAAGGTCGTGGTCATCGGCGGCGGCTATGCCGGCGCCGTGGCAGCCAATCGACTGCGACAGCGCGACGACGTCGAGATCACCGTGGTCAACTCTCGTCCGAAGTTCGTCCAACGACTGCGGCTGCATCAATTGGTGGCCGGTACCGGAGAGGCCGAGGCGGACTACGGCCCGCTGCTCGGCGACGGTGTGCGCCTGGTCGTCGATGACGCCACCCGCATCGATACCGCCTCGCGGACCGTAGAGCTGGCATCGGGCCGCGCACTGGACTACGACTATGTCGTCTACGCGGTCGGCAGCACCGCGGCCCCGCCCACCACAGTGCCGGGAGCGGTCGAATTCGCCTACCCCATAGCGGAACTGGAGCACGCTCACCGCCTGCGGGCCGCCATCGAAGAGCTGCCGACGCAGGCCCCGATCACCGTGGTCGGTGGCGGGCTCACCGGCATCGAAACAGCGGCCGAGCTGGCCGAACAGGGGCGCGCCGTCACACTGATATGCGGCGATCGATTGGCTCCGAGTTTCTCGGAGCGGGCGCGACGGGTGGTGGCCCGGTGGATGGCCCGCAACAGCGTCGAGGTGCTCGAGAATGTGCGGGTGGCCGAGGTCCTGCGGGAGTCGATCGTCTTGTCCGACGGCTGCGTGGTGCCGAGCGCGGTCACCATCTGGACCGCCGGGTTCGGTGTGCCGGAGCTGGCCACACGCAGCGGCCTGCACACCGACGCTCTCGGGCGGCTCCTCACCGACGAGACCCTGACCAGCGTCGACGACAACCGTATCGTCGCGGCCGGGGACGCCGCCGCCCCGTCGAACCAGCCGCTGCGCATGAGCTGCCAAGCCGCCGGGCCGCTCGGCGCTCACGCCGCCGACACGGTGCTGGCCCGCATCGCAGGCACTGCGCCCGCGGCACTGGACATGGCGTTCCTCGGATCCAACGTCAGCCTCGGCCGCCGCGCGGGCATCGTGCAGCTCGCGCACAAGGACGACACACCCATGAACGCCCATATCTCCGGCCGCGTCGGCGCGCCGATCAAGGAGACGGCTACCAAGTGGACGCTGTGGGGAATTCGATGGGAAGCCCGCAAGCCCGGCTCGCTGTTCTGGCTCAAGGGCGGCAGGCGGCTCCCGCTGTCCGATTCGGAGATGGCGGCCAACTCGTGAGCACTACCGATGAGCATGCCGCGCGGTTCACCCTGTTGCGGCCGTTGCTGTTCACGATCGCCTACGAAATCCTCGGCTCGGCGACCGAATCCGACGACGTGCTGCAGGACAGCTACCTGCGGTGGGCCCAGGTGGACCTTGCGACGGTGCGGGACACCAAATCGTATCTCGCGCAGGTGGTGACCCGGCAGGCGCTCAGCGCGCTGCGGCTCAGCGCTCGCCGCCGCGAGGAATACATCGGACCATGGTTGCCCGAGCCGCTGCTGCTCACCGAGCACGATGCCGCGAGTGATCTGGTTCTCGCCGAGTCGGTTTCGATGGGGATGCTAGTGCTGCTGGAATCGCTCACCCCGGATGAACGCGCGGTGTTCGTGCTGCGCGAAGTATTCGCCTTCGGTTACGACGATATCGCCGCATCGGTCGGCAAATCCGCGGCGGCGGTGCGTCAAATGGCCTACCGCGCCCGCGAATACGTCCGGTCGCGACGCAACCGGTTCGGGCCGTACGACCGCGCCCGGATCGCCGAACTCACCGAGAAATTCATGACGGCGGCGACCACTGGTGACCTGGCGGGCCTGCTGTCGATGCTCGCGCCGAATGTCACTTGGACCACCGACAGCGGCGGCAAGATCACCGCGGTACGCCAGTTGGTGATGACCGGCGCCGAGCAAGTTGCCACGATTCTGCTGAACCTGCTGCAAGCAGTGCACCGCAGGCCCGGCATGCGGATCGAGCCGGTGAACTGCAACAGCGAGCCCGCGGTCGCCATCTACACCGGCGACCATCTGGAGGCCGTTCTCGTGCTGGACATCGTCGACGACGTGATCGTCAACGGCTACGGCATCCGTAACCCCGACAAACTCGCCGCCCTCGCCATCGCGCGCACCATCACCCGCGATCCCGGCCGGGCGTGAGACCCACGTTACCGCACCACGCTTCGAGCGGCCGGCTCGCCCGACCCATCCGACCTCGCCAGGAGTGACCGACCATGTCAACCACCATCGAACTCGCCGACCTGACCGGCGACTTCGTCATCGATACCGCCCGCACACGAATCGGCTTCATCGCCCGGCACACCATGGCCACCCGGGTGCGCGGGAGTTTCGGGGAATTCGACGGCAGCGCGCATCTGCACTTCGGCGACCCCTCGAAGTCCAGCGGCGGGCTGCGGATCCAGGCCGCGAGCATCGACACCCGCAACCGGCGGCGCGATGATCTGCTGGGCAGAAAGTTCCTCGCCGCCGATGACCACCCGACCATCACCTTCGCCCTGACCGGGGTTGCGCGGGTCGACGAGACCACAGTCCAGGTCACCGGCGACCTGACCATCCGCGGTGTCACCAAGCCGGTGACCGTCGACTTCGAACCGGCCGGCGTGCGGAACGACCCGAACGGCGCCCTCCGAGTCGGCTTCACCGGCGCAACCACGATCAACCGCAAGGACTGGGGGGTGCACTGGAAGGCGGCCGCGGGCATGGTCGCTCCGAAGGTGACGCTGGAGTTCGACCTCGCGGTGATCCGGCAGTCCTGATATCGGCAATATTCCGAAAGCCGAGCCCGTCGCTCTTGGGTGATTCGACGCCCGAGGGCAACGGGCTCGAACCACCTGCGAGAACGGCAAGGACATCATGACCGATTACACGCTGCGCCCGATCGGGCACGTCGAATCCGTGCTGACCGACCCCGCCACCGCTCCCCGCCAACCCGATGAAGGAGCCCCGCCGGCCTGGCTGGTCATCGATGACCGATATGCCCCCGCCCTCGACGGACTCGCCGCAGGCATGGACATCTTGGTATTGACCTGGCTCGATCGTGCCGACCGCGAAACACTCACCATCCACCCGCGTGGTGACGCGACTCGCGCGACCACCGGCGTCTTCGTCACCCGCGCCCCACATCGGCCCAATCCGATCGGTCTGCACAGCGTCCATGTCCTGGCCGTCACCGGAACCCGCATCCACGTCCGCAACCTCGAAGCTGTGCACGGCACACCGATCCTCGATCTCAAACCTGTTCTCACCGAGGACCGTTGACCGCTGTGGACGAGCCGTGGGGGGGGGGCCCCCCCCCCCCCCCCGGGGGGGGGGGGGGGGGGGGGGGGGCCCCCCGCCC